>NZ_QKLC01000020.1:0-55507 GCF_003224385.1 Curtobacterium sp. MCPF17_003 | reverse complement strand
TCGGCAGCGTCAGATGTGTATAAGAGACAGCGTGGTCGCCGGCACCGGCGCCGGCGCTGGCGCCGCGGGCATGGTGGCGTCGCGCAGCAGCTCCGCGAAGCCGATCTCGGCGGCGCCACGGACCAGGACGTCGCGGCCGAGTGCCGCCGGGACGATGCGGAGCCGGTCGGTCATGGCGGCCATCGTCTGCGCCCGGACGTCGGTTTCGATCCGGTCGCCGACGTGTCCGAGCAGCGCACCGAGGAACCCGCCGAGCACGACGACCTCGGGGTCGACGGTGTGGATGGCGTTCCGCAGTGCGGTCGCGAGAGCGGTGACCTGTCGGTCGACGACCCGCTCCAGCTCGGGCCGGCCCTCGGCGAGCGCCGCGGCGAGCGCGTCGAGGTCGTCCGGCGGGGTCCTGGTGACCGCGGTGAGCGCGGAGCGCGAGGCCTCGGTCTCCAGACAGCCGACCGCACCGCAGTGGCAGCGGATGCCGTTCGCCGCGACGAAGGTGTGCCCCAGCTCGCCCGCGTACCCGTCGGCGCCGCTGAAGGGCCGGCCGGCGCTGACGATCCCGCCGCCGATGCCGCTCGCGCCGCCGTTCAGGTACACGAGGTCGTCGACGCCGCGGGCGCTGCCGTACAGCCGTTCCGCCCAGGCGCCGAGGTTGGCGTCGTTCGCGGCCCGGACCGGCAGCCCCAGGCGTTCCGCGAGCGGTGCGGCGAGGGGTTCGTCACGCCATCCGAGGTGCGGGGCGTCGCGGACGGTGCCGTCCTCGACCCGGACGATGCCGGGCACGGCGACACCGACCCCGACGATCCGGGCCGCCGGTCCGGTGCGGGCGAGGAGTGCTGCGAGGACCCGGGCGACGGCGTCGATCGCCTGCGCCGCGGTGGGCACGGTGGTCTGCGGCTCGACCAGCCGGTCGCGGACGGTGCCGTCGAGGCCGACGAGGGCGACCCCGACGGCGTCGATCTCGACCGTGACCGCGGCGGCGAGGACGTCGCCGGACGCCCGGACGACCCCGCTCGGCCGTCCGACACCGGTACCGGGGGTCCCCGCGGCGGGAGTCTCCTCGTGCACGAGACCGGCGTCGACGAGTTCCCCGACGAGCGCGAGGATGGTCGAGCGGTTCAGGCCGGTGCGCCGGGTGAGTTCGGCGCGGGTGACGGGGCCGTCCTCGTGGACGAGCCGGAGGACGCGCGCGGCGTTGCCCGGCGTCGCCGTGGGCTGCCGTGCCATGGGTCCTCCTCGTTGGTGGGTGAGGTCGTGGGTGGGGTTTCGGGCTGAGCGACGAGTTTCGCACCGGCGGGCCCGTGAACTGTCGCGCCGCGCGAAACCTCGGCGACCGCGCGGCCCCGCAGCGTGGTGCCGGTCAGCGCGACCGCGAGAACGCGGCGTCGAACGCGGCGTCCGGCGGCGCGATGGTACCGAGCTGCCGGACGAACGCCAGCGCCTCGGGCCCGCCGACGAGCCGGTCCATGCCGGCGTCCTCCCACTCGACGCTGGTCGGGCCGGCGTACCCGATGTGGTTCAGGACGCGGAACACCCGCTCCCACGGCACGTCCCCGTGACCGGCGGTGACGAAGTCCCACCCGCGCCGGGGGTCGCCCCACGGCAGGTGCGAGGACAACCGCCCGTTGCGCCCGTCGAGCTGCTTCACCGACTCCTTGCAGTGCACGTGGTACACCCGGTCGGCGAAGTCGAGCAGGAACGCGGCGGGGTCGAGGTCCTGCCAGACGAAGTGCGACGGGTCGAAGTTGAACCCGAACGCCGGCCGGTCCTGGAACACCTCGAGCGTGCGCTTGGCGGTCCAGTAGTCGTAGGCGATCTCGGACGGGTGCACCTCGAGTGCGAACCGGACCCCGACCTCCTCGAAGACGTCGAGGATCGGTGACCACCGGTCGTGGAAGTCCTGGTACCCGGCGTCGATCATCCCCGGGGGCACGGGCGGGAACCCGGCGACGGTCTTCCAGATCGACGAGCCGGAGAAGCCGGTGACGGTGTCGACACCGAGCGCCGCGGCGGCACGGGCAGTCCACTGCAGTTCCTCGGCCGCACGCTGCCGCACGCCCTCGGGGTCGCCGTCGCCCCACACGCGCGGCGGGACGATGTCCTCGTGCCGCTGGTCGATGGGGTCGTCGCACACGGCCTGGCCGACCAGGTGGTTCGCGATCGTCCAGACCCGCAGGCCGTGGCGTTCCAGGATCGCCAGCCGGTCCGCCACGTACTCCGGGTCCGTCGCGGCGCGCCGGACGTCCAGGTGGTCACCCCAGCAGGCGATCTCCAGCCCGTCGTAGCCCCACTCGCCGGCGAGCCGGGCCACCTCTTCGAAGGGCAGGTCGGCCCACTGTCCGGTGAACAGGGTGACCGGCCGGGAGGCCCGGGTCGTCTCCGTCGTGTCGCTCGCGTCCGTCGTCGTCATCGTCGTCGTCCTTCTTCGCGGTGGTCGGGTTCCGTCACCAGGATCCGGGTGCGGACCCGGCGGGGACGGTGGCGGGTCGCTCGACGCGCGAGTGCACGTCGACGACCGAGTGGTCTCGGGCAGCGGCCGAGACCGCCTCCATGACCTCGAGCACGTGGAACGCGAGGTCGCCGGAGGCACGGTGCGGCCGGTCCGTCGCGATCGCATGCGCCATGTCGGCGAGGCCGTAACCGCGGCCGGCGTCGGCGTACCCGGCGGCGACCGGCAGGTCGCGCCACGAGCGGTCGTCGGCGGTGGCGATCGACACGGTGTCCGAGAACCGGTTCGGGTCCGGTACCCCCAGGGTGCCGGCGGTGCCGTACACCTCGAACAGCGGGGCGCGGGTGGCCCAGACCTCGAATGAGACGCTCACGGTGGAGACCACGCCGCCCTCGTGCTCGAGGATCGCGACGACGTGCGTGTCGATGTCGACCGGGATCGACGTGCCGGCGTTCGGTCCGGTCGCGATCGTCCGTTCACGGGTGGAGCGGGTGGCGCTGCCGCTGACCCGGACGACCGGCCCGAAGAACGTGACGAGGCTGGTCAGGTAGTACGGCCCCATGTCGAGGAGCGGTCCGCCGCCCGGCTGGTAGTAGAACGCCGGCGCGGGGTGCCAGAGCTCGTGCCCGGGTGCGCTCCAGGCGACGGCAGCGCCGACCGGGGTGCCGATCGCGCCGTCGTCGAGGGCGGCCCGTGCGGTCTGGATGCCCGTGCCGAGGACGGTGTCCGGGGCACTGCCGACGCGCAGGCCGGCGGCGTGGGCGGCTTCGAGCACCGGTGCGGCCTCGGCGGTGGACATCGCGAGCGGCTTCTCGCCGTAGACGTGCTTGCCTGCTGCGAGTGCCCGGGTGGCGATGTCGGCGTGCGCGGCCGGGATCGTCAGGTTGAGCACCGCGTCGACGTCGTCGGCGGCGAGCAGGTCGTCCACGGTGGTCCCGCGCACGCCCTGAGCCGCACCGACCTGCTCGGCACGGGCGACGTCGAGGTCGGCGACCGCGGCGAGCTCGAGGCCGGGCAGGGCCGGGAAGTGCTCGAAGTACTGCTGGCTGATGACCCCGACGCCGACCACGCCGACGCGAAGCACCCCTTCGTTCACCGTGCTGCCCACAGGAGTCCCCGTTCGATGATGGTGCGGACCGGCTGCGACTCGACGATCTCGATCCGGTGTCCGGGGGCCGAGACGAAGATGCGTCCCTTCCCCCACTGCCGGGTCCAGATCGCCGGTGCGGTGACCGGCCGGTTCCAGGGGTCCCACGAGCGGGCCTCCTGCGTGGTGGTGGCGAGGACGTCGTCGTACTCGTCGCTCAGCACCCAGTACTGCTCGGTGACGAGGTCGAAGTCCTCGATGCCCTGGGTGATGGGGTGCTCGTGCCCGAGGTCGGTGATGTGCACCGTGTAGGGGATGTAGTTGTCCGACTGCTCCCCGACCCGGTCGTCGGGGTGCTTGCCCGCGTGGTGCGCGAACTGCCCGCCGATCATGTGCAGGTAGTCGGCGTTGTCGCGGTACGAGTCCGCGATCCCGCCGTGCCAGCCGGCCAGGCCGGTGCCGTTCAGGACGGCCCGCTGCAGACCGGCGAACTCGTCGGCGGCGATGGTCGTCATGGTGTTCACCTGGACGATCAGGTCGACCGTGTCCATGTACTCCCGGTCGGCGTAGACGGCGGGCGATCCCTCGACCCGGACCGCGAAGCCGTGGTCCTGCAGGAACGGGATGAACAGGTCGGTGGTCTCGACGGGCTGGTGGCCGTCCCACCCGCCGCGGACGACGAGCGCCTGGCGGGTCTGCTCGGCGGCGCTCACGAGGTCGCCGTCCAGGTGCTGCCGGCGGCCGCGCTGCGTTCGACCGCGTCGAGGACCCGCTGCACGTGCAGGCCGTCGGCGAACGACGGCGACGGGTCGGTGCCGGCGACGATGGCGTCGACGAAGTCCTTCACCTGGTGGCTGAAGGTGTGCTCGTACCCGATGAGGTGCCCGGTCGGCCACCAGGCCGCCATGTAGGGGTGCTCGGGCTCGGTGACGAGGATGCGGCGGAACCCCTGCTCCCCCGCCGGTGCGTTCGACTCGTACAGCCGGAGCTCGTTCATCGACTCGAGGTCGAACTGGATCGCGCCGTCGGAACCGCTGATCTCGAGCGTCAGACCGTTCTTCCGCCCGGTCGCGTAGCGCGTCGCCTCGAACGTGCCGATCGCACCGTCGGCCGCGCCGCCGTCGAGCCGTGCGGTGAAGAACGCGGCGTCGTCGACGGTGACCTGCCCGCGCTCGCTCGACGCGGTGCCGGAGAGCCCCACCCCCTCGGCCATCAGCGGACGCTCGGTCACGAAGGTCTCGAGGGTGCCGGACACGGTGGCGAGCGACGCGCCCGTGACGTGCTCGACCAGGTCGATCGCGTGCGCGCCGATGTCCCCGAGCGCCCCCGAGCCCGCGAGCGACTTGTCGAGGCGCCAGGTCATCGGGCCGTCGGCGTCGGCGAGCCAGTCCTGCAGGTAGAGCGCACGGACCTGGCGCACGGTGCCGATCCGGCCGTCCTGCACCAGCTGCCGGGCGAACGCGATGGCCGGCACCCGGCGGTAGCTGAACCCGACCATCGCCCGGACACCCTGTGCACGGGCGGCGTCGGCGGCGGCGGTCATCGCCTCGGCCTCGGCGACGGTGTTCGCGAGCGGCTTCTCGCACAGGACGTGCTTGCCGGCCTGGAGCGCGGCGATCGCGATCTCGACGTGCGAGGACCCCGGCGAAACGACGTCGACCACGTCGATGTCCGGATCGGCGACGACGGCACGCCAGTCGGTGGACGCCGCTTGCCAGCCGTACTGCTGCCGAGCGGCCTCGGTGCGTTCGGGATCACGCCCGACGATCACCGCCATCTCCGGCTCGGCGCCGAGGTCGAAGAACCTGGGGGCGGTCCGCCACGCCTGTGAGTGCGCGGCTCCCATGAAGCCGTGCCCCACCATCGCGACCCGCAGTCGTTGCTGCACCGTCGACTCACTTGCCATCCGCTCGCTCCTTTGCGATCACGTGCTTGCCACAGCCAACACTACCGCTTATGTTGGGCGCGGCAACATTTTGTTTCGACGACGAACGGTGACCACCATGGCAACGACGCCCACCCGTGCAGACAAGTTCTCCTTCGGTCTCTGGACCATCGGCTACAACGGCTCCGACCCCTTCGGCGGGCCGACCCGACCCGCCCTCGACGTGGTCGAGGCGGTCGAGAAGCTCGACGAGCTCGGCGCCTACGGCCTGACCTTCCACGACGACGACCTGTTCGCGTTCGGCTCGACCGACGCCGAACGCCAGACCCAGATCGACCGCCTCAAGGGCGCGCTCGAGTCGACCGGGCTCGTCGTGCCGATGGTCACGACGAACCTGTTCTCCGCCCCGGTCTTCAAGGACGGCGGCTTCACCTCGAACGACCGGCAGGTCCGCCGCTTCGCGCTCCGCAAGGTGCTCCGCAACATCGACCTCGCCGCCGAGCTCGGCGCGTCGACGTTCGTGATGTGGGGTGGCCGCGAAGGCTCCGAGTACGACAGCGCCAAGGACGTGCAGGCCGCGCTCGAGCGGTACCGCGAGGCCGTCAACCTGCTCGCCCAGTACGTCACCGACAAGGGCTACGGCATCCGGTTCGCCATCGAGCCGAAGCCGAACGAGCCCCGCGGCGACATCCTCCTGCCGACCCTCGGCCACGCGATCGCCTTCACAGAGACGCTCGAGCGTCCGGAGCTGTTCGGCATCAACCCCGAGGTCGGCCACGAGCAGATGGCAGGCCTGAACTTCACGGCCGGCATCGCCCAGGCGCTCTACCAGGGCAAGCTCTTCCACATCGACCTCAACGGTCAGCGCGGCATCAAGTACGACCAGGACCTGGTGTTCGGTCACGGCGACCTGCAGAACGCGTTCTCGCTCGTCGACCTGCTCGAGCACGGCGCCCCGCAGGGCGGCCCGGCGTACGACGGCCCGCGCCACTTCGACTACAAGCCGAGCCGCACCGAGGACATCACCGGCGTCTGGGACTCCGCGTCGGCCAACATGCGCATGTACCTGCTCCTCAAGGAGCGTGCGCAGGCGTTCCGCGCCGACCCCGAGGTGCAGGCGGCGCTCGAGGCCTCCAAGGTCGGCGAGCTGTCGACGCCGACGCTGGACGACGGCGAGTCGTACGACGCGTTCCTCGCCGACCGCTCCGCCTACGAGGACTTCGACGCCGATGCCTACTTCGGCGGCAAGGGCTTCGGCTTCGTCCGCCTGCAGCAGCTCGCGATGGAGCACTTGATGGGTGCTCGTGGCTGAGAACACGGACGAGCGCCAGCTCGTCGCCGGGGTCGACTCGTCGACCCAGTCCTGCAAGGTCACCATCCGTGACGCCGCGACCGGTGCGGTCGTCCGCGAGGGACGCGCGTCCCACCCGGACGGCACCTCCGTCGACCCCCGCCACTGGTGGGACGCCCTCGGCGCAGCCGTCGCGGACGCCGGTGGCCTCGACGACGTCGGTGCCGTCGCCATCGCCGGGCAGCAGCACGGCATGGTCGCGCTCGACGCCGACGGCCGCGTGGTCCGCGACGCCCTGCTCTGGAACGACGTGCGGAGTGCGGACGCGGCCGCGCAGATGGTCGACGAACTCGGCCGGGAGGCCTGGGTCGCCCGGACGGGGCTGGTGCCGGTCGCGTCGTTCACGGGCACCAAGCTGCGGTGGCTCCGCGACGCGGAGCCCGAGAACGCGGCCCGCGTCGCGGCCGTGGCGCTCCCCCACGACTGGCTGTCGTGGCGGCTCCGCGGCCACGGCCCGGCGGACGAGAGCCCGCTCGGCCCCGACCTCGACGCCCTGGCGACGGACGCGTCCGACGCCAGCGGCACGGCGTACTGGGACCCGGTGCGCCGCGAGTACGACCCGGAGTTGTTCGAGCTCGCGCTCGGGCGACCGATGCGTCCGGCGTCGATGGGTGACGACGACGCCGTGGTCGTTCCCCGCGTGGTCGCTCCCGACGAGGCGATGGGCACCCTGTCCACCGACGTCGAGCTGCCCGGCGGCGCTGTCGCCCGGTCCGGCCTCGTCGTCGGCGCCGGACTCGGCGACAACGCCGGGGCAGCGCTCGGCCTGGGTCTCGGCCCTGGTGACGTCGCGGTGTCCCTCGGCACCAGCGGCACGGTCTTCGGGGTCAGCGACGCCGAGGTGCGTGACCCGAGCGGGACCGTGGCGGGCTTCGCCGACGGGACCGGGTCGCGCCTCCCGATCGTCACGACGCTCAACGCGGCCCGCGTGCTCGAGGTGATCGGCGGCCTGCTCGGCGTCGACCACGACGCACTCGGCGAACTGGCGCTGCAGGCGCCGGCCGGGGCCGACGGCCTCGTCCTGGTGCCGTACTTCGTCGGCGAGCGCACGCCCAACCGGCCGGACGCGACCGCATCGCTGCTCGGCATGACGCCGGCGACCACCGACCGGGCGCACCTGGCCCGGGCGGCCGTCGAGGGGATGCTCTGCGCCCTCGCCGACGGACTGGCCGCGGTGCAGGGCACCGGGGTGACCGTCGAGCGGCTGCTGCTCATCGGTGGCGCTTCGCGGAACCCGGCGGTCCGCACCGTCGCCGCACAGGTGTTCGGCCGTGACGTCCTGGCGCCGGAGCCCGGCGAGTACGTCGCCGCGGGTGCTGCGAAGCAGGCCGCGTGGGCGCTCACCGGCGCACTGCCGACGTGGGACACCGCGACGACCACCGTGCCGTCCGACCCGCACCCCGCGGTGCTCGAGCAGTACCGCGCCGCGGCGCGCTGACCGACGCACCGGATCCGACACTCCCCGCCCCCGGCGCCCTCCACCAGGGCGCCGGGGGCATCATCGTCCCCGGAGGACCCCATGCCACTGACCGACCTGCCCCTCGACGCGCTCCGCGCCCACCGCTCGGACGTCCGTCGTCCCGCTGACTTCGACGCCTTCTGGGCGGACACGATCGCCGCCGCCCGGACCGCGGGCGAGGGGGTCGAGTCGACCCTCGTGCCGGCCGAGACCCCGGTGACCGGTCTCGTCGTCGAGGACCTGACGTTCCCCGGGTTCGCCGGCGACCCCGTGCGCGCGTGGGTCAACCGCCCGGTGTCCGACGACCCCGGCGCACTGCCGGTCGTCGTCGAGTTCCTCGGCTACGGCGGTGGCCGTGGTCGCCCCGGCGAGCGCGTGCACTGGGCCCTCGCCGGCTACGTGCACGTCGTGATGGACACGCGCGGCCAGGGCTCCGGGTGGGCCGGCGGCGACACCCCGGACCCGCACGGCTCCGCACCGCACGCCAGCGGCTGGATGACGAGCGGCATCGGCTCACCGGCCGAGCACTACTACCGCCGCGTCTACACCGACGCCGTGCGGCTCGTCGAGGCGGTGCGGACGCTTCCCGGGATCGACCCCGAGCGCATCGCCCTGACCGGGGGCAGCCAGGGCGGCGGCATCACGATCGCCGCGGCGGCCCTGGTCGAGGCACACGTCGGACCGGTCGCCGCGGTGCTGCCCGACGTGGCGTTCCTCGCCGACTGGCGGAACGGCACCGACGTCGCGGTCGGCGGTCCGTACCTGGAGCTCGCGCAGTACCTCTCCGTCCACGGCGACGCGGCCGACAGCGTGTGGGAGACCGCCGCGTACCTGGACGGGGTGAACCACGCCGCCGGCATCACCGCCCCGGCGCTGTTCTCGGTCGCGCTGATGGACGACGTCGTTCCGCCGCGCACGACCTTCGCCGCGTTCAACGCCCTCGGCTCCACCGACCGCGAGATCGTCGTGTACCCGTACAACGGGCACGAGGGTGGCGGCTTCCGGCACTGGGAGCGTCAGGCTGCGTTCCTGGCGGACCGGCTGCAGAGCCCGGTCAGATGAAGTAGTGGTGCCGGTGGTGGGGGCCGGGGCTCCCTCCACCGACGTCGTAGTGCACGGTGAGGGTCTGCTCCCAGTCGCGTCCGCGGTGGTCGCCCCACTCGAACAGGATGCTGTCCGGCACCACGTCCGGCTGGTGGAGCAGGACCCGCTCCGCCAGCCCGATCAGCCGCTGTTGTCGCGTGCGCACGGGCGGGTCAGGTGCTCGTCTGGAGCGTCTTCTTCGGGTACTCGTCGAAGCGCTGGTGGTACGTGCTCGAGAACCGCCCCATGTGGCGGAAGCCCCACCGGTGCGCGACCTCGGCCACCGTCGTCTGCGCGCAGTCGGCGAGCTGGAGCGCGATCCGCACCCGGTCGAGGCGGACCTGCAGCAGGTACGTCATGGGGCTCACCCCGACGTGCTGCACGAAGTTCTCCTGGAGTGTGCGGGAGCTGACCCCGACGGCCCCGCAGACGTCCGCGAGCTGGAGCGGCCGGTCGCAGTGCTCCGCGAGCCAGGCCTGCGCGAGCTGCACGGTGTTCACCGTCCGGCGCACCGGCGGTGCGTCGCCTTCGGCGCCCGTCCCGCCGAAGGCCCGCAGGACGGACTCGGCCAGCAGCACCTGTGCGGACAGGTGGCCGCCCGGGTTGCGGTCGGGGTGCAGCGCGTTGACCGCCACCGCGTCGATGCGGGCGAGCAGGTGGGAGACCTCGGCCTCGGCCGGGCGGGATCGCAGTCGCCCGGCGAAGCGGTGGTCGAACACGACCCCGTTCACGGCGTCGAGGAAGCCGCGGTCGACCCGCAGCACCTGGACGGTCCCCGCCGGCACGATCAGGGTGAACGGTCGGTCCGTCGGCAGGAGCACCGGCACACCGGGACGGGTGGGCGCGTCGTCGTCGACCCGGAGGCACCCCACGGTCGACCACGCCAGCACCGGCGTGCCGTCCGGCGTGAACGAGGCGGCGGCGGCCGTCGACACCGCCGACGACAGCAGCGCGACGTTGTGGTGGCGCACCGTCCGGTGGCGGAACGCGAACCGGTCGGTGGGTGCGAACCGAACGTCGCGACCGTCGTACACGGCACGGACCGTCCGGACGGCGTCGGAGGGGGTCCGGCCGCACCGCTCGGCGGCCCGGGGTGCGTGGCCGACCACGGCCCGCGGGACGGTGTCGCTGCTCACGGGTTCCGCCCCCGCTGTGCGCGGAGGTCCGCGAAGGTGAAGCGCTCGCGATCGACGTCGTCCTCGGACTGCACGATCCACCCGCGTCGGGCAGCCCGTGCCCGCGCCCGGTAGGAGGTGATGTGGACCGGGGCGACCCCCGGTGCACGTTCGTAAACACTCATGAGATCCTCCGATCTGCCCCCGCACCTCCGACCCTGTTCGGAGGGGGACAGTTTGAGTACCTTCTGGACGATAAGCGCCTCCGTCGAGGTCCACAATGGCCCCCGAACGGGTGCGATCCACATCCGCGCACCCCGGATAACGGCGGCGTCGTGGCGTCGGGGGCCGATCCGCCCGACCGACTCGTACCCTCCACGTATGGACCAGGCACCGACCACGGCGAGTGGTCCCGAGCACGGCGGAGCACGGCTGTCCCGCAGCGTGCACGAGGCGCTGCGGTTCGTGCACGCCCACGCCCGTGAAGCGATCTCCGTACCGGACATCGCCGCCGCCGCACACCTGTCGACCCGCGGCCTGCAGAGCGCGTTCCGGCGGGAGCTGCAGACCTCACCCGCGTCGTACCTGCGCGGGGTGCGGCTCGAGGGCGTCCGCCGCGACCTGCTGTCGATGACACCGGCCGACCGACGCACCATCGCAGACGTCGCGAAGCACTGGCACTTCAGCAACGCCGGGCGGATGGCTGCCGAGTACCGTGCCGCGTTCGGCACCGCACCGTCGGCGGCGCTCCGGTCGTTCGACCCGGAGGACCCGGAGCCCCTCGCCACGCCGGACCTCGCTCGGCCCCCGGGCGAGGGATCACGCTTCCGGATCGTGCTCGATTGCGAGGTGGAGGTCGACGACGCCGACGCGACGTTCGCCAGTGCCCTGCGACGCGCCCAGGGCGACGACCGCCCCTGGCACGGCTACGACCCCGACGGCAGCACGGCCGACGTCGTCGCGTTCCTGCTGGCGAGCGCCGTCCGCGGGGTCACCGGGGACAGCTCCGGCATCCGGCTGCGCGCGGTCAACCCGATGCTGCGGGCGCCGGATGAGCACGGCGGGTACCCGTCGGCCGAGCTCCCACCGTGGTCGGCACCGACCGTCCCGCCGTCGGCCGCCGGCACGGAACGGGACTGATCACGCCGTGGATGGACGAAAAGCGCCAGGGGTCGAGGAATCGGGGGAGGATGGACCCCGCGGGCCCGGCACGTGCGGCGGGTCCCACCCGACGGAAGGCAGCGCCATGGGCCAGCTCATCTACGACTCGCAACCCCTCGAGCTCCGCCTCGACGACCGTGCGCTCACGCACCTGCAGATCGTCATCGTGAACCTCATCCGCCGCGGAGAGAGCTTCGTGTTCTCGTGGAAGGACGACCCCGCCGTCGGTGGCGGCCGCAGCAGCATCTGGATCCACCCCTACTGCGGACTGCACTTCAAGTTCGCCGGCGGCAAGTCACCGAGCGTGAACCGCTCGTGGCTCGACGAGCTCTACGCCAGCGCGGCGAGCGGTTCCGGCCTCGTCCTGAGCCCGGAACCGACGGACGCCGAGGGCCCGGTCTCCGCCGACGAAGTCGCCGGGGCCCCGCCGGCACGCCCCACCACGACCATCAGCGCCTCCTGACCGGAGCGCCGACGACACGCCCCGACCGGGTACCAACGACAGGACGCCCCTCCCCGTGACCACCACCCCGCGTCGACGCCGCTCCGCGCTGCTCGCAGCCGTCCTCTCCACGGGACTCGCACTCGCCGGCTGCACGACCCCGACCGCTGCCCGGGCCGACGGGTTCGACGTGACCGGCTTCCAGCCCGAGAACGCCGACACCGCCCTGGTGGACGCGAACGCCGCCGCGATGGACGTGGTCGGCGTCGACGGCCTGCTGCTGAACCGGACGGGCACGAAGGTCACGGTCCCCTCGCGTGCCGCGAAGGCCCAGCGCGACCGGGCGCACGCGAACGGGCTCACCGCACAGCTGCTCGTGAGCAACTACTCCGAGGCCGACGGGGACTTCAGCGAGCCGATCGCGCGGAAGCTGCTCACCTCGCCCGCGAACCGCGCCCGGGTCGTCCGGTCGCTCGCCGCCGACGTCACCACGGGCGGCTGGGACTCGATCATGATCGACCTCGAGGCGTTGACCCCGGCCGAGAAGCCCGGCCTCACCGCCTTCGCCTGGGAGCTCCGAGCCGCCGTCGGCGACGACGTCCGGCTCGACATCGCCCTGTCCGCGTCGACCACAGCCGCCGGGTACGCCCGCCTGGGCTACGACGTGCGCGCCCTCCGCGCCCCGCTCGACCACCTGACGCTCATGGCCTACGACCAGCACGGCCCCTGGGAACCGGACGCGCCCGGCCCGGTCGGGTCGCTCGCGTGGTCGTCGAAGGCCGCCCGTGCACTCGCGACCCTCGCCCCCGCCGACCAGATCGTGCTCGGTGTCGCCGGGTACGGCTACCACTGGAAGGGGACGCGTCCGGCCGGTCAGCTCTCCGACGCCCAGGCCCGGCTCCGGGTCCGGAAAGCGGGCGCGACCGCCCGGTGGGACGCGACGGTCGGCGAGTGGACCGCGACCCTGCCGAGCGGTGAGGTGCTCTGGTGGTCCGACGCACGCTCGCTGCGCGAGCGGATCGCGCTGGCGGACCGGCTCGGCCTGACAGGCGTCGCCGTCTGGTCCCTGGACCTGTCCGACCGGATCGAACCGGTCGGGTGACCGCGACCCACTGACGGACAGGAGGCCCGGTGCACGCTGGCACCGGGCCTCCTGTCCGTCTCCCGGTCAGACGAGCGACCACTCCACCAGGCGGGGGTCGTCGAGGGTGACCTCGTGGACGGCGCCGGTGACCGCGACGGTGGCGCGCTCCGTGGCGGTGCCGGGGACGGGGTGTCGGACCGGCCCGTCGCCCGAGGCGACGATCCCACCGGCTGCCACCGGGCCTCCCGGCCGTGACACCGCCGCGTGCGACGCGACCCAGACCTGCACGTCGCCGGGCTCGACCACCCTGCGCATGCGGCGGTCGGTGAACGCGAAGCGCTGCACCGGGACGCGGAAGCGGACCCGCGCGAACTCCCCCGCGGCGAGCGCGACCCGCGCGTACCCGAGGAGCTGCACCTCGGGCCTGGTGACGCTGCCGTGCACGTCGTGCCCGTAGAGCTGCACGACGTCTTCGCCGTCACGGGACCCGGTGTTCCGGACCGTCACCGACGCGGTGAAGACGCCGTCGGAGCGGACGTCCTGGTCGACGACGAGCTCGTCGTAGGCGAAGTCGGTGTAGCCGAGGCCGAAGCCGAACGGTCGCACCGGCGTCGAGTCGGCGGCGGTGACGTCGGACGGACCGCCGAGCCGCGGGTGCAGGTACGTGAACGGCTGCGCACCGGCGGACCGGGGCAGGGACAGCGGCAGGCGGCCCGAGGGCGAGGCGACACCGGTGAGCAGGTCGGCGATCGCCAGCCCGCCGCCCTCGCCCGGGAAGAACGCCTGCACGACCGCGGCCGGACGCGGCTGGTCGCCGTCGAGCGCCCAGCCGATCGCGTACGGCCGGCCGGTGAGCAGCACCATCACGGTGGGGGTACCGGTCGCGACGACGGCCTCGACCAGCTCGCGCTGCACGCCGGGCAGGTCGAGCGACTCGGTGTCGTTGCCCTCGCCGACCGTGCCGCGGCCGAAGAGTCCGGCCTGGTCACCGACGACGACCACCGCGACGTCCGAGGCGGACGCCACGGCGACCGCGTCGGCGAAGCCGGCCCGGTCGTCGCCCGTGACGGCGCAGCCCGCTGCGAAGCGCACCGCTGCCGGGCCGAGGGCCTGGGCGACGGCTTCGCGGACGGTCGGGATCGCGAAGCCGAGCGGCAGGTCGGGGTGCGAGGCGAGCACGTGGTTGGCGAACGAGTAGCAGCCCTGCAGGGCCTCGGCTCGGTCGGCGTTCGGGCCGATGACCGCGACCGAGGCGCCTGCCGCGAGCGGGAGGACGGGGGTGGCGTCGCTGGCGCCGTCGGCGCTGCCGCTGTCGGTGGCGCCGCTGTCGTTCGACAGCAGCACGAGCGACTTCGCCGCCAGCCGGCGTGCGAGTGCCTGGTGCAGCGGGGTGTCGAGGTCGATCCCGGTGGAGGCGTCTCCGGCGAAGGCGTCCGGTTCGAGCAGGCCGAGCCGTTCCTTCTGCCGGAGCACCCGGAGCACGGCGCGGTCGACGAGTGCCTCGTCCACCTGCCCGCTGCGGACCCGCTCGACGAGCGGCGCGAGGTACGCGTCACCGGTCGGGAGCTCGACGTCGACGCCGGCCTCGAGCGCCAGCGTCGCGGCCTCGCCACGGTCGGCGGCGATGCCGTGCATGACCTCGAGGAACGCCACCGAGAAGTAGTCCGCGACGACCGTGCCGTCGAAGCCGAGCCGGCCGCGGAGCAGGTCGGTGAGCAGCTCGCCGTTCGCCGCGACGGGCACGCCGTCGATCTCGGCGTACGAGTTCATGACGCTCCGGGCGCCGCCGTCCCGCAGCGCCATCTCGAACGGCGGCAGGTACACGTCGGCGAGTTCGCGGGCCCCGGCGTGCACGGGGGCGTGGTTCCGTCCCGCCTGCGACGCCGAGTACCCGAGGAAGTGCTTGAGGGTCGCGTCGACCCCGGCGGACTGCAACCCGCGCACGTACGCGGTGCCGACCGTGCCGACCAGGTACGGGTCCTCGGCGATGCACTCGTCGACCCGGCCCCAGCGGGGGTCACGGATCACGTCGAGCACCGGTGCGAGCCCCTGGTGGACGCCGAGCTGCCGCATCGACGCACCGATCGCGGCGCCGACCTGCTCGACGAGCTCCGGGTCGAACGACGCGCCCCACGCCAGCGGGGTCGGGAACGTCGCGGCCTTCCACGCGGCGAGGCCGGTCAGGCACTCCTCGTGGACGAGCGCCGGGATCCCGAGCCGGGTCTCGCGCTGCAGTCGGCGCTGTTCGGCCCAGAGCCAGGCGGCACGCTCGTCGGGTTCGACGGGACGGGTGCCGTAGACGCGGGTGAACTGCCCGATGCCGTCGCGGGTGATGTCCGCCAGCGTGCTGCCCTGCTGCACGGCCGCCATCTCGCCCTGCATGGGGGCGACGACGCCGTTCTGGTCGAGCCAGTAGCCGACGAGCTGGGCGACCTTCTCGTCGAGGGTCATCACGGCGAGCAGGGCGTCGGCGCGGGCTCCGGCGGTGGTCGCGGTCGCGGCCGTCGCGTCCGTCGCGTCCGTCGCGTCCGTCACGCTGTCGGCCTGGAGGCGCGGGTCGTGTCCGGCGGTCTGCGTCGCGTCGGTCGCGGTCACCCCTTCACCGCCCCGGTCAGGCCACCGACGATGCGGCGCTGGAAGATCGTGAAGAACACGAGGGCCGGGATCATCGACATCGAGGTGAACGCGAGCACCTTGGCGGTGTCGACGGAGTACTGCGACGAGAACGACTGGACCCCGAGCGGCAGCGTGTACGCGGCCTCGTTGTTCAGGATGAACAGCGGCAGGATGTAGCTGTTCCAGCTGGCGATGAACGCCAGGATGCCGACCGTGACGACGCCGGGCAGCGACAGCGGCACGACCATCCGGAAGAAGAACCCGAGACGGCTCGCTCCGTCGATCGACGCGGCCTCCTCGAGCTCGTCGGGGATCGCCCGCAGGAACGGCACCAGGATGATGACGGTGGTCGGCAGCGCGAACGCGATCTGCGGCAGGATCACGCCGGCCAGGCTGTTCGTCAGACCGAGGTCCTTGACGAGCAGGTACAGCGGGGTGATCGCGACCGTGATCGGGAACATCAGGCCCGCTGCGAACAGGGCGTAGAGCGCCCCGCGGCCGGCGAACCGGTAGCGGGCGAGCACGAAGCTCACCATCAGCCCGAGCACGACGACCCCGAGGGTGGTCGTGACGGCGCTGATCGTGGAGTTGCCGAGCTGCTGCCAGAAGATGCCGCTCGACAGCACGGACCCGTAGTTGCCGAACTCGAACGGTGCCGGCAGCCCGGCGGGGCTCGTGGTGATCTGCGAGTTGGTCCGGAAGCCGCCCAGCACGATGTAGAGCACGGGTGCCAGGTTGGCGGCGACGAACAGGATCGCGACGACGTAGGTCAGCGGGTTCGCGCGTCCGATCGCGGCACTGGACCGGCGCTCCCGCACGGCCCGGCGCCCGGGGGCGACGATGCTCGTGGTGGCCATCAGTTCTTCCTCTCGGTGAGTGCACCCGCGGTGTCGCGGCGGAGCACGAAGCGCTGGTAGATCAGGGCGACCACGAGCGAGATCACGAACATCACGACCGCGACGGCGCTGCCGAAGCCGAAGTTGCCCGAGGTCCGGCCGTTGGCGACCATGTACGTCGCCATCGTCGAGGTGCCCGCGGTCGACGCGATGTACTGCCCCCAGATGATGTAGACGAGGTCGAACAGCTGCAGCGAGCCGATGATCGACAGGAACGCCCAGATGCGGATGGTCGGACCGAGCAGCGGCAGCGTGATGCGCCGCTGGATCTGCCAGTAGCCGGCACCGTCGATGGCGGCGGCCTCGAACAGTTCCTCGGGGATGCTCTGCAGGCCGGCGAGGAACAGGATCACCGCGAAGCCGATGTACTTCCACGAGATGATCACGAGCAGCGTCCAGATGGCGATGTCGGGGTTCGACAGCCAGTCCGCACGGAGGCCGCCCAGGCCGATGCTCTGGAACAGGTCGTTCACGGCGCCGTTCGACTGGAGCATCAGGCTCCACCCTGTGCCGACGATCACCTCGGAGATGACGTACGGCACGAAGACGAGCACGCGGACGAGTCCTCGGCCGTGCATCTTCTGGTTGAGCAGCAGTGCGAGCACGATCGCGATCGGCCCCTGCAGCACCAGGGAGAGCACGACGATGAAGCCGTTGTGCATCAGGACCGCGTGGAACGCCTTGTCCTGGAAGATGATCAGGTAGTTCTGCAGCCCGACGAAGTCGGTGGGCGGGCCGTAGCCCTGCCACTTGAAGAACCCGTAGTACGCGGCGAGCGCCACGGGCAGGATCACGAACGTGACGAAGACGATGACCGCTGGTCCGGCGAGGACCGCGATCTCGACGCGCTTCCGCCAGTCCGCGATGCGGCGCTTGGTCCGCCGACCGGCGGGGAGCGGCGAACCGCTCCCCGCCGGGGACGTCCCCGCGGCCGTGTCCGACCCGGTGGTCGGAGTCGTACCGAGCGAGGTGTCGAGGGTCATGCTCAGCCCTTGGCCGCAGCCTGGTTGGTGGTCTCGACGATGTCCTTCGCGTCGCCCTTGCCGGCGAGCAGGTCGACCACGCTGGTGTTCAGCGCGTTGCCGACGTTCTGGCCGTACAGGGTGTCGAGGTACTGCGAGACGAACGGGGCCTCCTGGTAGGCGGCCAGGGCCGACTTGAGGTAGTCCGAGTCGACGACCGACTGGGCTTCCTTGTTCACCGGGATGGCGTTGAAGGCCTTGTAGTAGCCCTCCTGGTTGTCCTTCTGCACGATGAAGTTCAGGAAGTCGGTGCACGCCTTCTTCGGTGCCTGCGCCGAGCAGGAGTTGCCGTCGACACCACCCATCATCGACTTCGGGTCACCCTTGCCGCCGTCGATCGCGGGGAACGGGAACCAGCCGAGGTCGGGCAGCGGCTTGGCGTCCGGCGTCAGCGACGCGATCACGCCCGGGTCCCACGCACCCATGAGCTCCATCGCGGCCTTGTGGTTGGCGAGGAGACCGGCGGAGCTGCCGGCGCCCTGCTGTGCGGCGGTGGTCAGGAAGCCGTTGTTGAACGGCTTGGTGGCGTTGAAGTCCTCGAGCTGCTCGCCCGCCTTCGTCCAGCAGGCGTTGTCGAACTTCAGCGACTCCGCGGCGTCCTCGAGCGTCTTCTGGCTGCACTCGCGGAGCGCGAAGTTGTAGTACCAGTGGGCGGCCGGCCAGGCGTCCTTCGCGCCGACGGCGACCGGGTCGATGTCCTTGGCCTTGAGCTTCGTGATCGCGTCGTTCAGCTCGTCCATGGTCGTGGGCGTGCCCTCGATACCGGCTTCCTTGAACAGGTCCTTCGAGTACCAGATGCCCTCGGGGAGCACCGCGCCCGGCATGGCGTACGTCTTGCCGTCCTTCTCGTACCCGGCGAACGTGCCCGCACTGATGGACTTCTTCGCGTCGGCGCTGATGGAGTCGGAGATGTCCATGAGCTGCCCGGCAGCGATCATCGCGTCCATCTTGCCGCCGCCGCGCTGCAGGAACACGTCGGGGGCATCGCCGGAGTTGAGGGCGGTCTGGAGCTTGCCGTCCAGGTCCTCGTTCTGGATCGCCTGGGTCTTGATGGTGACGTTCGGGTACTTCTCCTCGAACGCCTTGACCGTCGAGGCCCAGTAGGCCTTGCCCGGTCCGGTGGTCGAGTTGTGCCAGAAGGTCATCGTGACCTTCCCGCCGTCCTCGGAGGCATCGCTGCCCGCCGAGCACCCACTGGCCACCAGTGCTGTCGCCCCGATCAGCGCGATGGCTGCCGCGGCACGGATCTTCCTCGTCATCGTGGAACTCCTGAAGTGTCGTCGTTGACATGCGCGACATCGACTGCCGCTGCGGAGAGCATGCCTGCTGCTCCGTGCCGGTGTCAATCGATATCGATAACGTTTTCTTACTCGATTGCATGGTGCCGCAGCGGTACGGTGTGCACATGGACTCGGCACTCGGCGCGCGTCCCGGTGCCGGCCGGGTGACGATCGGCGACGTGGCGCGGGTGGCCGGGGTGTCGATCCCGACGGTGTCCAAGGTGATCAACCAGCGGGACGGCGTCGCACCCGCCACGATGCTCCGCGTGCAGCAGGTGGTCGAGGACCTGGGGTACGAGACCTCGCTGGTCGCCCGGAGCCTGCGGAGTTCGCGGACCGGGGTCGTCGGCATCCTGGTGCCCGAGTTCGAGCCGTTCTCGACCGAGCTGCTCCGCGGCATCTCGCGGGCGGCCACCGGCACCGGCTACGAGCTGCTCGCCTACGCCGGCCTGATGACCGGCGCCGACCGACCCGGGTGGGAGCGCCGGTCGCTGTCCCGCCTCTCCGGCACCCTGATCGACGGCGCGATCGTCGTCACCCCGACCACGGCACTGTCGAGCTCGTCGATCCCCGTCGTGGCGATCGACCCGCACACCGGGCCGGAAGGGCACGCCACCGTCGACGCCGACAACGAGGCCGGCGCGGTGCAGGCCGTCGAACACCTGCTCGCACTCGGACACACTCGCATCGCGCACCTGCAGGGACGCGCCGACCTGGCCTCCGCCCAGCTGCGCGCGGCCGGGTACCGCTCGGCCCTGACGGCCGCGGGCATCACGGTCGACGAGTGCCTGCTGCGTGACGGCGGCTACCAGGAGGACCAGTCCGCGGCCGTCGCCCGTGAGCTCCTGGCCCTCGCCGACCGCCCCACCGCGGTGTTCGCCGCGAACGACTCGTCGGCGATCGGCGTGCTCCGCGCCGCGGCCGAGTTCGGGCTCCGCGTGCCCCAGGACCTGTCCGTCGTCGGCTTCGACGACGTGCCGCAGGCGTCCACCACGACCCCGCCGCTCACCACGGTGTCGCAGCCGCTCGCCGAGCTCGGGTCACACGCCGTGCAGATGCTCCTGACGATGCTCCGTGGCGAACCGACCACAGACCACGTCCGGCTCCCCACGACCCTGCGCGTGCGGGCGAGCACGGGCCCCGCGCCGAGGCCGGCACCCGGCCGCTGAGCACCCGCCGTCGTCAGCGGCGCAGGGTCTGCTTCGGGTACTCGCCGAACCGGGCAGCGTACGCCGCCGAGAACCGGCCGAGGTGGGCGAACCCCCACCGTCGGGCGACGTCGCCGACGACCCCGGCCTGCGGGTCGAGCTCGAGCAGTTCCCCGCGCACCCGGTCGAGCCGGACCTCGCGCAGGTAGGTCAGCGGCGACACGTCGAACACCCGGCGGAACGACTCCTGGACCGACCGCACGCTCAGGCCGGCGACCTCGGACAGCTCCTGGACGGTGACCGGCTCGGCGGCGTGCGCGTGGATGTACTCCACTGCTGCCCGCAGCCGGGCGTTCCGGGGCAGGCCGAGCACCGCGGGCAGGTCGTCGGCCTGCGGCGGGAAGGTGTCCAGGAACGCGGTGGCCGCCGACCGCTTGGCCTCGTGCCACGCGTCCGAGTCGGGCCCCTCGGCGCGCAGCGCCCGGGACAGCGCCAGGAGCGCCCCCTGCCAGCGCTCCGCCGTGTCGGGCTCCGGCGCGCGGGTGGGGTCGAACCGCAGTGGTGCGGCGTCGACCTCCAGGTGCTCGAACGCGACGCGGTGCACGTACTCCCGCCCGAAGTGCACCAACCGCTGGTCGTGGTCCTCGGCCGTGAACACGAAGTCGTCCTCGGGCGGCAGGAGCACGGGGACGTCGCGGCGCAACTCCATCCGGACGCGCCCGGAGTCCAGGTGCGCGGTCCCGCTGGTGATCCAGGTCACCACGTAGTCGGTGCCGACGGGCACCGAGCCGCGCACGGCACCGCGGAGCTGCGAACGCCGGATGCTCACGTCGGAGTCCCCGACGGCCGTGTACCGGTAGGAGAAGTCGTCGTCGATGCGCCGGACGGACCACCGATCGGCGCCGTGGACGGCGGCGAGGTCGCGCTCGGCCGAGTCGGGGTCCCCGCCGGAGACCTCGAAACGGACCGGTTCACCGGCGCGGGAAGCGGACTGCGGAGTCGGGACGGGGTCAGCCACGGTGCCCCGAATCCGTCATCGCCACCTGAACCGTTCCACGCTTCGCGTTATGTGGATACGCTGGGGCGGTGACTGCGGCGTATCGTGATCCGGACGAGACCCGTGCAGAGGGGGCGTTGTCGTGAGCGATGTCGACCTGGACGCGGCTCTGACCCGGCTCGAGGCCGCGGTCTCCGAACTGCGCGGGCGCCTGCGCGACGAGCTCGGCGTCTCGGGCGGCGACCTGACGCTGCTGCAGTTCGTCTCGCGCGCCGAGGAAGCGGGCCGGACGGTGCGCGTGAAGGACCTGTCGAAGCACCTGGGGCTCACCGGCCCGGCGGTCACCGGCATGGTGGACCGACTCGAGCACAGCGGACACCTCAGTCGCATCCCGAACCCGGATGACGGCCGCAGCCGGCACATCGAGCTGACCGATGCTGCCCGCCGCGACTACGCGCGCGCGATGGACGGCACGAACAAGCACCTGCACGACCTGATGGCCTCCTTCTCGGAACGGGAGCGGGCCAGGTTCGTGCGGATCATCGACCGCATCGTCGCGGCCGTCGATCTCGGCGCACCGAGCCCCTGACGGCAGGTTACGGGCGGTCAGGACGACGCCCTGACGAATGTCCAGCATGCGCAGCTAGGTAAGTTCCCTACCTATCTCCGCATGCCGGACACCCGTCACCCCTTCACCGCGCCGGAGGTCAGACCGGACACGATCGAGCGACGGAACACGAGCACCAGGATGACGATCGGCACCGTCGCAGCGACACTCGCGGCGAAGATCTGCGCGAACGGCACCGTGAACTGCGTCCCGAAGAGCGCGATGCCGACCGGGATCGTCCGGAACGAGTTCTCACTGTTGAAGGTCAGCGCCATCAGGAACTCGCTCCACGACGCCGTGAAGGTGAAGACGCCGACCGTGAACAGGCCCGGCTTCGCCATCGGCAGGATCACCGACAGCACGGTCCGCCATGCCCCGGCGCCGTCGATCTCGGACGCCTCCTCGATCGTCGACGGGATCCCCTGCAGGTAGTTCCGCATGATCCAGATGGCGAACGGCAGGTTGAACGCCACGTACGGCACGATCAGGCCCGGGTACGAGTTGAGCAGCCCCAGGTTGCGCTCGAGCAGGTACAGCGGCGTCAGCACCGCGATCGCCGGGAACACCGACAGCATGAGCAGCGAGGTCATGATCACCGTGCGCCCCCGGATGAACCGGCCTGCCAGGGCGTACCCGGCGAGGAACGCCAGCGCGAGCACGATCACCGTGGTCGACACCGACACGATGACGCTGTTCACCATGTACTGGCCGAGCGCGTTGTCGCGGAAGGCCACCACGAAGTTGTCGAAGGTGAACGACTGCGGCCAGACGGTGGGCGGCGACTGCCCGATCTCGGACGCCGGCTTGAGCGACGTCGTGACGAGCCAGTAGAGCGGCAGTGCGGTGAGCACCGCGATGACGACGCCGCTGACGTTGACGGTGTTGACCCACTTCCGCCAGCCCTTGCGCACACGTTGACGGGGCATCAGTCGTCCCCTCCCTTCGCCTGGTTCCGGAACGCCCGGAGGAACAGCAGACACCCGGCCGCGACGATGACCGCGGTGGAGGTCGCGATCGCCGCGCCCGGTCCGATGTTGATGTCCTGGAAGAGCACCTTGTAGCCCATGATCGCGAGCGACTGGGTGGCGGTGCCCGGTCCGCCGTTCGTCAGCACGAACGGCAGGTCGAAGACGCCGAAGGCCTGCAGGATGCGGAACAGCACCGCGATCGTCAGGGTCGGCGTGAGCTGTGGCAGCACCACGCGCCAGAACGTCTGCCAGGTGCTCGCGCCGTCGAGCTCGGCGGCCTCGTAGTGGTCCTCGGAGATCTGCACGAGCCCGGCGAGCAGGATGATCGCGACGAACGGCGTCGTCTTCCAGATGTCCGCGACCATCAGCCCGGTGATCGCGGGCACCGGTTCGCCGAGGATCACCGGGGCGTCCCCGAACAACCCGAAGAACCAGGTCGCGACGCCGTAGGTGCTGTCGTAGATGTACTTCCACAGCTGCGCGTTCACGATGGTGACGAGCGACCACGGGATGAGCATGAGCGCGAGCATCCAGCCGCGGGTGGCCCCGAGGCGCTCGAGCACCAGCGCGACGAGCATGCCGAGCACGAGCTCGACCGACACCGTCACCACCGTGTAGAGCACCGTGAAGCCGAGCGCCCGGTACCAGTCGGCGCTCTGCAGCAGTGCCGCGTAGTTGTCGAGCCCGAACGACTGGATCGTGAAGCCCTCGTAGCCGACCTCGACGTCCGCGAAGCTCAGGACCACCGAGTACACGACCGGGAAGATCGTCACCGCCGCGACCACCAGGAGCGCCGGGGCCGCGAAGCCCCACGCGCCCCGCGAGCGGATGCGGTCGAGACGCGACCGCCCCGTCGGCCGGGGTGGCGGATCGACGCGACCCGTGCCTCCAGGCCGTGCCGGTCGTGTCGCCGTGCCGGCGCTCACAGCGCCGCTCCCTGCAGGGCGAGCGAGATGGCGGAGGCCATCGCGCTGGTACCGCCGTCGACGGTCGCCTGCCCGCCGAGGATGCTGTTGCCGTTCTGGTAGACGCCCTGCGACACCTTCGGGTAGTAGGCGGTCGAGGTCGGACGGGGCACGAGCGTGATGCCCGCCGCCGTGTCGTAGGTCGGGCGCTCCTGGCGCTTGGCGTCCGCACTGACGAGGCTCGCCGACCGGGCCGGCAGGACACCGCCCTCACGGGTCAGGAACTGCTGTGCGGTCTCGCTCGACATCCAGCGTGCGAAGGTCAGTGCCGCCGCGGGTTCCTGCGTGTGCGGGTTGATGTAGTTCCCCCACCCGCCGATCGTCGAGTGGTGCTCGTCCATGCCGTCGAACGTCGGCCGGGCGGCGAGACCCACCTTGCCGGCGACCCGGCTGTCCGGGCCGTTCGCGATCCCCCACGCGTACGACCAGTTGCGGAGGAACGCCGCGCGGCCGCCGGAGAAGGCGTCGTTGGTGTCCTGCTCCTGGTACGTCAGGGTGGCCCGTGGCGACGCTCCCGATGTCACCAGCGACCGCATGAACTCGAACGCGCGCTTGGTCTCGGAGCTCGTCGTCGCAGGTGCCGTGAGGTCGTCGTTGAGCAGTGAACCACCGGCGTCGGCGACGAACTCGGTGACGTTGCAGGTCAGTCCCTCGTACACGTCGCCCTGGAACGCGAACCCGTACGACACGTCGCCGGTGTCGACGAGCTTCGCGGCGGTCTCGCGCACCTCCTCCCACGACCCCGGCACCTGCAGGGAGTGCTTCGCGAGCAGGTCCTTCCGGTACAGGAAGAACGACTCGTCGATGTACAGCGGGAACATGTAGTAGGTCCCGTCGACGCTCGCCGCCAGCCGCAGGCCCTCGGGGAACTGGTCGAAGAAGTCCTCGCCGACGAGCTGGTTCACGGGGGTCGCGAGCTTGTTCTTCGCGAACTGCCCGGGCCAGGCGACGTCACCGAGGTAGACGTCCGGTGTGCTGCTGCCCGCCGCGATCTGGGTCGTCAGGCTGGTGCGGTTCGTGTCGGTGTCGCTCGGGGCGCTGACGATCCGGACGCGGATGTTCGGGTGCTCCTCCTGGAACTCCGCGATGAGCCGGCGCCGCAGGTCACCGCCGTCCTTCGAGGCGACCTGGCCGGCCCACCAGCTGATCGTCGCCTCGCCCTCGGGCGGCTCGGTCGGCCAGTCCTCGACCCGCGTGCGCTCGGGTCCGGTGGAGCAGCCGGCGAGCAGCAGCACCCCCGCTCCCCCGAGCATGAACGTCCTCCGGTCGATTGCCATCCGTCCTCCTCGACGTGTGGTGCTGCGAACCTGTACATCCACACAACCAGGCGGAGCCTGGTCTGTCCGGCAGGGCGCGGCGGCGGTGCCGTGCCGGGCACCTTTCGGTCTGGACGAGACCTCACGCGCTCGGGGATCCGTGGACTGTCGCGCAGCCCGGAACGTGGCCGGCGGCTGCCTGGAGGCGCGTGGCGGCGCCGACCCGTGCCTCCAGACCGGCAGGGGTCAAGCGGGGGCGGGGGCCGTCGATCCGGCGAGGTGCAGGGCGCACGGGATGAGCGTGTGCGTGCGCTCGGTGCTGCCGCCCTCGAGGCGGTCGACCAGCGACTCGACCGCCAGGCGGCCGAGCTCGGGGCCGGGGGCGTTCAGCGTCGTGAGCACCGGTTCGGTCGCCGCGCCGGCGCCGTCGGAGGACACGATCGCGATGACCGAGACGTCCTCCGGCACCCGGCGCCCGCCGGCCCGCAACCCGCTGACGAGCCCGAAGTTCGAGTCGTCCTTCATGATGATCGCGGCCGTGACGTCGGGGTCGCGCGCCAGCAGGTCCCCCGCCGCACGGCGCCCTCCCTCGGCGGAGGCACCGGCGGCGACCACGGTACCGGTGAGGCCGCGGCTCGCGATGCCGGCGCGGAACGCCGCCTCGGACCGGACCTTCGGGCCGTAGTCGGCCATCGACGTGCCGTCGAGGTCCTCGACCACGAGGCCGATCCGACGGTGCCCGAGCCCGGTGAGGTGGTCGAGGGCGTCCTCGACGGTGCGCTCGAAGTCGATGTCCACGTACGAGATGCCCGAGGGGTCGGCGGTGCGGCCGATCGCGACGAACGGGACCTCGAGTTCGGTCAGGCGGCCGATCCGGGGGTCGTGCATCGTGACCTCCATCACCACGACCCCGTCGGCGAGACCGCCCGAGATGAGGTCCTGCACGTCGTCCGCCGTCGTCACCGCCGGCCAGAGCACCAGGTGGTACCCGAGCTCCGAGGCGCGGCTCGCGGCACTCGTGAAGAACTGCAGCGCGGTCTGGCCGAGCCGGTGCTCGAGCACCGGGAACACGAGCGCGAGGATCCGGGTGCGGCGCGACGCCAGTGCCCGGGCGACCACGTTGTTCCGGTAGCCGAGCTCACGCATCGCCGCCGTGACCCTGGCACGGGTGTCGGCGGACACGCGCTTGTTGCCGTTCACGACGAAGGACACCGTCGCGATCGAGACGCCCGCCCGGTCGGCGACCTGCTGCATCGTCGCCATGCCGCTCCCTCACCCTGTCCCGCTCACTGTAGCGGGGCGGTGCCCGAAAAAAATTCGTCTAAGCGCTTTACCATCTAACCGCTTCGATGCTAGTTTCGACCCCACTCGGGACGCGACGGAGCGGTTCTGGTCCGGTCGTCCCCGATCCACGAGCGACACGTTCGACTCGTGTCCGGCAACCATCCAGAGAAGAGCGAAGCAATGAAGCCTCGACACCGCAGGATCGCCCCGGTCCTCAGCGCGGTCGCCATGCTGGCGACCGTCCCCCTCGTCCTCGCCGGCTGTTCCGGCGGCTCGTCCGCGAGCTCCGGCGGCAAGGTGGACTCCATCACCGTGCTCGACTACTACAACCAGGGCAACGACAAGAAGGTCATCGGCGAGTACCTCGACAAGTGCGGGGCCGAGAACGACGTCACCATCAAGCGCAGCCTGGTGCCCGGCTCGTCGCTCATCCAGAAGGTCCTGCAGCAGGCGTCGTCGAAGACCCTGCCGGACGTCCTGATGCTCGACAACCCGGACCTGCAGCAGATCGCCGAGACCGGTGCGCTGTCGCCGCTGTCCGACTACGACATCTCGACGGACGGCTACGCCAAGGGCGTGCTGCAGGCCGGGACCTACGAGGACCAGGTCTACGGCCTCGCCCCCACCGTGAACACCATCGCGCTCTTCTACAACAAGAAGGCGCTGTCCGAGGCCGGTGTCACCCCGCCGAAGACGTGGGACGAGCTGCAGTCCGCCGCGGCGAAGCTGACCGAGGGCGACCAGTACGGGTTCGCCGTCGACGCCAACGCCACGTACGAGGGCACCTGGCAGTTCCTGCCGTTCATGTGGTCGAACGGCGGCGACGAGAAGGACATCGCGACCCCGGAGACCGAGGAAGCACTGTCGCTCTGGAAGGGCCTGGTCGACGACGGCTCGATGTCGAAGAGCGTCGTGAACTGGACCCAGGCCGACGTGAACGACCAGTTCATGGCCGGCAAGGCCGCGATGATGATCAACGGCCCGTGGCAGATCCCCGGCCTGAAGGAGTCGAAGGTCGACTACGGGATCGCCCAGATCCCCGTGCAGTCCGCCAGCGACAAGGCCGTGGCCCCGCTCGGTGGCGAGGTCTGGACCGTCCCGAACACCGGTGACAAGGCGAAGCAGGCCGTCGCCGCCAAGATCGTCGACTGCATGAACAGCGACGCGAACCAGCTCGCGATGGCGAAGCTGCGGTACACGATCCCCTCGAAGACCGACGTCGCCCAGCAGTTCGGCAAGGACGTCCCCGAGGAGCAGGTGTTCGTCGACCTCGTCGCCGACGCCCGTGCCCGCACCGGCGAGCTCGGTGCCGACTGGCCCAAGGCCGCGACGAAGATCTACACGGCCGTGCAGTCGGCGCTGACCGGGCAGGACTCCCCGGCCGACGCCCTGCGGAACGCGCAGTCGAGCAACTGAGCATGACGAGCACCGCGACCCCCGTCGCCCCACGGCGGGCCGCCGGGGACGGAGCACCCGCTCCGTCCCGGCGGGCCCGCCCGGGCCGCTCGCTGCGCTTCGAACGGATCGCGCAGCTGCTGTTCCTGCTGCCGGCCGTCCTCTTCCTGCTGCTGTTCTTCGGCTACCCCGTGGTCAAGAACATCGTCATGAGCTTCCAGGCGTACACGACGTCGACGTTCTACACGGGCGAGGCACCGTGGGTCGGCCTGGCGAACTACGCCTCGGTCGTGTCGTCCCAGCTGTTCGGCACGGCGATGCTCAACACGGCGCTGTTCACGATCGGGTCGATCGTCGGCCAGTTCGTCCTCGGCCTGCTGCTCGCCCTGTTCTTCCGCCGGAACTTCCCGCTGTCCGGCCTCCTGCGCTCCCTGCTCCTGCTCCCCTGGCTGCTGCCGCTCATCGTCTCGAGCGCGGTCTGGAAGTGGATGCTCGACCAGGACTCGGGCGTCGTCAACCAGTTCCTCGGCACCTTCGGCATCCCGTCGGTCCCGTGGCTGACGAGTCCCGCCGTGGCGCTCATCACCGTCATCGCGGTGAACATCTGGATCGGGATCCCCTTCAACACCACGATCCTGTACGGCGGTCTGCAGGACATCCCCACCGAGCTGTACGAGGCAGCTGCACTCGACGGCGCGACCGGGTGGAAGGCCTTCTGGGCGATCACCTGGCCGATGCTGCGACCCGTCGTGAGCGTCACGCTCGTGCTCGGCGTCGTCTACACGATCAAGGTGCTCGACATCATCCTCGGGTTGACGAACGGCGGGCCGGCGAACGCCACCCAGACCATCGCGACCCAGTCCTACGACCTGTCGTTCAAGCAGTTCGACTTCGGGCAGGGCGCCGCGCTGAGCAACATCCTCATCGTGATCTCCGCGCTGTTCGCGATCGTCTACCTCCGCCTCAACAGGAAGGCCGTCGATGACTGACGCAGCGTCCACCAACGACGTCCTCCGGACCCGCGCGGTGGTCACCCGCGGCACCCGGCGACCCGTCCGTCCCACGAGCGCGAAGCAGTGGGTGCTGTCCGGCGTCGGGATCCTGATCCTCGCCGTGATGCTGTTCCCCGTCTACTGGATGATCAACATCTCCCTGCAGCCGGCCGGTTCCGCCATCGAGGCCGCCTGGTTCCCGATCAACGCGCAGCTCGGCGGTTACGCGCAGGCGATCGCCGACCAGGGCGGCGCCCTGGTCACGAGCCTGGTGATCGCCCTGGGCAGCGTCGTCGTCAGTCTGCTCATCGCGACGCCGGCGTCGTACGCGCTCGCCCAGTTCAAGGTCAAGGGCATCAACGCGGTGCTGTTCGGCATCCTCATCTCGCAGATGATCCCGGGCATCGTCGTCGCGAACGCCCTGTACGCGGCGTACAACGACCTCGGTCTGCTCAACACCGTGCCGGGGCTGATCCTGGCCGACAGCACCGCCGGCGTGCCCTTCGCGATCCTGATCATGCGGGCGTTCATGCAGAACATCCCGCCGTCGATCATCGAGGCCGCGAAGGTCGACGGTGCCGGCAACTTCCGGGCCTTCCGCTCGGTCGTCGTGCCGATCAGCGCCAACGCCCTGATCACCGCCGGACTGTTCACGTTCCTGTTCACCTGGAGCGACTTCCTGTTCGCCCTGACCCTCACCACCACCGAGGACGTCCGGCCGATCACGCTCGGCATCTACAACTACATCGGCACCTTCACCGCCGACTGGTCGACCGTCATGGCCGCCGCGGTGATGGCCTCGATCCCCGCCATCGTGCTGCTGCTCGTGGCGCAGAAGTTCATCGCCGCCGGGGCCACCGGCGGCGCAGTCAAGTGACCGGGTCCCACCACCCCCGAAAGGCACACACCATGACCACCACCCCGCTCCGCATCACCGTCTGGGGCGAGAACGTCCACGAACAGGTCGAGCAGCACGTCGCCGAGCGCTACCCCGACGGCATGCACGGCGCGATCGCGGACGGCATCCGCGAGCACCTGCCCGAGGCCGTCGTCCGGACCGCCACCATGCAGGAGCCCGAGCACGGCCTCACCGACGAGGTCCTCGCGAACACCGACGTCCTCACCTGGTGGGGGCACGCCGCACACCAGGACGTCGACGACGCCGTGGTCGACCGGGTGCACCGGCACGTGCTCTCCGGCATGGGGCTGCTCGTCCTGCACTCCGGCCACTGGTCGAAGATCTTCGGCAAGCTGATGGGCACCACCTGCACCCTCCGCTGGCGCAGCGAGCACGACCAGGAGCTCGTCTGGACCGTCAACCCGCAGCACCCGATCACCCGGGGGGTGCCGAACCCGATCGTCATCCCCGAGCAGGAGATGTACGGCGAGTACTTCGACGTCCCGACGCCCGACGAGCTCGTGTTCATCTCGGGTTTCACCGGCGGCGAGGTGTTCCGGAGCGGCATGACGTACCGCCGCGGACTCGGGAAGATCTTCTACTTCTCCCCCGGTGACCAGGACTTCCCCGTCTACCACCACCCGGACGTCCGTCGCGTGATCGCGAACGGCGCCGAGTGGGCCCGGCCCGAGCGCGAGCGGGAGATCCCGACGCTCCGCCGCTACGACCTGGGCGAGTACTTCGACGGGCAGCACTACCGCGGCCCGTTCGACGACGCCGAGCCGGAAGCGGTCGACGCGTGAGCCCGCTGCGCGTCCTGCAGGTCGGCGCCGGCGGGATGGGGCGGGCCTGGCTCGCCACCGTCGCAGCCGACCCCGAGGTCGAGCTGGTCGGCATCGTCGACCTCGACCTCGACGCCGCCCGCGCCGGGGCCGAGCACGCCGGTGACCCGTCGATCCCGGTCGGCACGGACCTGACCGTGCTGGCCGCCGAGACCGGTGCCGAGGCCGTCCTCGACATCACGGTGCCGGTCGCGCACCACCCGGTCACGCTGCAGGCGCTCCGTGCAGGGCTCCCCGTGCTCGGCGAGAAGCCGGCCGCGCAGACCGTCGCCGAGGCGCTGTCGCTCGCCGCCGCCGCCGAGGCCACCGGCAAGCTGTTCATGGTGTCGCAGTCCCGCCGCTACAACGACCAGCTCGTCGCGTTCCGGCAGCACGTCCGCGACCTCGGTGCCGTGGGCGGGCTGAGCACCCGGTTCGCGAAGGCTCCGCACTTCGGTGGTTTCCGCGAGGAGATGGACGACGTCCTGCTGCTCGACATGGCCATCCACGCCTTCGACTCCGCCCGGTACGTGCTCGAACGCGACCCGGTGTCGGTGTACTGCGAGTCGTGGAACCCGTCGTGGTCCTGGTACCGGGGCGACGCGGCCGCGGCAGCCGTCTTCACGTTCGAGGACGACGTCCGCTACGTCTACGACGGCTCGTGGTGCGCGCCGGGTGCCGAGACCTCGTGGAACGGCGACTGGCGTGCCTCCGGCGCGGCCGGCACGGCACTCTGGGACGGCGACCACGACCCGTCGAGCGACCTCGACGGCACCCCCGGTTCCCCTGCCGCTGCGCCGTCGGTGGGGCACGAGATCGCCGGGTCGTTGGCGTCCTTCGTCCGGGCGGTCCGCTCCGGCGAGGTGCCGGACGGCGAGGTGCACGGCAACGTGATGAGTCTGACCATGGTCGACGCGGCCATCACCTCGGCCCGCAGCGGTCGCCGGGTCGTCATCGACGAGGTGCTCGAACAGGCGCACCGGGACGCCCTGGCCGCCGAGCAGGACGACGCGATCCGCGACCGCCTGGCGGGGTGGGAGTCGGTCCGCGGCGCCCTGCGCGAGCGGCTGCCCGCTTCGTGAGCAGGAACGGTCGGGTCGCGCGCGGCGACCCGACCGTTCCTGCTCACCACGTGCGGTACGACGCACCCGAGCAGGCCTGGAGGCCCGTGGCGACGCCGCCACGGGCCTCCAGGCCTGCGTTCTGCGGCGATCCGGGCCCCGCGCGCGCTCGGCGGGGACGCCGCCGGTTACGGTGTCCGGGTGCACGGACAACGGTCGTCGGACAGTGACACGGCGGCGGAGCCGGTCGTGCTCGTCGCGGCCGACCCGCGCCGGCGGACCGGCCGGACTCCTTGGCGGCTCGTCCTGATCGGCGTCGTGCTCGCCGCGGTCGTCGGCGGCGCCGCGGTCGCGACCGCCGGCACGCTGGTGGCGCAGCGCATCGCGGAGTCGTTCGCCGTCCGTGACGCGACCAGCGACACCGCGGCGCTCGCACGCGTCGTGGTCGAACCCGCACTGCTCGACGCGGTCGCCGACCCGTCCCGGTCCGCCGTCGACCGGGCTGCCGCACGGACGCGCCTGGACGACGCGGTGGCCGGTGAGCTGCGCACCGGATCGGCGGTCCGGATGAAGCTCTGGGCGGCCGACGGCACGGTGCTCTGGTCGGACGAACGTCGACTGGTCGGCGAGCGCTTCCCGCTGTCCGACGAGGACCTGGAGGCGCTGGAGTCGGACCGGTCCGACGCCGAGGTGTCCGACCTGACCGAGCCGGAGAACCGCTACGAGCGCGGGCGCGGGCCGCTGCTCGAGGCCTACCAGGCGGTGCACACGCCGTCCGGCGAGGCGCTGCTGTTCGAGGCGTACCAGCCGTACGACCAGGTGCTCGCGCGCGCCGCGGACCTGCGGCGGTCGTTCGCCGTCCTGGCCTTCGGCACGGTGGCGGTGGTGCTCGCGCTCCTGGTGCCGCTGCTGCTCGGGTTGCTGCTGCGGATCCGTTCCGGGCAGCGCCTGCGGGAGCGGCTGCTCGGTCGCGCGCTCGACGCCGAGGCCGCGGAACGCCGTCGGATGGCCGCCGAACTGCACGACGGACCGGTGCAGGACGTCGCCGGACTCGCACTGTCCCTCGGTGCCGATCCCGCCACGCGCGACGCCGCCACCGTGCTCCGGGGTGCAGTGTCGTCGCTGCGGACCTCGATGGCGACGATCCGGCCGGCGGCGCCGACGCCCGAGGGACTCGGCGCCGCCCTCGACGACGCCTGTGCCCGCGCGCGCGCAGCGGGGCTCGCGACCACCGTGCGGGTGCCGGACGCGGTCGACGCGTCCCCCGGCGCGCTGCTCGCGGTCGTGCGCTTCGTCCGTGAGGCCGTCTGGAACGTCGTCAAGCACTCCGGTGCGGGCCGGGTCGACATCACGGTGACGCAGGCCGGCGGCTCGGTCCGGGTGGTCGTGCACGACGACGGGGCGGGCTTCGACCCCGCCGTGGTCATCGAGGGCGGCCGCACCGGACACCTCGGCACGACCCTGCTGCGCGAGGTCGCCGAGGACACGGGCGGGTCCCTGCTGCTCCGGACCGCTCCGGGTGCCGGCACCACCTGGGACCTCGAGGTCCCCGTCGACGCGGAGGCCCTGCGGTGAGGATCCTGCTGGTCGACGACCACGCGCTGGTCCGGAGCGGGCTGCGCGCGGTGCTCGCGACCACGGACGACTGCGAGGTCGTCGGCGAGGCAGCCACCGGCGAAGCGGCGGTGTCGCTCGTGCCGACGCTCCGTCCCGACGTCGTCGTGATGGACCTCTCGATGCCCGGTGCCGGCGGCGTGGAGGCGACCCGGCAGGTGCGGGCGCTCCTGCCGTCGGTCCGGGTCCTCGTCATCACGACGTTCTCGGACGACCACCGGGTGCGGGCCGCGTTGGCGGCCGGCGCCACGGGCTACCTGCTCAAGGACGCCGCGCCCGACGACGTGGTCGCGGCGGTCCGTGCCGCAGCGCGCGACGAGACGCCGATCGACCCCCGGGTGGCCCGGGCGCTCCTGCCCGGTGCAGTCGCCGGAGCCGTCGCGGACCGGGGCCCGGAGCTCCCGCCCCGGGAACGGGACGTGCTCGTCCGCATCGCCCGGGGCATGTCGAACCGGCAGATCGGCACGGAGCTCGGCATCGCGGAGCGCACCGTGAAGGTGCACGTCGGGTCGCTGTTCCGGCGGATCGGCGTCGCGGACCGCACGAGCGCCGCGCTGTGGGCGCGCGACCACGGGTGGTGACCGTGCCCTGCCGAACGCTGCTGACCGGGTACTAGTACCAAGGTCCGATGGTGCGGAGTCGGGCTGGCGACGACGATCGTCGTACCGGCCAGACAGGCCCACCAGGAGGCACCCATGCACACCCAGCGCTCACGCAGGATCGGCAGCGGTATCGTCGCCGCGATCGCCCTCGGCACCGTCGCCGCCGCTGCCCTCGTCGGGGTCTCCCCCGCGAACGCGTCCGGCAAGACCTCGACCGGTGGCGACTACGCCGTCACCGTGAACGGGGTCACGACGAACCCCGCCCAGGGCAAGGAACTCAGGGTGCGCGACACCCCGGTCTCCGGCACGATCGCGGTACGGGGCAAGCACAACGGCTTCGACATCCGGATCGCCGACCTCGGCGTGTACGACTACACGCTGACCGGCGCTCCGGACACCCAGCGGATGGTGACGAAGCCGACCGTGGTGTTCGCGTCGAAGGTCCCGTCGCTCACCGCCGCGCAGCTCGCCAGCACGAAGCTCTCGTCACTCGAGGTCAAGGACGACACCCTCGTGGTGATCTTCTCGACGGGGGCCGGGAAGCTCAAGGTCCAGGCGAAGGACGGCGCCCAGGGCGGCGTCTTCCAGATGGAGACGGAGTTCGCGGGGCCGGTGACGTTCACCCACACCCTCGGCGCGGGCCTGTTCTACTTCACGAACCCGTACACGGGCAAGATCAACTTCGGCGACGGCACGGCCGCGGTGTCCGCGGGCAGCGGTGCCCACCAGATGCTCCTCGGCAAGGACAGCCCGCAGGTCGCCACGAAGACCTCGCAGACCACGACCACCACCACGTGGACGGTCCAGCCCGGTGGGCGTCTGGGCGGGGTGCTCGGCGAGGACGCCGTCGAACTGTCGCAGGGTGCGACGAACTGCACCAGCGACTGCCAGGCGCAGAACCAGATCCGCGGGTCGCTCCCGGTCCCGCCGGACCCCGTGGACCCGACGCCGCTGGGCGTCACGCGGATCGCGTGAGCGCATGACGGACAGGAGGCCCGTGGCGACACCGCCACGGGCCTCCTGTCCGTTCGTGCTCGCGATCAGCGCGGGATGACGGAGAACAGGAACTTCTTGCGGACCATGTACCAGGCCAGCAGGATCAGCGCCGTGTGCACCACGAACCCGATCCAGAAGTTGCCCCACGGCACTCCGGGGATCGACGCGATCGCCAGGGCGAAGAACACCTGCCAGACGAACACGTACAGGCTCGCCTGCCCGAGCGGGATCCAGAGCCAGCCGATGGCGGCGGCGATGGGCTTCCAGAACACCGTGAGGATCGCGTAGGACACGATCGCGAAGAACGCGATGTCCACCAGGCGGCCCCACTGCAGGTCCACCCGCTGGTACGCCGTGTTGTACAGCGACTCGTACATCGTCGCCGGGAACGGCACCGGGGTGAACCCGAAGTGGTCGCCGGCCCACACGTAGACCAGGAACGCCGCGTACCCGACGACGGCGACGCCGACCAGGACCTTGCCGAGACGCCCGGTGAGCGCACCGACGATCTGCCGCCGGTAGTACCCGAGCACGAGCCCGTGGGTGAACACCACCTGCCAGGTGAACAGGGGGAACACCGCCTCGAACTGGGAGTTCAGCGGACGGAATTCCGGGTTGAGGGCCTGGAACACGTACAGCGCCCAGCTGGCGGCGAGGAGCGCCCACCAGAACCCGCGCCGGATCACCCAGATCAACACCGGGATGAACAGGCTCAGCACCACGAACAGGCCCATGATGTTGAACGGCCACGGCCCCATCTCGAGCAGCAGGAACTGCCGGATCGCGTACCAGGGCGGCGGGTAGGCGAGCAGCTGCATCGCGTTCGGGTACAGGTCGTAGACCCGGCCCTCCGCATCGACACCGCCGGTCCCCGTGCCGCGGTCGGTGAACGTGGTGATGGCGTCGGTGTTCAGGAACGGGACGAAGCTCAGCGCGAAGACCACCAGGATCACCACGAGCGTGACGACGTACTGCTTGCGCGCGCGCTTCCACGCCCCGACGGCCGCCGCCCACTCGCCGAACTTCTTCACGGCGAACGGGTACGTCATGCCGAGGACCATGCCGGACAGGAACACGAACATCTCGGCGCCGGTGATCGCCCCGACGGCGTGCAGCGTGAGGTACGAGTACGGCCCGCCGATCTCGATGTGGGTGATCACCACGGCGAGGATGATGAACCCGCGGAACAGGTCGAGCCGCAGGTCACGGCCGGGCTTGCCGTCGTCGGGGTAGCGCCAGCTCGGCAGGAGCCGGCCGAACACCCCGCTCAGCAGGAACACGACCGCCAGGCCAGCGGCCAGCCAGACGATCCACGCCATCTGCTCGCCGCCGGTCTCGTACTCCTGGGAGATCGCGGCGTTGCCCTGCTGCACGGTCACGCGGTCGGTGACCGGACCGAAGGCGAAGTCACCGGATCGCTCGAGGTCGGCGCGGAAGGACTCCGCGACGCCCGGGTCCGCGGTGAGTCGCCAGTCGGCCACGCGGTTGCCGGCCTCGGGCTCGCGTCGCTCGGCCTCGAGCACGGTCATGCCCCGGATCAGCGGACGCTCCTGCACGGCGGCGAGCACCTGCCGCCACCAGCTCCGCTTGACCTGGAGCTCGGCGTCGCCCTGCAGCTCGCGGTTGTACAGGGCGCCGGTGTCGAGGAGCATCGGGCGGTCGTCGGCCGCCGCGAACCGGTCGTAGAACGTGCCCGACTGGGGTTGGTCGTACCCCCAGTCCTCGTCGAACCGGGCCTCGACCTCACCGCTGCGGGTGAGCGGCACGGCGCGACCGGCGGCCTCGGTCGGGTCGCCCTTGCCGTACGAGAACATCGAGAGCCCGACCCAGTCGACGGCCTCGGCTCCCGGCCAGTACGGCCCGTACGGGTCGTCGGCGCCGGTGAGCTGTCCGTCACCGCTCGTGTCCGCCTTCGCGACGTCGACCGGGGACAGGTTCCGCAGCCGCCCGGCGGACTCGCCGAACGGGTAGCCGGCACCGTACGACGGCGACCACACCATGAGCGCGTCCGACGTGCCCGCGTGCACGGTCGTGCCGAGCGCCCGGAACGCCCGGACGAACTCCGTCGGCTGCTGGCCCCAGCGGACCCACGTGCCGTTCATCTGCGGTGCGAACCGCACGAGCACCTGGGTGTCGTACTGGTCGTGCAGGTCCTCGAACACGGTGTTGACGGCACGGGTGTCCGCGGTGTCGAGCGACCGCAGTTCGCGGTCGGGTTCGAGGCTCACGACGAGCACCGCACCCTGGGTCGCCGCCGCACGCGCCGAGCGGAGGAGCTCCTGCTTCGCCGTGCGGTCGAGCGGGTAGTCGACGGAGACCCCGTACATCGACGGCGTCGCGCCGAGCCGCCCCTCGTACCCTTCGGGTGAATCGCTGGCCCAGTCGAGGTCGGGGCCGAACCACGTCGACCCCTCGGCCGGCTGCACGGCGGCCGTCGGGTGCACGGACGCAGCGGACGCCGGCAGCGCACCACCGAGCAGGAGCGTGGCGATCGTGACGATGAGGGCGACCGCGCGGGTCACCGGCTTCTTCACCGGTCGCACGCAAGCGTCCAGACGTTGTGGCCGGGCTCGTGCCGGTGCTCGAGCCGGTCGAGCGCCGCGATGGCGAGCGCCAGACCGCGCCCGCTCTCCTGCTCGACGTCGGCCATGGTGACGGCACTCAGGTCGATGTCGGCGGGCATCCCGTTGTCGGTCAGCACCGCCGTCAGGGCCTGCTCGGTGGCCTCGAGGTGCACGGTGTACCGGCGCCCGGTGCCCCGGTCGGCGCGGACGGTGTGCTCGACGATGTTCGCGGCGACCTCGGCCAGGGCGGTCTCGAGTGCGAAGCGGAGCCGGACGTCGTCGATGCCCAGGCCGTCCCACCACGCGGCGAAGCGGTCCTGCACCTCGTCGAGGGAGTCGGGCGTCGCGGCGACCTCGAACGTGGTCTCGGTGCTCACAGGGGTCCTCCGGCGGTGCTCGACTCGTGTTCGGACTGGGCTGGGGTGGCCGGGCCGCGGTACCGGACGGCCCGGATCACGATGCTGAAGATGAACAGGTCGAAGACGACCCACGCGGTGTTCACGAGCGGTGCGATCCCCTCGGCCTGGCCGGTCAGGTAGCGGATGCCGATCATGATCAAGGCCGCGACCAGGGCGCCCATCGCGTACAGCTGCGGCTTGACCAGGTCCCACCGCGGCTTCTGCTCGGTCTCGTCGCGCACCTTCGGGGTGACGCGGAACCCGAGCGGCTTGCCCCGGAAGACGTTCTCGAACGCGCTGGTCACCGACTCGATCCAGACCGGGAACAGGGCGAGCGAGTACTGCTGCCCGCGCCAGGTCGGTCTGCCGGCGGCCACCACCCAGAACAGCAGCTGGTTCAACACCAGGAACGGGATGAGCCGGGCGAAGAAGTCGACGCTGTAGGCCTGCACGGGGATCACCCCGAACGACAGGCAGAGCACCGGGGCGGCGATGTAGACGATCGCGGCGAACCCGGACAGGTAGCTCCACATCGTCGAGAAGTACATGAGCCGCTGCCCCCACGACAGCCCCTTCTGCACCAGGGGGTTCTCGCGGAAGAACACCTGCATGGTGCCCTGCGCCCAGCGGAGTCGCTGCACGAGCATCGTCGGCAGGTCCTCGGGAGCCAGGCCCTTCGCCAGGATCTCGTCGTGGTACGCCGACTTCCAGCCGAGGCCGTGCAGACGCATCGCCGTGGCCATGTCCTCGGTCACCGAGATCGTCGCCAGCGGCATGATCGGCTGCGCCTCGTCGTCGCGGTTGACGTCGAGGGCACGGGCGAGCACGGCGATCGACTCGATGGCGGCGACCGGTGAGGCCTCGCGCCGGCCGAGCACGTCGAGCGCGGCGTCGTCGAGACCCGCGAAGGTGTTGGCGTCGGTGGACATCGCCGCGAGCTCCTGCAGGTCGTTCCGCACGGACTCGAGGTCGGCGGCGGCGAACCGGAACGCGATGGCGTCGATCCCCCGCTGGAACGCGTACGTCACGTCACCGAGGGGTTCACCGGCGCGCACCTGGTCGCGAGCCTGGTCCACCACGATCTCGGCGTCGTCGAGGGCGGCGAGCACGCGCGGGTCGGTCTCGGTCTCGCGGGAGCGGGCGAGGAGCTTGCGCGAGGTGGCGAGGGTGCGCTGGACGGACGCCTCGACCTCGGCCACGTAGCGCGAGATGCCGAGCTGCATGAGCGCCTCGCGCCGCAGGATGGCGTTCGACCCGCAGAAGAACGCCGCGTTCCAGCCGTCCTTCGACTGCTGGATCGGACCGTAGAACAGCGGTGCCTGGCTGCCGAGGGGGTCGTCGTCCGGCACGTTCTCGAACCACTGCGGCGTCTGCACGAGCGCCATCCGCGGGTCCTTGAAGTAGCCGAGGGTGCGGTCGAGGATCGCGGGGTCCGGCACCTGGTCGGCGTCGAGGATGAGCAGGAACTCGCCCTGCGTCGCGAGCAGGGCGTTGTTGAGGTTGCCGGCCTTGGCGTGCCGGGGCCGGTCCACCCAGTCGGCGCCGCGCGTGATGACGCCGATGCCGAGCGCCTCGGCCGCCGCACGCATCTCGGGACGGTTGCCGTCGTCGAGGATCCAGGTGGTGTGCGGGTGCGTGATCGCCTTCGCCGCCCGGGCGGTGCGCTCGACCAGGTCGATCGGCTCGTTGTAGGTCGTGATGAAGACGTCGACGGTGACGTCGGTGGACGGCTTCGCCGGTGGTTCGCCGCGCTCCCGGAGCCGCCAGGCCCCGAGGGCGAAGAGCAGCGAGTCGATGACGCTGTAGGTCTCGGCGAGGATCAGCGGCACCGCGATCCACCACGAGTGCCAGTTCACCGAGGCCGCCCAGCGCCAGACGATGTAGTTCACACCGGCGAGGGACGCCAGGAGCGCCACCGTCCGCACGGTCACCAGGCGTCGGCGGGCGGTCCCGGTGGCCAGGCGGCGGCGGTCCTGTCGGCTGACGTCGAGCGCGGTCACCGGGTCTCCCCGTCCGCGGCGTCGCCGGACGTGCTGCGTCGCAAGCGTTCCTCCTGATCCACCCTGCCGGTCCCGCTCCGGTCGTCGGTGTCGACCTCGGCGTAGGGACCTGTCTACCCCAGCCACGGGCCTCCTGTCAGTCCCCTGCCCCGATCTGGGGACGGACGGACACCACACGGCACGCAGCGCTCGCCTTCCGGTCACCGGCAGGGCATGCTGCTGACGGGGCACCGCGGTCGCCGGGCCCGGCCGACGGAAGCGGGACACCATGTCACACCACCTCGTGATCGGCGCAGGCCCGGTGGGCCGTCACGTCGCTGCCCTGCTCACGGAGCGCGGCGACCGGGTCACGGTCGCCACCCGCTCGGGTCGCGACACCGGCCTGGAGGCAGTGGGTCACGTCGCCCTCGACGCATCGGACCCCGACGCACTCACCCGGGCCGCCGACGGCGCCGCCGTCCTCTACAACTGCGCGAACCCCGGCGCCTACCCGGAGTGGGAGCGGGCGTGGCCACCACTCGCCGCGTCGCTGCTCACCGCAGCCGAACGGACCGGTGCCGTGTACGCGATCACCGGCAACCTGTACCCGTACGGTCCGGTCACCGGGCCGATGCACCCGGGTCTGCCCGATGCCGCGACCGACCACAAGGGCGCCCTCCGTGCCCGGATCTGGGCGGACGCCCTGGCGGCTCACCGTGCTGGTCGGATCCGCACGGTCGAGGTCCGCGGTTCGGACTACGTCGGCCCGGGCATCGGCGGGAACGGCCACGTCACCCGGGTGCTCCCGGCGGCCCTGCGTGGGAAGCCCGTGACGATGATCGGCCGGACCGACCTGCCGCACACGTTCACCGACGTGCTCGACGTCGCTCGCACCCTCGTCACGACGGCGGCCGACGACTCCGCGCACGGCCGGACCTGGATGGTGCCGAGCAACCCACCACGGACGCAGCAGCAGGCGCTGACCGAGGTGCTGGCGGCGGCCGGGAAGCCCCCGGTGCCGGTCCGACGCCTGCCGGCCGGCGCAGTCCGTGCCCTCGGGCTGGTGTCACCGATGCTGCGCGAACTCGCCCAACTGGGCTACCAGTGGACGGCCCCGTACGTGGTCGACGACACCGAGACCCGGACCCGCTTCGGCCTCGAGCCCACCCCGTGGGACGAGGTGTGCCGGCGGACGGTCGCCGGGATGACCGCATGAGGGCGGGGCGGGACGCGCCGTTGCGTCCCGCCCCGCCCCGCTCGTGCCGCGGCTCAGGACACCTGGAGCCGCGAGTACTGCGCCGACGAGAGCTGCTCGGCGGCACCGCCGTCGGCGCCCACCCGCCAGAGCCCGGGCGTCGGACCGCCGTCGATCACGACGAACACGTCGCCGTCCTCGTCGGCGGCGCCCACGAAGGCACCACGACCGTTCGCGGTCGGACCGCTCATCGTGTGCTCGCTGAGCGTCCCCGCGGCGTCGCGGGCGACCAGGTGTGTCAGGGTCTGGTCGACGTGGCAGCCCTTCGGGCTCCCCTCGCTGGCCGACGGGCACCACTCCGCCGACTGCAGCTGCGTGAGGTGGGTCGAGTTCACCGCGGCGTACTGGAACGCGGTGCGGGGTTCGAACAGCGTGATCGTCGTCGATGCCGCGGCGATCGCGTACCAGCCGGAGTACCCGGACCCGCCGAACGCCTGGAAGCTGACGTAGAGCGTGCCCTGGCCGTCGGCGAGCAGGCCGTTCAGGTATCCGAGGCCGCTGCCGTTCGGCGCGACGACCGTCCGCTTGGTGACGGTGCCTGCCGGGCTGGCGGTGTTCACCACGCCACCGCGGCTCGTGCTCGAGAACGTCGACACCGTGCCGTCACGGCCGACCGCCCACAGCGTGCGCGTCGCCGAGCTCTCGGGCGGCGCGAAGGCGACCACGCTGGCAGCAGCGCCGCCGCGCACGGACAGCTTCTGCACCGCACGGGTCACGGAGTCCACCCAGTACAGGTTGCCCTCGGCGTCGGAGCGCAGGTCCGGGGTCAGGTGCAGACCGGACGCGATGGTCTCGGTCTCGCCGCCGTCGGCCGGGTGCAGCAGGATCGCGGTGCCGTCCACCGACGGTGTGAATACGTCGCCGTCGGCGTTCGCGGTGAAGCCGGCGCCGTCGGTCGCGACCGTGGTGGGCTCGTCCGTGCCCGAGGTCGGGAACCGCACGACGTCGCCGTTGCCGTCGAGGGCGAACAGCGACTGCGTCGTCTCCGGCTCGGGCGCCGGCGGTGACGTCCACCGCAGCGTGACCGTGCGACCGGTCCCCCGGTGGCCGAGGGCACGCACCGAGAAGCGGTACGTGGTCGCGGGCGAGAGCTCGTCGAAGCGGTCGGAGCGGGCGCGCGGGTGGAGTCGGTGGACCTGGTGGTCGTGCCGGTTCGCGACGGCGTCGACGGCGACCTTCCAACCGGTCACCTTGGCGCCGCGGTCCGGGCCGCGCCACGTCAGCGTGGCACTGTCCGCGTCGCCGGTGACGCGGACGGCGGTCGGTGCTCCCGGCACCGACGGAGAGGTGTGCGCCGTCGCCGGCACCGCACCTCCGAAGACGAGCGCCGCGGCGGCCACCGCGGTGATGAGTGCTCGGTACACGATGGTTCCCCTGCCTTCCCCGCGGCTCCCTGCGTCACGGCTCCGGGTATCACAGCACCCTGCGGACTCCAGGGGAACGCCTGCGGGCGGGATCTGCGGTTCCCCGCACCGCAAGATGCCGCAGGTCCGGACCGGCAGACGCCGTCGTGTTCCCGAGACACCGCCGAATCCGACGGCGTCTCGCCGACTCGGCGGCGTGGAACCGACACGACGGCGTCTCGGGGGCCCGGGACCCGCACCGACGACGGACGGGAGGCCCGGTGCCAGCTAGCACCGGGCCTCCCGTCAGAAGGGGGTCGCGTCTCGGACGCGGCGCGTCTCAGTAGCGCGGCTTGCGCTCCGGACGGTCGTCACGGTCACCGCGCGGCGCGCGGTCCTCGTACCGGCGCCCGCCACCACGGCGGTCCGGGCGGATCTCGATGAGCTTGCCGCTGATCCGGGTGTCGGTCAGGCGGTCGAGCACACCGGCGTCCATGTCCGCCGGCAGTTCCACGATCGAGAAGTCCGGACGGATCTGGATCGCACCGAAGTCGTCACGGCGCAGACCGCCCTCGTTCGCGAGGGCACCGACGATCTGGCGCGGCTCGACGCGGTGGCGGCGGCCGACCTCGATGCGGTACGGGGTCATCGGCTGCGAACGACGCGGTCCGCGGTCACCACGGTCGCGGTCGCCTCCACGGTCGCCGCGGTCGCTGCGCCCACCACGGTCGTCGCGGGCACCACGCTCGTCGCGCTCGCTGCGACGGGCGTCGCGCTCCATCTGGGTGCGGAGGGCGTCGTCGGCTGCGGTGAGGAGCAGCGGCGAGTCGCCCTGCGCCACGACGGCCAGGGCTGCGGCGACGTCGTCCGAGGGGACGTCGTGGTGCTCGACGTAGTGCGCGATGACGTCGCGGAAGGCCGCGATCCGGCCCTGGTCCTCGAGCGCCGCGGTGATGGCGTCGTCGAAGCGGGTCAGGCGCGTCTCGTTGACGTCGTCGATCGTCGGCAGCTGCATCTGCGTGAGCGGCTGCTTGGTGTGGCGCTCGATCGCGGACAGCAGGCGACGCTCGCGCGGGGTGACGAAGCTGATCGAGTCACCCGAGCGGCCGGCGCGACCGGTCCGGCCGATGCGGTGCACGTAGGACTCGATGTCGACCGGGATGTCGAAGTTCACGACGTGCGTGATGCGGTCGACGTCGAGACCACGGGCGGCGACGTCGGTGGCGACCAGGATGTCGAGCTTGCCCGACTTCAGCTGGTTGACGGTGCGCTCGCGCTGGGCCTGGGCGACGTCACCGCTGATCGCGGCGGCGGCGTACCCGCGGGCACGGAGCTTCTCGGCCAGGGTCTCGGTCTCGCTCTTGGTGCGGACGAAGATGATCATGCCCTCGAAGTCCTCGACCTCGAGGATACGGGTGAGTGCGTCGACCTTCTGCGGGTACGAGACCATCAGGTAACGCTGCGTGATGTTCGCGGCGGTCTTCGTCTTGGTCTTGACGGTGATCTCGGCCGGGTCGGTCAGGTACTGCTGCGAGATGCGGCGGATCTGCGCGGGCATGGTCGCCGAGAAGAGCGCGACCTGCTTGTCGTCCGGGGTGTCGGCGAGGATCGTCTCGACGTCCTCGGCGAAGCCCATCTTGAGCATCTCGTCGGCCTCGTCGAGCACCAGGTACTTGAGCTCGGACAGGTCGAGCGTGCCCTTCGCCAGGTGGTCCATGATGCGACCCGGGGTGCCGACGATGACGTCGACGCCGCGGCGCAGGGCGGAGAGCTGCACGCCGTACGCCTGGCCGCCGTAGACCGGCAGGACGTGGACGTTCTTCATGTGCGACGCGAACTGCTCGAACGCCTCGCAGACCTGCAGGGCGAGCTCACGCGTCGGGGAGAGCACGAGCGCCTGGGGCTTCTTGCTGCCGGACTCCATGCGGGACAGGATCGGCAGCGCGAAGGCCGCGGTCTTGCCGGTGCCGGTCTGCGCCAGGCCGACGACGTCGCGCCCGGCGAGGAGCGTGGGGATGGTGGCTTCCTGGATGGCGGAAGGGGTCTCGTAGCCGATGTCCTTGACGGCCTTGAGCACAGCGTCGCTCAGGCCGAGATCGGCGAACGTCACCACGGGCCCGTCGTCGAGGGTCTCAGTGGTGGGGGTGGTGTCCGTGCTCATACCACCAACGGTATCTCGAATGCGCGCTCCGCAGGGACGGGAGGCCCGTGGCGACGCCGCCACGGGCCTCCCGTCCGTCCCCCTGGTCACGTCACGAGCGCGTGGTGCCGATCCCCAGGACCGCGTCGGCCCGGTCGTTCAGTCGCGTCAGCATCTCGGCGAGCGAGCGCAGCTCGTCCGAGGCGAACTCCCCCGTCAGGTCGTCGAACACCTCGGCGCCGGCGGCGTCCAGCTCGTCGAGCAGTCGTCGGCCGGCGGGGGCGAGGGCGACGAGCGTGGCGCGGCCGTCCGCGGGGTCGGGCGCCCCGACCAGGTGCTCGGCCTCGATCAGCGAGGCGACCCGGCGGCTGATCACCGGGCGCGACAGCCCGGTCGCGTCGGCGATCGCGGTCGCCCGGACCGGGCCGTGCCCGGCGACGGCTCGCAGGATCACGCGGGCCGTCGGGTCGAGCCCGCCCCGGGACTCGATGAGCGAGGAGCGCAGGGTCTGCCGGACCCACAGCCGGTCGAGCTGGGATCGCAGAAGTCGCTCGGCGGCACGCCGGTCGTCGGTCACGCGCTCAGCGTAGCGGGCACATTTAGTTGCTTGCCGGAAGCAACAGATGTATCGTTGCGCGGTCTGCAAAGTTTCACAGCCAGAAAAAGGAGTTCGATGACCGCCACCGCACCCGTCCCGGTGCAGCACGGTCGGCACACCGCCGAGGCCCCCGCGGCCTCCGGGGGCGCCGGCCAGCAGCCGCTGATGACCCACCGTCAGATCCTCCTGGTGATCTACGGCCTGATGGCGGGCATGTTCCTGTCCTCGCTCGGCCAGACGGTGTTCGGCACGGCGATCCGCACGATCGGCGACGACCTGCACGGGCTCGACCAGCAGGCCTGGGTGACGACCGCGTACCTCATCACCTCGACCATCGCGACGCCGATCTACGGCAAGCTCTCCGACATCTTCGGCCGCCGCCCGCTGTACATCTTCGGCATCGTCGTCTTCATCCTCGGCGCCGTCCTGTCGTCGATGTCGACCTCGATGCTCATGCTCGCCGCCTTCCGCGCGGTGCAGGGCATCGGTGCCGGCGCGCTGATGTCACTGCCGCTCGCGATCATGGGCGACATCCTCGCCCCGCGCGAGCGCGCCAAGTACCAGGGGTACTTCCTCGCCGTCTTCGGCATCTCGTCCGTCATCGGCCCGCTCATCGGCGGTCTGCTCGCCGGTTCCTCCGAGATCCTGTGGATCACCGGCTGGCGCTGGGTGCTCCTGATCAACGTGCCGATCGGTGTCGCGGCGCTCCTCATGGTCATCGTGTTCCTGCACCTGCCGAAGGTGCACGGCGCCGGCGACGCGAAGCCGAAGGTCGACTGGTGGGGCGCGACCGCCGTCATCGTCACCCTCGTGCCGCTCCTGCTCGTCGCCGAACAGGGCCGCATCTGGGGCTGGGGCTCCCCCGCCGCCATCGCCTGCTACGTCGTCGGTGTCGTCGGCCTGATCGGCCTGCTGCTCATCGAGTCGAAGATGGGCGACGCGGCGATCATCCCGCTCAAGCTGTTCCGCTCGGGCACGTTCTCGATGGCGACCGTCATCGGGTTCCTGGTCGGCTTCGCGATGTTCGGCGCGATGCTCACCATCCCGCTCTACCTGCAGATCGTCGTCGGACTGACCCCGACCGAGTCCGGCTTCGCGACGCTGCCGCTCGTCGGTGGTCTGATGATCGCCTCGATCACCTCGGGTCAGATCGTCGCCCGCGTCGGCCGGTACCGGATCTTCCCGGTCATCGGCACCGCGCTCGTCTCCGCCGGCTACGTCGTCCTGACCTTCATGACGATCGACAAGCCGCTCTGGTTCCTGATGATCGGCATGTTCCTCATCGGGCTCGGCCTCGGCTCGGTCATGCAGTCGCTGACCCTGGCGTCGCAGGGCTCCGTCGAGGCTCGTGACATGGGCGTCGCCACGTCGTCCGCCACGTTCTTCCGCCAGATCGGTGGCACGCTCGGCACCGCCGTGCTGCTGTCCATCCTGTTCTCGGTGATGCCGGCGAACATCCTGACCGCGACCGCGAACCAGAAGGACCTCGGTCCGGCGCTCGACGCCGCGCTCAACCCGACCGTCGCCAGCGCGAAGGCGAACCAGGGCGCCATGGACAAGATCTGGACGCCCGTCGTCACCCCGCTGACGAAGACCGTGCAGTCGCAGCTCGACGCCGCCTCGGCGAAGGCGAAGCAGGCCGCCGACGCCGCGGTCACCGAGCAGGTCACCGCGGCCGTGCAGCAGCAGGTCACCGCCGGTGCCGTGCCCGCCGCAGCAGCGCAGACCGTCATCGACCAGCAGGTCGCCGCGGCCACGCCGGCCGCCGAACGGTCGGCACTCGAGCAGGTCGCCGACCAGGCGCACGCCAGCGTGCAGGACGGCACCGTGTCCGTCGACTGGGCGGACGCCGGACAGCGCTCCTACTGGGTCGACGAGCTCACCCCGGAGCTGGCGAAGAAGATCGACGACGGCAACACCACGAGCGACAGCGCCACCAGCACGAACGACACCTCGTTCCTGACCGGTGCGGACAGCCGCCTGACCCGGCCGTTCATGGCGGGCTTCAACGCCTCGTCCGTGACGATCTACTGGGTCGGTCTCGGCGTCATCCTGCTCGCGTTCGTGCTGACCTGGTTCTTCCGGGTGCCGCCGCTGCGCCAGCGGTCCGCCCTGCAGGAGCAGGCCGACATGTCCGCCGAGGCGCAGCTCGAGGCCGAGGCGGGCGCCGCCGCAGCCGAGGCCGGCTCGTTCACGGGCCCGATGACCGGGTCCGTGCCGACCGGTTCGGGTTCGACCGGTTCGGGTTCGACCGGATCGGGTTCGACCGGATCGGGTCCCACCGGATCGGGTCCGACCGGATCCACGCCGACGCACCGTCGGTGACCGACCGGGGCGTCCGTCCGTGCCCCTTTCCGGGCGGGCGCCCCGCCCACACACACCAACCCACCAGGAGTCCACGTGATCACCACCCCGGCAGCGGCTGCGGCAACGGAGCCGTGCACGCTGCGTGAACGGAAGAAGCAGCAGACCCGGCAGGCACTGCACGACGCAGCGCTCACCCTGGTGTCCGCGCACGGGCTCGACGGCGTCACGGTCGAGCAGATCTGCGCCGACGCCGACGTCTCCCCCCGCACCTTCTTCAACTACTTCTCGTCGAAGGCGCACGCCGCGCTCGGGCTCGACTCCGTCGAGGTCCCGGAGCACTCCGCGGCCTGGTTCGCCGAGGCCGACGGTGCCCTGGTCGACGACCTGTGCACCCTGGTCGCGGCCACCGTCCCGCTCTCGCAGGACCGCCTCCGAATGAAGGAGCTGCTCGTGCTCCGGCCGGAGATGTCCTCGATGGTGATGCAGTGGATGGCCGAGTCGCGCCAGTCCCTGCTCAGCGTCGTCGGCACCCGCACGGACGCGCAGACCGCCCGCACCGCGGTGACCCTGGTGATGTCGGCGCTCAGCGAGGCGGCGCACCGCGAGACCGTGCGGAGCAACGACGAGCTCGCGGACCGGCTCCGTGCCGTCGTGCGCGAGATGGCGGCGCTCGTCTCCTGAGCCGCCGCCGCCGGCAGGCTCACCTTGTCGAATCGGGCGTACCTGGCAGGAAGTTCCTGCCCGGTACGCCCGATTCCGCTTTCCAGTGCACCTGTTCTGGGAAGGAACGTCGCGCCGTGCGCGTGCCCGGAGCCGGACGGGAGGCCCGTGGCGGTGTCGCCACGGGCCTCCCGTCCGTCAGGTGTCCGGGTGGCGAACACGCCGTCGTGTCCGCCCGACGCCGCGAAGTCGTCGAGACGCCCCCGTTCCCGGAGGCGTCTCGACGTGACGACGGCGTCTCGTGCCGCAGCAACGGGTCAGACGACGGACCAGCCGCCGTCGCTCGGCAGCACCGCACCGTTGACGTTCGCCGAGTCATCGCTCAGCAGCCAGGTGATGGCGGCGGCGAGCTGCTCGGGCTGGGCGACCGGCGGGATGGTGGTCTGCATGATCGGACCGACCCGGCGGGCCGCGTACTCGCTGCGCATCGGTGCCTCGATGTTCGTGGCGACCGCACCCGGTGCCACGGCGTTCGCCCGGATGCCCTGCGGCCCGTGGAAGAACGCGACGCTCTTGGTGTACCCGGCGATGGCGTGCTTCGACGAGGTGTAGGCAGCACCGGCGGCCGAGGCCTTCAACGCGGCCTCGGACGCGACGTTCACGACCGAGCCCTTGCCGGCGGCGATCATCAGCGGCAGCACCGCGCGCGTCAGGCGCATCGGGCCGGTGACGTTGACGCTGAAGACACGCTCCCAGGTGGCGTCGTCGACCTCGTCCGGCGGCAGGAACGCGTCCATGATGCCGGCGACGTTGGCGAGCCCGTCCACCCGGTCGCCGGCGGCGGCGATGAGTGCGTCGATGGTCTCGCTCGCGGCGACGTCGCCGACGACGGTCTCCACGGCGAAGCCCTCGAGCTCCGAGCGGAGTGCGTCGAGTCGCTCGGCCACGACGTCGGTCGCGATGACGCGCCCGCCCTCGTTCGCGATGCGCGTCGCCGTGGCGCGTCCGATGCCGGAACCCGCTCCGGTGACGATGATGGTCCTGCCGGTGAACCGTCCGGCGGTGGTGTCGGTCATGTCGTCTCCTCGATGAGAGGCGCTCACTGCGCCACACCGGTTATAGCACTCAGTGCCGAAAGGTCTCCATGAGCTCGACGAACGACCGTCCGACGGGGCGCCCGCGCACCATCGACCCCGACGCCGTGTCCCTCGTCGCACTCCGGCTGTTCGACGAGCAGGGCTTCGACGCGGTGTCGATGGAGGACGTCGCCTCGGCGGCCGGGGTGAGTCGTCGGTCGCTCTTCCGGCTGTTCCCGAACAAGGCAGCGCTGGTGTGGGGCGGTCTCGACGAGTTCGCCGCACGGTTCCGCGAAGCCCTGCGGTCACGGCCGGCAGACGAGCCCTCGGCGGTGGCGCTCCGGGCGGCCTACCGGATCGGAGCGACGTTCCCGGACGACGCGGTCGAGGTCACCCGACACCGACTCCGGGTCATCCGCGCGAACCCGTCGCTCGAGCACGTCGGCGCCGCCACGGTCACGGCCCTGACCGACGAGATCCTGCGGTACGTGGCCGAGCGGGACGGGGTCACCGCCGACGACCTCGTCGTGGCCGTGCGCGCCCACACGCTGGCCGCCGCCGCGAGCGCCGCACTCACCTGGTGGGCACTGCACGGCGACGGACGGCCGGAGGACGTCGTGGAGCGCGCACTGGCGCTGCTCGGCTGACGAGTCCCCGGGGTTCCCCCACTCCGCACACCGGAGTACCTTGCCGGGCATGCACACGACCGGACCCGCGCCGTACTTCCAGTTCGCCGGCGCCGCCAGGCAGGCCCTCGAGCACTGGCAGCGGGTGTTCGGTGGCGAGGTGCAGATCGCGACCTACGCGGACTTCTCCCGCACGGACGGTCCGGCCGACGCCGTCGCGCACGGCCAGCTCACCGGCGAGCTGCAGCTGTTCGCCGCGGACCCGAGCGAGCGCGACACCCCGTTCTCGGCGACGGGGCTGCTCTTCTCACTGCTCGGCGCTGCGGAACCGGGCGTCCTGCGTCGGTGGTTCGACCAGCTCGCCGAGGGCGGCACGGTCGTCGACCCGCTGCAGCAGCGCCCGTGGGGCGACTGGGACGGCACCGTCCGTGACGCGTACGGGGTCACCTGGCTGATCGGGTTCGAGGACTCGGCGCGCTGAGTCCCGCCCGCTGCAGCGCCTACTGCTGGTCGGACGGCAGCAGCGGCGCCCAGAAGGCGTCGGGACCGTCGGCCTGCACCGCGTCGCGCTCGAACCGGAACCCGTAGTCGCGCACGAAGTCGAGGGCCGCGGCCTGCTCGTCCTCGGCGTCGTCGTGGTCCGCGTCGAACAGGTACACCCCGTGCCCCATCGCGACACCGGCGTCGCTGATGACGGAGAGGTCCCAGCGCCCCTGTTCGGAACGCTCGATCCGGACGACGGCGGCCTGGGATGCGGTGAAGTCAGCCATGTCGCGAGCCTACGGACGCCCCGTGGCTGGCGTTCAGGATGCTCCGCGGCCACTACGCTGTGCACGGTCACAGGTCAGACGAGTGGAGAACGAATTGTCAGTCGGATTGCTCGCCGTGGTGGACGACATCCTCTCCGCAGCCCTCAAGGCCAGCGCGAAGACCGCCGGGGTCGTGATCGACGACGCCGCCGTCACGCCCCAGTACGTGCAGGGCCTCGAGCCCGCTCGTGAACTCCCGGTCGTCGGGCGCATCGCCCTCGGCAGCCTGTTCAACAAGTTCATCATCATCATCCCGCTGGCCTTGCTGCTCACGGCCTTCGCACCCGGGGTGCTGCCGTGGCTGCTGCTGCTCGGCGGCACCTACCTGTGCTTCGAGGGTGCCGAGAAGGTCACCGAGTGGTTCGGTGTCCACCACGAGGGCGGGTCCGACGAGGCCGTCACCGAACCGAAGCTCGTCTTCGGCGCCATCCGCACCGACCTCATCCTGAGCACCGAGATCATGCTCATCGCACTGGCGGGCCTCGATCCAGACCTGGGGCTCTGGCCGACGCTCGGCGCCCTGATCGTGATCGGTCTGGTCATGACCGCGGTCGTCTACGGCGCCGTGGCACTGCTCGTGAAGGTCGACGACATCGGCCTGCAGATGATGAAGAACTCCGTCCGCCGCACCCGCCGGATCGGTGCCCGCATCGTGCGTGCGATGCCGATGGTCTTCCGGGTCATCAGCGTCATCGGCACGGTCGCGATGCTGTGGGTCGGTGGCCACCTGGTCATCGCGAACCTCGCCGAGACCTTCTGGCACGGTCCGTACGACCTGCTGCACGTGATCGAGCACGCGCTCGAAGCCGCAGGCCCCGTCGTCGTCTGGATCGCCGACACGGCCGTGTCGGCCGTGGTCGGCCTCGCGCTGGGCATGGTCGTCGTCGGCATCGTGCTGGGCATCGGCCGCCTGCGCGGCAAGCGGCACTGACGCGGCTGCACGGCGGACGGGAGGCCCGTGGCGGTCCGACGCCGCGCCTCCCGTCCGGCGCACCGCGCGCCCACCGCTGACGGTGCGAGCCGCACTCAGCGCTGCACGTTCTCCAGGTCCTCGAGCAGGCTCGGGTGCGTCGGGACCCAGCCGAGCGCTCCGCGCGTGTGGGCACTCGACGCCGGCTGGTCCATCGCGAAGATCGGCGCGAACGCGCCGAACGTCTCGTCGGCCACCCGCTCGACGGGCAGGCCGAGCCGACGCCCGATGACCTCGGCCAGGTCACGCACCCGGTCGCCCTCGTCGGCGACCGCGTGCCAGACGGTCCCCGCCGGAGCACCTTCGAGCGCGAGCCGGAACAACACCGCGGCGTCCGCGGCGTGCACGGCGGGCCACCGCTGCTCGCCGTCGCCGGGGTAGCCCGCGACCCCCGCCTGTCGGGCCGCCTCCGTCAGGATCCCGGCGAACCCGCCCGTGCCGTCCGCGTGCACGGTGCGCGGCAGCCGGATCGCCGAGACCCGGACACCCCGTGCCGCCAGGTCGAGGGCGGCGAGAACGGATCGGGCTCGCCCCGCGACCGGCCCCTCGAGCGGGAGCGGGTCGGTCTCGACCGATGCCCGACCAGGCTCCCACGGTGTGCCGGAGACGACGACGAACGGGCGGTCGCTGCCGACGAGCGCCTCGCCGAGTGCGGCCATGGCGGCACCTTCCTCGGCGATGCCCCGCTCGAGCGCCTCCGCCGAACTGAAGTCGTTCGAGAACGCGAGGCTGATGACCCCGTCGGCGGCGCGTGCGCCCTCGCGCAGCACGTCGAGGTCGGTGAGTGCACCGCGGGTGGGGGTCGCCCCCGCGGCGACGAGGGCAGCGGTCGACCGGTCCGACCGGGCCAGGGCCGTGACGGTGTGCCCGGCTGCGATGAGTTCGGTGACGACCGCGGTGCCGATGGTGCCGGTGCCGCCGGTGACGAAGACGTGCATGGTGCTCCTCAGAAGTGATGGGACTTTTGTACCGTCACCGTACACCCGCGATGGGACAATTGTCCCGTCGCGTATGATCGTCCCATGGTGCGATGGCAACCCGGGGCCCGGGAACGACTGGTCCTGGCCGCGGTCGACCTGTTCTCCGAGCAGGGCTACGACGAGACGACCGTCGCGCAGATCACCGACCGCGCCGGTGTCACGAAGAGCACGTTCTTCCGGCACTTCCCGGACAAGCGCGAACTGCTCGTCGCCGGGCAGGAGACCCTGAGCCGGCTCCTGGCCGAGGGGATCACCGGCGCACCGGCCGGCGCCACCCCGCTCGATGCCGTCGCCGCGGGACTGGAACGGGCATCGGACGAGATGGGACCGCTCAACCGCGAGCTCGGACCACGACTGCGAGCGGCCGTCGCCGCCAGCGCCGAGCTGCAGGAGCGCGACGCCCTGAAGAGCGTCGGGATGGCCGCGGCCATGACCGACGCCCTGGTCGGCCGCGGTGTCGCCGACGCGCCCGCTCGACTGGCCGCCGAGATGGGTGTCCTGGCATTCAAGCAGGGCTTCGAGCGGTGGTCCGGTGTGGGGCGCGCGGACGACGACCGGCTGGCCGACCACGCCACGGCCGCGCTCGCGGAGCTCCGAGCCGCGGCCGCCCAGCTCGGCTGAGCGGACGCCGGTCGCGCATCGTCGTATCCTCGGCGCCATGGCAACGGTGCGACAGGTCCAGGTGACGTTCGACTGCGCCGAGCCGGAGCGTGTCGCCCGGTTCTGGTGCGAGGTCCTCGGGTACGTGGTGCCACCGCCCCCACCGGGGTTCGCCGACTGGGACGCGTTCGACCGGTCGCTGCCGCCGGAGCACCGAGGATCGGCCTTCGCGTGCGTCGACCCGACGGGTGCCGGGCCCCGCCTGTTCTTCCAGCGCGTCCCCGAGGGCAAGACGGCGAAGAACCGGGTGCACCTGGACGTCCGGGTCGGCACCGGGATGGTCGGTGCCGAACGGCTCGCGGCCCTCGACGCCGAGAGCGCCCGACTGGTCGGACTCGGCGCCACCCAGGTCCGTCGCATGACCGCGGACCAGGTGAACGAGTCGTGCATCGTCATGCAGGACGTCGAGGGCAACGAGTTCTGCCTGGACTGACCGGCGTATCGTCGACGGACCCGAAACCGCACCGCCGCGCCACGGAAGGACCCCCACCCCGAATGACCGTCACCACCGCCTCCGACGCCACCGCCCTCGAACACCTGCTGGGGTCGGACCAGGTGCTCCGCGACCCGGAGTCGCTCGAGCGCTACCGTCACGACGACGCCGAGTGGGCCGACTCCACCGCGCCGCTCGCCGTGGTCCTGGCACGCAGCACCGACGACGTCGTCACCGCCGTCCGCTGGGCAGCAGCCGCGGGTGTCCGGGTCGTCCCCCGTGGTGCCGGCACCGGCCTGTCCGGCGGTGCGAACGCGATGGCCGACTCGATCGTCGTGTCGCTCGAGCGGATGAACCGGGTGCTCGAGGTGAACACCGACGAGCGCTACGCCGTCACCGAGCCCGGCGTCATCAACGACGCACTCCGCGCGGCGGTCGCCGAGCACGGCCTCTGGTACCCGCCGGACCCGGCGAGCTCGGCCATCTCGACGATCGGCGGCAACGTCGCGACGAACGCCGGCGGCATCTGCTGCGTCAAGTACGGGGTCACCCGCGACTACGTGCTCGGCATGACCGTCGTGCTGGCCGACGGATCGGTGGTCGAGCTCGGTCGCCGGACGGCGAAGGGCGTCGCCGGGTACGACCTCACCGGGCTGATGGTCGGTTCCGAGGGCACGCTCGGCATCGTCGTGTCGGTCACCGTGAAGCTGCTCCCCCTGGCCGGCCGTGACGAGCGGGCGGTGATCGGGTACTTCCCCTCGCTGACCGCAGCGGGCGACGCCGTGGCCGCGATCTCGCGCGCGGGCATCATCCCCGCGGCACTCGAGATCGTCGACCGCACCTGCCTGCGAGCCGTCGACGCCTGGATGCACCTCGGGCTGCCGGCGGACGTCGACACCCTGCTGCTCGCACGGGTCGACGAGCGCGGTGCGGCCGGCGACGGGATCGCCGACCACGTCGCCGACGTCTTCGCGCGGGCCGGCGGCACGGACGTCGAGCGGGCCACCGATCCCCAGGACATCGACCGACTGTTCCAGGCCCGCCGACTCGCCTACCCGGCACTCGAACGGCTCGGTCCGGTGCTGACCGAGGACATCTGCGTGCCGCGGAGCGCGGTGCCCGAGATGCTCCGGCGGATCCAGGTGACCGCGGACGCACAGGGCGTCACGATCGCGAACATCGCGCACGCCGGCGACGGCAACCTGCACCCGCTGATCATCGCGCCCGAGGGCGACGACGCCGCGAAGGCCCGTGCGAAGACCGCGTTCGACCAGATCGTGGCGGACTGCCTGGCGCTCGGTGGGACCGTGACCGGTGAGCACGGCGTCGGGCTGCTGAAGCTGCCGGGCCTGCGGGTCGAGCTCGGCGACCGCGTGCTCGCGATGCACCGCTCCGTCAAGGACGCGCTCGACCCGGCGGGGACCCTGAACCCGGGCAAGGCGTTCTGACCGGGCAGACGACGGACGGGAGGCCCGGTGCCAGCTGGCACCGGGCCTCCCGTCCGTCAGGTGGTCGCGTTCAGCGACCGGTGTGCGTCACGCAGGAGCGCATCCGCACGCACGCCCGCTCAGTGGCGACGGAAGTACCCGTTCGCGCCACCGACGTACATCAGGATGGTCGCGATGAGCACCGCGATGCCACCGATCCAACCGAAGGCGTTGCCACCCGAGGCCGCGCCGACGCCGACACCGATGAGCTGCAGGATCGCGAGGACCGTCAGCACGATGCGGGCCCAGTTGCGGCCGTCGCGCATCTTGAAGACGATGATGAGCTCGATCACGGCGAGGATGAACGCGAAGATCGCGCCGCCGACGAGCGGGGCGGTGCCGACGTCCTGTGCGGCGGACGAGCTGCCACCCGAGACCAGACCGATGATGCCCTGCAGGATGTTCGCCAGGACCACGACGAGCCAGATGACGAACGAGACGGTGACGGAGGTGGGACGACTGGACGTCGATGCCATGGGGAATGCCTTTCTCTATGGACCACGTTCAGCGGCCTCTCAGAGAACGTACTTGCAGGCGCGCTCGCTGTCCGGATGAGCCCGAAGGTCACAGAGCGGTAACGACGGCGAATCCGTCCAAACCCTTCGCCGCAGGGTGCCGAATCACCTGCAACGACCGGGAAACACCCGGAGCGCTCACCAGCCGCACATCGCTGGTTCTCCACCCCACCGAG
>NZ_QKLC01000002.1:0-291826 GCF_003224385.1 Curtobacterium sp. MCPF17_003 | reverse complement strand
AGATGTGTATAAGAGACAGGGCCTGCGGGACGTCACCGGCTCGGCGACCCCGACGGCGATCGCCGACAACCCGGCCGACGGCCAGACCGTCGCGAAGGCCGTCGACGGCGTGGTGTCCGGCCACCCGGTCGACCACACCGCCGAGTGGGCCGTGCCCTGGGGACGGACCGGCATCTGGATCCAGCTCGACTGGGCCGCCCCGGTCGCGCTCCAGCGCATCGTCCTGCACGACCGTCCGAACAGCGACGACCAGATCACGAGCGGCACGCTGACGTTCTCGGACGGCAGCCAGGTCGCCGTGGGCGAGCTCCCGAACGACGGCAGTGCCCGGACGGTCGACTTCACCGCCCGGAACGTCACCTGGGTGCGGTTCACCACGACCGGGGTGTCGAACAGCACGATCAACGTCGGTCTCTCGGAGGTCCGCGCATGGGCAGCTGGGTGACCCCGGACGAGGACGGCCCCCGCCCGGTCGCCGAGCAGTCGGCCGCCGCGCACGGTGCCGCACCCGCGCACGGCCTCGGCGCCTCCCGCCACCGCACCCCGCTCCGGACACGAGGACGACGGGTCGCGATCGTGGCCGCGGCCCTGGTGGTCGCGGTCGGTGCCGTCGCAGCGGCGACCACCGGCACGACGTCCGTCGGTCCCGGACCCAGCGGGGTCGCGATGCCGACCGGCGACGGTGACGGCTGGAAGCGGGTGTTCTCCGAGGACTTCGACGACACCACCCCGTCGGGCGGGTTCGAGGCGGCCTACGATGACCGGTTCACCGTCTACCACGGCTTCGCGGACACCGCGGGGACCGGTCGGTACCAGGCGTCCACGCTGAGCGCCCACGACGGGATGCTCGACATGCACCTGCGCACGACGAAGGCGGGCACCCCGCTCGCCGGCGGGGTCGTCCCGCTCGTCGACGGACGATGGGGCGGTCAGACCTCCGGGCGCTACAGCATCCGGATGAAGAGCGACGAGGTCGACGGGTACGGGGTGGCGGTGCTGCTCTGGAGCGACGAGAACGTCTGGGCGCACGGCGAGATCGACTTCCCCGAGGGTGCGCTCGGTGCGCCCGCCTGGCTCAACGTGCACTGCCTGGTCGACCCGGCCGAGAAGTGCATCCACCACGAGACCGACGCGTCGCTGGCTGACTGGCACACGTACACGATCGAGTGGACGCCCTCGCGGATGTCGTTCCTGGTCGACGACGAGGTCGTCGGGAGCACCACGCAGGACATCCCCGTGGAACGCATGCACCTGGTCGTGCAGACGGGGTCCCTCGAGGGCCTGCCGCCCCGGGACGCCGCCGGGTCGCTCCTGGTCGACTGGATGACGATCGACGTGCCCGCGGACGGCGAGAGCCCCCAGGCCACGCTGCCGTCCACGGAACCCACCGCCGGCTGACGGCGCCGAGCCCGGCGCGGACCGACCCCGTCGAGCCCGCAGCGCCTCGGCGCACACCGGCGCGCGCCGGCGCCATCGAGCCCGGCGCGCACGGACGGCGCCGGGCCGACCCGGTCAGCGCCGGGCGTGTGCCAGCAGTGCCAGCAGCAGCGCTCGCACGTGCGGCTCGCGCCCGTAGCGGTCACGAACCCACGCGCGGCACCGTGCGGCGAGGGACGGGTCGAGTTCGGCTTCGTCGAGGGTGTCGAGCAGCTTCTCCGCCAGTGCGTCGGGGTCCGCCGGGTCGACGGTGTACCGCGCCCAGTCACCCGACAGGATCTCCCCGGTGCCGCCCGATGCGGCCGCGACGACGGGACGGCCGGCGGACATCGCCTCGACCACGACCCGCCCGAACCCCTCGGGCTCGATGGACGGCGCCACCACGACGTCGGCGGCGTGCAGGAGCGGGACGACGTCGTCCCGCTCGGGGAGCACGAGCACGGAACCGGCGGGGAGCGCGTCGATCGCGGCGTGCACGGCGTCCGCCTCCTCCGCGTAGAGCGCACCGGCCAGCACGAGGAGCGGCGCGGGCGCCGCGGGACCGGCCACGGGGGGAGTGGTGACCGGTACGCGTGCCGCAGCGGCCGTGCGGACGCGACCCCACGCCTCCAGGAGGGCGAGCACGCCCTTCGACCGGGTGAGCCGACCGTAGTAGAGCACCGTCGGGGTGTCCTCGGCGATGCCGAGTGCCGCGCGGGCGTCGCGCACCGACGCCGGGGTCGCGGCCGGGAACGCGTCGGTGTCGACGCCGTTCGGCACGATCGTGATGCGGTCCGTCGGCACGCCGGACTCCGCCCAGGCGCGCGCCATCGCGTGCGAGACGGCGAAGTAGCGGGTGCGGCCACCGGCGATCGGTCCGAGCCGCCGGTAGTTCGGCGCGTGGTGCAGGTGCACCGCGAGCGGGACTCCGGAGACGAGCGATGCGACCCGGCCGAACGGCAGGTACTCGGGCCGGTTCAACCAGAGGACGTCGAGGTGCGATCGTCGGATCCGCAGCCCCTCGCGGGCGAAGCGCCAGGCGTCGCGGAGCGCGGTCGTGATCCCGAACCGGTAGTCGGTGGCCTCCACCAGCTTCACGCCCATCGCCTCGTAGGGCGGCGGGCCCTCGGCGGCGCGCGGGGACTGGGCGTTCCGGTGCCAGACCTCGACCTCGTGGCCGGCGGCGACGAGCTCACGGGTGTCCTCGAGCACACAGCGTTCGAGTCCGCCGGTGATGGCGAGTCCGGTCACCAGGACGCCGACGCGGAGTCGGCGGGAGCCGTCGTGTGCAGCCTGTCGCGGTCTCACGAGACACCACCCCTTGCGGTCTTCAGTCGGCGGAGGAACCAGGGGAGGCAGGCGACCACCCCGGCGATGCGGACCCAGTTCCAGAGGACGTCCTGCGGCAGGAGCAGGGACGCGGCGGCCACGACGAGCGCGGCGAGGGTCGTCAGGACGATCCGGGGCCCGGGCCCGCGCCACTCACGGCGGTCGGGCAGGGCCAGCAGCTGCATGGCGGCCAGGATCGCGTAGGCGACCACGGTGGCGAGGCCCGCGCCGGCGATGCCGAGCACGGGCACGAGCACGAGGTTCGCGCCGATGTTCACGGCGCCCGCGACCGCGGCGATCACCCCGACGGCGACACCGCGGCGTTCGACCAGGAGCAGGCGTCCGGTCGCGCCGCTGGCGACGACGGGGAACGCGGTGATCGCGACGACGAAGACGACGACCGAGAGCTCCTGCACGCGGTACGACGCCGGGGCGAGGATCGGCAGCGCGACGGGTGACACCAGGGTCACGGCGAGCAGGACCGGTCCGAGCATCTTGTACAGCTCGTCGCGGGAGTGCATCGCGAGCTGCCGACGGGCGACCGGGTCGCGGAGGGCGGCGAAGTGCGGCGCCCACGCCTGGTTGGTGAAGGTCAGGAGCAGGATGACGGCCGAGCCGACGACGTAGGCGATCTGGTAGCGGGCCACCTCGTCCGGGCCGAGCAGCCGCTGGACGACGATCCGGTCGCCGGCGTTCAGCACGAAGTACGACAGGTTGCCGAGGGCGATCGGCACGCCGAGGCGGAACGCCCGTGCCGTGGTCTTGCGGTCGAACAGGCCGGCGAGACGCGGGCGGGTCGCCGCGACGCCGATGACCATCGCCACGCCCTGGGCGACGACGCCGCCCCACGCGTAGGTGGTCGCGTCGGCCTGCACCCAGGTGAGGAGCCCGAGGCCGATGACCGAGCCGCCGATCGAGGACAGCAGGCTCGTGACCGCGAAGACCCGGATGCGGTCCTGGGCGACGAGCAGCGCCAGGGAGATCTGCACGATGGCGGCGGGGCCGGTCCAGAGCACCGCGACGAGGAGCAGCGGGTGGTTGCCGACGAAGCCGGCGGCGTCGGCCCAGACCGGGATCGTGGTGAGCGCCGCGACGGTGACGACGATCGCGGTGACCATGCCGACGGCGAGCAGGCCGCGCGCCCGGCGGTCGTCGCCGTCCTCGGCCCGCTGCAGCACCGACGCCTGGTCGATGCCGAGGACGGCCAGGACGACGAGCGCCTGGTACAGGGCGATGGCCGAGGCGAGCACGCCGAACTCGGCCGGCGGCATGAGGTGTGCGAGCACCGGGGAGATGAGCGACGAGACGACGAGCTGCATCGACCAGACGACGACGTACAGCAGGCCGCGGCCGAACAGGACGGAGGCACCCTTCCGCACGGCGACCGACCCGGTGTCGAGCGACTCGGGCACGGGTGCGATGGGCTCCGGGGCGATGGCCTCGGGTGCGATGGGCTCCGGGGCGATGGGCGCGGGTGACTCGGCCTCGCGCGCGGCGCGGGCCTCGCGGCGGGTCTGCGGGGGGAAGCTCACGGCGCGACCACCCCTGCCGCGCCCTGCCGCGCCGTCGCCGTCGCCTCGCCCTGGCGCAGCCCGAAGGCGGCGTCCACGACGTCGAGCAGGTCACCGCTCCGGTCGGTCGAGAACTTCCGCGCGAACAGGTGCTGCACCTCGACGTCCGCGTCCGTCCGACGCTCGAGCAGCTGCCCCGCGTCGGCGACGGTCAACCACGGCGGGCTCTTCCGCGCGGTGCCGTCCCACCCGATCCACCAGAGCGGCTGGGAGACGTGCTCGTCGGCGAACCCCGGCGTCAGCGACGGCGAGTTGAGCACCGACGGCACGAAGGTCTCGTCGGCGACCCAGGTGCGCTGCCAGAACCGGACCAGGTCGGGGCGCTGGTCGACGGTGTCCACGACGGCGGCGGCGTGCCGGCGGGCGAGGACCTTGAGCTGCGAGCCCCCGGCGAAGGAGACGTTCGCCGGCACGCGGCGGGGGACCGGCAGCCGGAGCATGTGCTTCCGCCACGCCCAGTGCCGGAACCGGATGCGGGAGATGCCGCCGTCACGGCCCCACGGCGCGAACGGCAGCGGGTTGACCGAGATGAACGACTCCTCGCGGTGCGCCTCGAGCAGGGTCGTGATCTCGGCGGGGTTCGCGAGCGGGTAGTCGCTGCCGGTCAGCACGGCCACGTGCGAGGCGTCGGTCTCGGCCAGGGCTGCCCGGTAGCCGGACACCTCGGCGGCGACGTTCTCCCAGCGCGCCCAGCCGGTCCGGATGCGGGGGAGCAGCCGGACACGGTCCGGCAGTCCGTCGGTCATGGCGCGGAACACCGTCTCGGGGGTGCGCGCGTCGCAGTGCAGGAACACCGGGAACGGGTCGAGCGCCTCGACGAGTCGGCGCACGTGTGCCGGGTCCTCGTGGGCGAGGACGATGCACGCGGGGACCGCGGGGGAGATGGCCATGGACGCGACGCTAACCGCGGCGTTCCGGGGCCGACAAGGCGACCCGTGCCCGTCTGCGGGGAAGCGGCGGTTTCCCGCACCGCCCCCTGATCGATCAGTGCTCGAAGCGCCTGATCAGCGCTTCTTGCGGAACTTCTGGCAGTCGCAGAGGGCGCAGTCCGTGCCCGGACGGTAGTGCTCGTGGGCGTCCTGCACGTGGCCGCAGACGCAGGTCACGGAGTCGACCACGAAGACGCTCTGTTCCGAGGGGAGCACGGCGCCGAGCTCGTCGGCGGGGCCCATCGACATGCGTCCTCCTCGTGCCCGGCGTGCTGCCGCCGAGTCGTCCTCACGATCCTACCGTCCAGGGGCGTGTGCTGGCGGCAAACCGCAAGTCGGACGACCGTCGCCGCAACCGCGGGCGGCCGCCGTTGACCCTGCAGCGGCCCCACCGGAGCATCGGACCATGACCGACCAGCAGGCCACCACCACCCGCGTGCTCACGCTCACGCCCGCGATGCCGTCCCCGGACGTGCCCGCCTGGGCCGGCGCGGCCTGGGTCGGCGCCGTCGACCGGCAGGAGGCGCTCGCCGCGTCCGCCGTCGAACTCGCCGGCCCCACCGGCTTCCGCCGCGCCCGCCTGCTCGTCCGCGACGGACGCGAGATCGCCGGGTTCGTCGACGTCAGCGTCGACGCGGACGGCGGCGTGGACCCGGCCGAGCTGGGACCGGCCCTGCGCGCCCTGCGCACCACGGGCCTCCCGGCCGCCCCCGCGGGGACGCCGGTCGGACGCATCTCCGTCGTCATCGGCACCCGCGACCGGCCCGAGGACCTGCGTCGCTGCGTGCGCTCGGTGCTCGCGTCCGAGCACGACGACTTCGAGGTGCTGGTCGTCGACAACGCGCCCACCACCACCGCCACCCGCGACGTGGTCACGTCGCTCGCGGACCCGCGCCTGCGGTACGTCCTGGAGGCCCGACCCGGCGTCTCGCGCGCACGGAACGCCGGACTCGCCCTCGCGTCCGGGGCCGTGGTCGCCTTCGTCGACGACGACGTGGTCGTCGACCGGCACTGGCTCGCAGCGCTCGCCGACGCCTACGCCCGCGACGCGGACGTCGTCTGCGTGACCGGCCTCGTGCCCAGCGGCGAACTCCGGACCCCCACGCAGCGGTACTTCGACGAGCGCGTGACCTGGGCGCGCAACACCGACCGCCGGGTGTTCCGCACGTCGGCGCCGCCGGCGGACCTGCCGCTGTTCCCGTTCTCCGTCGGCGCGTTCGGCACCGGTGCCAACATGTCGCTCCGTCGTTCGGCCGCGCTCGCCCTGGGCGGGTTCGACGTCGCGCTCGGCCCGGGCACCCTGGCCCGCGCCGGCGAGGACCCCGACCTGTTCACCCGGGTGCTGTTCTCCGGCGGCGCGCTCGCGGTGGAGCCGTCGGCCGTCGTCTGGCACAAGCACCGGCCGGACCGTGCGGCGCTGCGCTCGCAGGCGCTCGGCTACGGCACCGGCCTCGGTGCGTGGGTCACGAAGCTCATGCTGCGACCGCGCACCGCACTGGCCGTGCTCCGTCGGGCGGTCGGGGCGCTGCGGCAGCTCGGGGCGCTCGGACAGGGCGGCGGCGGCGCCGATGAGGTGTCCGCCGCGGTGGACGCCGTCGGCGGGTGGCCGGTCGACGACGCGTTCCGCGAGGCGACGGCCGGCCTCAAGCGCGTCGAGCTCGTGGCGGCGCTGGGCGGACCGTGGCGGTACGTCGTCGGGCGGTCGCGGCGCGGGTGACCGCGGTGCGGGCGACCGCACTCCGCGTGCACCGATCGCACCGCGCGTACCGCACGCACCGGGACGGACGTCTCCTGCGCGCCGCCTAGGGGCGGAAACGGCCCTCCTCGACCTCGCGCCAGAACCGACGGCTGCGGAAGTACGCCGCCGGACCCGCCGGGAAGCCGCGGAACTCGTGGTACGCCAGCGAGCGCGGGATCCGGGTCGTGGAGGCCTCGGTGATGCTCTCGGCCGCGGCGTCGCGCCGGCCGGCCAGTCGTGACACCAGCTGCTTCAGCTTGATCTTGCCTGCCCGGGGCATCAGCCGCGCGAGCACGAGCGCGTGCCGGCGGTCCTTCGCGATGAGCTCGCACATCAGCGCCGTGAACCCGACGCCGTTCGAGTGGAGCTGCCCGTGCAGCCCGGCGAGGTCCTGCCGGTGCCGGTGGTGCACGACCGCGCGGGGTTCGAAGCCGATCCGGCCACCGCTCCACAGGATGTCGATGAAGATCGCCAGGTCCTCGCCACCGCGGGCGGGCACACCGGCACCCAACACGGGGTCGAACCCGCCGACGGCGTCGAACGCCGAACGTCGGACCGCCCAGTTCGCGCCGGCACCGTAGCCGCCGATGCCGTACACGGCGAAGTGCTTCTGCACCGAGCCGTCGGGGCGGACGGCCCGGGCCTGCGCGTGACGCATGACCCCGGGGACGTCGTCCGGCACGATCGTCACCGGCTGGAAGGTGCGCTCGCCGCTGAAGCCGCCGTAGTACGCCTCGTACCAGATCTGCGCGGGGGTCTCGAGCTCGACGGGCAGGATCATCCCGGTGACCGCGGCGACCTCGGGCTCGCGGACGAAGCGCGTGCCGATGGACCGGAGCCACTGTGCGTCGACCCGGACGTCGTCGTCGGTGAACGCGATGATCTCGCCGTGCGCCGCGGCGACCCCGGCGTTGCGACCGGCGGAGCAGCCCGGACGGCGTTCGGTGACCAGCCGGACGTCGCGGCCCTCGAGCAGCCCCGGCAGGGCGTCGACCTCGGGCAGCTTCACGCGGTTGTCGACGAGGATGACCTCGTACCGCGGGTAGTCGAGGTGCTCGAGGAAGTCGAGCAGCTTCCGGATGTCCTCGACCCGGGTGACGATGGTCGACACGACGATCGAGATGAGCGGGAGGTCGAGGTCGGGGATCGGGGTCTCCGTCGCACCGGAGGTCCGTGCGAGGCCGTCCACCAGGGGTTCCATCGCGCGGGCGGCGTCGGCCGGGTCAGCGGTGAGCAGCACGTCGAGGGTGGTGACGGGGAAGCCGTCGCGGTAGCCGACGACGAGCGCGGAGGAACCCGACTCGTCGGCGACCAGGCGCGGCAGCGGTGCGTCGAGGTCGACGCTGACGACCCGACGGGGGCCGGGCACGGTGACGGAGGATTGCAGGGTCATGGTCGGGACGCTACGACCGCCCGCGGTGTCCGGACAACGGACCGGACCAGCAGTGGCGGGGTTCGTGCGGGGTTCCGCAGTGCGGTGCGTGTGCCCCCGACGGGGGTGAGCGCTCACCCAGGAAGCCACGGGAACCTCATGGGTCACGCTCAGGTCACGGAACCGATGCAACCGGTTGCGCTCCCGCTGGACCGGGCGTAGCTTCCTCCTCCAGCAGGCAGTGTCGCCTGCTCCAGGCCAGCGGTGTCGTGATCCGACCGAGCCGTCCTGGTGATCTCAACGAGGAGACAACGCTGTGAAGACAACACGCGCCAGGGTGCGGTTCGCGTCCGTTGCGGGGGTCGCGGTCATCGGGCTCGTGCTGACCGGCTGCTCGAGCGGCAGTTCGGCGGACGACGACGCCAAGAGCGGCCAGGACAGCCGCGGACCCATCACCTACGTGCAGGGCAAGGACAACTCGAACGTCGTCCGTCCGCTCATCGCGAAGTGGAACAAGGCCCACCCGGACGAGAAGGTCACCTTCAAGGAACAGTCCGACCAGGCCGACCAGCAGCACGACGACCTCGTGCAGCACTTCCAGGCGAAGGACGAGAACTACGACGTCGTCGACGTGGACGTCGTCTGGACCGCCGAGTTCGCCGCGAAGAAGTGGCTCACCCCGCTCACCGGCGACATGGAGCTCGACACCTCGAAGCTCCTGCCGTCGACGGTGAAGACCGCCACCTACAACGACACCCTCTACGCCGCACCGCAGACCTCGGACGGCGCCCTGCTCTACTACCGCAAGGACCTCGTCAAGACGCCTCCCACCACGTGGAAGGAGATGATGGACGACTGCAAGATCGCGAAGGACGCCGGCATCGGTTGCTACGCGGGGCAGTTCGCGAAGTACGAGGGACTCACCGTCAACGCCTCCGAGGCGATCAACGGCTCCGGCGGTTCGGTGCTCAGCAACGACGGTGCACCCGACGTCGACACCGACAAGGCGAAGGCCGGCCTGCAGAACCTGGTGGACGCGTTCGAGGACGGGAACATCCCGGCCGAGGCGATCACCTACCAGGAGGAGCAGGGCCGCACCGCGTTCGAGGACGGCAAGCTCCTGTTCCTGCGCAACTGGCCGTACGTCTACAGCCTCGCCAAGACCGACGGCTCGTCGAAGGTCAAGGACACCTTCGGCATCGCGCCGATCCCCGGTGCCGACGGCGTCGGTGCCTCCACGCTCGGTGGGCACAACGCGGCGATCAGCGTGTACTCGAAGCACAAGGCCACGGCGCACGACTTCCTCGAGTTCCTGACCTCGGACGAGACGCAGAAGTTCTTCGCGACCCAGGGCTCGCTCGCCCCGGTCGTCGGTGACCTGTACACCGACCCCGAGCTGACGAAGGAGCTGCCCTACCTGCCGACGCTGCTCAAGTCGATCGAGTCGGCCGAGCCGCGCCCGGTCACGCCGTTCTACCCGGCGGTGACGAAGGCGATCCAGGACAACACCTACGCGGCGCTCAAGGGATCGAAGTCGGTCGACGAAGCCATGAAGGACATGCAGGACGCCCTCACGGCCGCGACCAGCAGTTGACACACAGCGGCTCACGCCGCGTCGGAGGGGAGGCCCGTGGCGGGTCCGCCACGGGCCTCCCCTCCGTTCCCACCTGTGTTCCGACACCCCCGGCAAGGAGGCCGACACGTGTCAGCAGCAACCGAGATCCCCGCAGCCATCCCGAACCCGACCGGGCTCGAACCGAAGCGCCAGCGGCGCAAGGGCGGACTCAACGCCGAGCACGGCCGCTGGGCCGTCTACCTCATCGGCCCGACGATCGCGCTCCTGGCGGTCGTCATCGGGTACCCGTTGGTCAGCGCGATCATCCAGTCGTTCCAGCTCGACCAGGGACTCGACAAGGCGACCGGCCTGTTCGTCGAGGGCGGCTTCGCCGGCGTGACGAACTACGTGCACTGGCTCGGCCAGCGGTGCGGTGAGGTCACCTGCCCGCCCGGCAGCCTCGGCTCGCAGTTCTGGGTGTCGATGGGCAACACGTTCTTCTTCACCGTCGTCACCGTGCTCGCCGAGACGGTGATCGGCGTGTGGATGGCCATCATCATGAACCGCAACTTCAAGGGCCGCGCCCTCGTCCGTGCCGCGATCCTGGTGCCGTGGGCGATCCCGACGGCCGTCACCGCGAAGCTCTGGTACTTCATCTTCGACGCGAACGGCGTGCTGAACCAGGTGATCGGCCACCAGATCCTCTGGACCAGCGGCGAGTGGGCATCCCGGTGGGCGGTCATCATCGCCGACACCTGGAAGACCACGCCGTTCATGGCGCTGCTCATCCTGGCCGGGCTCCAGCTGATCCCGGAGGAGGTCTACGAAGCCGGGAAGATGGACGGCGCCTCGACCTTCCAACGGTTCGTGCTCATCACCCTGCCGCTCATCAAGCCCGCGCTCATGGTCGCGATCCTGTTCCGCGTGCTCGACGCGCTGCGCATGTACGACCTGCCCGCGATCCTCACCGGCGGCGGCGGTGGTTCCGGCAACGCCACCACGACCCTGTCGATCCTGGTCGTCGAACAGATCCGGCAGGGCTTCAACTCCGCGTCGGCGCTGTCGACACTCACCTTCCTGGTGATCTTCGTCGTCGCGTTCCTGTTCGTGCGGTTCCTCGGCGCCAACGTCGTCCAGACGCAGGCCGCCCAGCAGAAGGGTGAACTCAAGTGACGCTCGCAGCAGACCGTCCGCGGTCCGGGGCCGTGCGCCGCGACCGCGCCGTCGACCGCACCGAGGTGCGCGTGCGCCGGGACACCGGGCCGCGGATCCGCACCGCCCTGCAGGCCGTCGTCATCGCCGTGTGGTGCCTCCTGCCGTTCTACTGGATGGTGGTCACGAGCTTCCGTGACGTCGGCTTCACGTTCGACGCCACCCCGTGGCCGACCCACGTGACGCTCGACAACTACGCGACGGCGTTCTCCACCTCGCTCGGCAACCACCTCGGACGGGCACTGCTCAACAGCCTGCTCATCGGTGGGGTCGTGACGATCATCGCCCTGCTCGTCGGCACCACGGCGGCGTACGCGCTCGCCCGGCTCGAGTTCCGCGGCAAGTCCCTCATCGCCGGCGCGATCCTGGCCGCGTCGATGTTCCCCGGCGTCGCCCTCATCTCGCCGCTGTTCCAGCTGTTCACCGACATCGGGTGGATGGGGTCGTACCAGGCGCTCATCCTGCCGAGCATCTCGTTCGTGCTGCCGCTGACCGTGTACACGCTCGCGTCGTTCTTCCGCGAGATGCCGTGGGACCTGGAAGAAGCAGCCCGCATCGACGGGTGCACCCGGGTGCAGGCGTTCCGGCGGATCATCCTGCCGCTCGCGGCGCCCGCGGTGTTCACCACGGCGATCCTGGCGTTCATCTCGAGCTGGAACGAGTACCTCATCTCGTCGCAGCTGTCGAGCGACGCGACACAGCCGGTGACCGTGGCGATCGCCTCGTTCGCCGGGTCGCAGCCGCACCAGGAGCCCTACACGGCGGTGATGGCCGCCGGCACGATCGTCACGATCCCGCTCGTGGTCCTCGTCCTGATCTTCCAGCGACGCATCGTGGCCGGGCTCACCGCCGGCGGCGTGAAGGGCTGACGACCATGGCCCAGCGCGGACCCACCCGTCCCACCGCCCACATCGAGGAGTCGATCGGCTTCGTCGGCATGTTCGGCGTCCTGTTCCTCGGCGTGACGGTGTTCTGCGAGCTCACCGGGCGACCGGCGCTCGGCTGGGCGCTCACCCTGCTCGTGTGCGTGCTCGGCGTCGTCGCCCTGGACCGGTGGCGGGTCGCCGTCCTCCGCCGGACCACGGCGCAGGACGGCACGGGTGGATCCGTGCCCCGGGGCGTCGGTGCTGCGCCCGCGGTGGCCCCGGTGCACACGTCGGTCACCGACCCCACCGGTCGCCGGCCCCGACCCGGCGCGGACGGACGGGTGCACCAGCACGCCGGCTGGGACGAGGTCGCACCGGCTGCACGACGGCCGGCGCGCACCGCACGGGTGCCGGAACGCAGGGCGGACCGCGGCGTGCCCGCGGTGGCGGACCGACGGGGTGGACCCGACGCACCGGCGGACGTGACGCACGGCACGGACGGCTGACGGGCCTCCCGGGTCGCACCGATGGGGATCCAGGAGATCGCGACCGTCACGGGGCTGTCGAAGTCCACCGTGTCGCGGGCGCTCCGCGGCATGTCGAACGTGGCCGACACCACGATCGAGCAGGTGCGGCGGGTCGCCGACGAACTCGGGTACGTCCCGAGCTCGGCAGCGGCCGGCCTGGCCACCGGTCGTCAGCGCGCCGTCGGGGTGGTCGTGCCCGTCATCGATCGCTGGTTCTACGTCAAGGCGCTCGGCGGCGTCGACGCGGAGCTCCGCCGGGCCGGGTACGACCTGGTCCTCTACAACCTCGGCGGCCCGGGCGGCGACCGCGACCGGGCGTTCCGACGCTCGATGCTGCGGCACCGGGTCGACGGCCTCGTGCTGCTCTCCCTGGTGCTCGACGCCACCGAACGGGCCGAGCTCGAACTCAGTCGGCACCCCATGGTCGTCATCGGCGGCCCCGCACCGGGTCTGCGCAACGTGGGCGTCGACGACCGCGAGGTCACCCGGATCGCGGTCGAGCACCTGCACGGACTCGGCCACCGGCGCATCGCCTACGTCGGCGGGCAGGACGAGGCCGGCATGAACGTCGCAGTGCCGCACCTGCGGCGGGACGGGTTCCTCGACGCCGTGCGGTCGGGCGGACAGGCCGTGCCGGAACGGTGGTCCCTCGACGGCCGCTTCTCGTTCCCCGGCGGTGCCGCCGCCGGGGCCGGGCTGTTCGCCGAGCCGGCGTCGGAACGACCGACGGCAGTGCTCTGCGCCTCGGACGAGATGGCCCTCGGTGTCCTGCTGGCCGCGCGCCGAGCCGGTCTCGCGGTACCGGAGGACGTGTCCGTGATGGGGATCGACGGCCACGAGTACGGCGCCACGGTCGGACTCACCACCGTCGCGCAGGACCCGGTGGCGCACGGACGGACCGCTGCACGGGCGGTGCTCGCCGAGGTCGACGGCGGTGTCGCCGGCCCGATCGCGGCGGCACCCGCGCACCTGGTCGTCCGCGCGACCACGGGGCCCTGCCCGCACGGTGCCGCGTAGGGTCGCCCGCATGGAGGTCACCAAACTCGAACACGCCTGCCAGGTCATCGCCGAGAGTGACGCCCGCCTGGTCCTCGACCCGGGGAACTTCACCCGACCGGTCGACGCCACCGGGGTCGTCGCCGTCGTCGTCACGCACGAGCACCCGGACCACGTCACCCCCGAACAGGTCCGCCGGATCCTCGACGCGAACCCCGGTGCCGTCGTCATCGGACCGGAGGGGGTCCGCGCGGCGCTCGCCGAGGTGGACATCACCGTCGACGTCGTCACGGACGGCGACCACCGGACGGTCGGCCCCTTCGCGCTCACCTTCCACGGCACGCGGCACCAGCTGATCCACGCCTCGGTGCCGATCGTCGACAACACCGGCGTGCTCGTGAACGGCCGGCTGTTCCACCCGGGCGACTCCTACACGGACCCGGGCGTTCCGGTCGAGGTCCTCGCGGCACCCGTCGGGGCGCCGTGGCTCAAGGTCGCCGAGATGATGGACTACGTCGCCGCGATCGCGCCGTCCCGCGCGTACCCGATCCACGAGGCCACCCTGTCCGAGGTCGGCTTCGGCATGCACACGGGGCGGCTCCGCGAGGCCGTCGAGCCCGCCGGGTCGCTCGTCGTGCTGCGCCCGGGGGAGTCGCTCACGCTCTAGGGCTGCGCTGCGCGGCCTGGAGGCCCGTGGCGGCGCCGCCGCGGGCCTCCCGTCCGTCACCGAGTGAGCAGAACGCGACGGGTCGCGTCCACGCACCCGGCTTCTTCTGCTCACTGGTCGGGCGCCCGCCGGCGCAGTCGCGCCGCGACCAGGCGGTCGAGCGTCAGGGCGTCCCACGGAGCGTGCCGCTCGGCGTCGTTGTCGAAGTACACGTAGACGTCACGGCCGGCCTCGGCGTGCTCGAGGACCGTCGTCGCCCACCCGCCGAGTGCCCGGGGCGAGTACCCGTCGTGGTAGGTCCGGGGTGCACCGTGCAGCCGGAGGTACGCGAGCGGTGCCCCGGTGTCCGCCCGGAAGCGGGGGAAGTCGCCGGCGTGCGAGTCGACGAGGGCGACGCGGTGTCGGCGCAGCACGTCGAGGTGCTCGTCGCCGAAGCCGGCTGCCCGGACCTCGAGCGCGTGGTGGATCGAACACGCCGGTTCCTCGGGCTCCACGAGACCGTCCGGCTCCTCGGTGACCTTGTCGTCGTGGTGGCGTGCGAGTTCAGCGGCCGCACCGTGCGTCCGGGGGAGCACCCCGAGGAACGCGTCGAGCACCTCCGGCGTCGGCAGCAGGCGCTCGGGCAGCTGCCAGAGCACCGGTCCGAGGGTGTCCCCGAGCTCCAGCGGACCCGAGGCGAAGAAGTTCGCCAGCGCGGTCTCGACGTTCCGCAGCCGCAGCATGTGCGTGACGTACCGGCCGCCCTTGACCGCGAACCGGAACGGCTGCCCGCCCGAGGCCGCACGCCACGCCCGGTAGCGCGCCGGACGCTGCAGCGAGTAGAAGGATCCGTTCAGCTCCACCGTCGGGAACCGCGACGCCACGTGCTCGAGCCACCGCCGCTTCGCGAGGCCCTCGGGGTAGAAGTCCCCACGCCAGCCGTCGTACTGCCACCCGGACAGGCCGATCCGGACCGTCGCCGAGGGGCTGCCGCCGACGTGTCGTGGCGCTGCGATCGCGTCGTGGTCGGCCGTCATCGATCCACCGTATGCCAGCTCCGACACGGCGGCACACCCGGGCGACACGCCCCGTTTTGGTGCGGATGCGAGCCTTGTGCAATACTTGTCGAGTTGTCGGAACGGCCCCATCGTATAGCGGCCTAGTACGCTGCCCTCTCACGGCGGTAACGCGGGTTCGAATCCCGCTGGGGTCACCAGTACGCAAACCCCCGTCCAGCTCCGGCTCGGCGGGGGTTTCGTCGTCTCGACTAGCCTGGATCGACCCCGTCGTCCGGGGGACGATCGCCTCGCGACGGGAGCACGATGCACGCCGAACGCCCACCGCACCTGCGCTGGAGGCTCGTCGCCCTCGTCGCCCTCGGCGGCGCGATCGGGACGGCCGTCCGCGCACTCCTCGCCACGGCGTTCCCCGCGCACGACGGGATCAGCTGGACCATCCTCGTGATCAACGTCGTCGGGGCGTTCTGCCTCGGGTTCCTGCTCGACGCGCTCGCACGCCGCGGCCCGGACGTCAGTCGTCGTCGCGCGGTCCGGCTGTTCGTCGGCACCGGCGTCCTCGGCGGTTTCACGACCTACAGCACGCTCGCGGACGACACCGCGCAGCTGCTCGACCTCGGCCACTGGACGGCCGGCAGCGGGTTCGCCCTGCTGTCGGTCGTGCTCGGACTCGTCGCTGTCGTCCTCGGTCTGTGGGTCGCCGCGGCCACCCGGCCCCGCACCCGCCCCGAACCGCTGCAGGACGCCCGATGAGCCCGGCCGAACTGGTCCTGGTCGCCGTCGGCGGGGGAGCCGGCGCCGCCCTGCGCTTCGTGCTCGACGGCGTCGTGAAGGGCCGCGTCGCCGGTTCGCGGTTCGCCGGGTTCCCGGTCGGGACCCTGCTCATCAACGTGTCCGGATCGCTCGTGCTCGGGGTCCTGACGGGCCTCGGGCAGGCCGGCACCATCCCCGCCTCGACGGTCGCTGTGCTCGGGACGGGCATGATGGGCGGGTACACGACGTTCTCGACGGCGAGCGTCGAGACCGTACAGCTCCTCCGATCCGGCAAGACCCGGCTCGCCGTCCTGAACGGCCTCGGGATGCTCGTCGTCTCGGTCGGCGCAGCTGCGCTCGGCCTCTGGATCGGAAGGAACTCATGACCTCGGAACGCCCCGGCGAACTCGTCCTCGTCCGTCACGGAGAGACGGAGTGGTCGAAGAGCGGGCAGCACACCGGCCGCACCGACATCCCGCTCACCGACAACGGTGTCGAGCAGGCGAAGCGCGCGGGCCGGTACCTCGGGGACCGGTCGTTCGCGCTGGCGCTGTCGAGCCCGCTGCAGCGCGCCCGCGACACCGCGCACCTGATCGGCGTCGAGCCGGAGCTCGACGAGGACCTGTACGAGTGGGACTACGGCGCGTACGAGGGCCTCACCACCCCGCAGATCAAGGTGCTGCGCCACGGGCCGTGGGACCTCTGGACCGACGGGGTCCCCGCCGGTGACACCCCCGGTGAGAACGCCGCCGAGGTGCGGGTCCGCGTCGAGCGCATCCTGAACCGTGCCCGTCCGGTGCTCGCCGAGGGCCACGACGCCGTGTTCATCGCCCACGGCCACGTGCTGCGGGCGCTCGGTGCCGCGTGGATCCGGCTCGCGCCGCAGGACGGCGCCGTGCTGAAGCTCGGCACCGCCTCGGTCAGCATCCTCGGCTACGAGCACGGCCGCCCCGTCATCGACGCCTGGAACATCCAGCCGCGCGACTGACGCCGTGGTGGGCCGGACGGGCTCGCGACCGCGACGGACGCGGTGATCGCGACCACGGACGAACGGGAGGCCCGTGGCGGCGCCGCCACGGGCCTCCCGTCCGCCGTCTGCGCCCGTTCCTTCCCCTGTCACGCGCGATGGCAGGCGGAATCGGGCGTCCCTGGTCGAAACGAACGACCAGGTACGCCCGGTTTCGACCCGGTACGCCCGATTCGACCCGGTATGCCCGGTTCGACCAGGTACGCCCGGTTCGACCCGGTACGCCCGGGACGACCGGGCGCTTCAGACGGTCCGGATCGCGCTCGTCGCACCCAGGGCACGGCCACGCCGGCGCTCGATCGCACGCCCGACGAGCAGCAGCCCCACGCTGACCACGGCACCGAGGACGGTCTGCGCGATGCGGTCGAGCGCCAGCAGCTGGGGTGCCTCGGGCAGGCTCAACCACGACACCGCCAGGGCGAGCGGGGTGAGGAACAGCAGGCACACGGCGTAGTTCCGGGCGACGAAGATCTCGGCGAAGAACTGCCCGACGACGGCCAGCACGACGATCCACCACGCCGACGGCTCGAGCAGCAGGATGCCGACCGCGATGACCGTGCCGCCGATCGTGCCGACCACACGCTGCCCGGCGCGGACCACGGTGTGCCGCTGGCGGATCGCCGGCAGGGTCGAGACCACCGCGATGACCGCCCAGTAGGGGTGCCCGAGCCCGGGGATCGACTCCGCGACGGCACCGGCGACGAGTGACCCGACGACGTTGAGCGCGACGGTCTCCCACAGCGCCGGTGTCCGCAGGACCGCGAGCGACCGGTGCTTGCGGTCGGCCAGCGGGCGGAACCGGTGCGGGGCGTGCGGGTGGAACAACCGGCGGAGCACCGCACCGGACATCGCGACGAGCCAGGCCCAGACCACCGAGCAGACGATGATCGTCGTGACGAGCGGGACGTCCGCCGGGCGCATCGGCACGAGTGCGGACACGACGAACGCGAACACCGGGAAGATCGGCTGCGCGGGGATCGCCCGGAGCGTGGAGAGGGTGCAGACCGCGACCACCAGGACGACGACGAGACCCACGGCCTGCAGCCAGAGCGGCGACCCGACGAGCCCGACCCCGATGCCGGCGAACATGCAGAGCGCCTGCAGTGCACCCGCGACACCGGTGGTGACGGCACGCTGCCGGTAGGGCTCGGTCGCACCGAAGATGGCGGTGAACCCGGCGAACATGGCGAAGGCGGCGTACCCCGGCATGCCGAGGGCGATGAGCAGCGCGAGCGGTGCGCCACCGGCGATCGCGGCGCGTGCCGCGCCCTCGAGGTTGATGGTCCGGGTCGAGTGCGCAGGTGTCGTCATGGCGTCACCATCCTCCCACCGCGACGGGTCTCGGGGAGTCGCCACGGGCCTCCAGGCCACGCCGTGGCGGGGTGCCGGGCCTGCGGCGGGCCGGGTGTCCCGCGTTGGTATACCAATGGTAGAGTCGCCTGATCGGGCCGCGGTCGCGGCGCAACGACGAGGACGAGGAGGGCTGAGCTCATGGGAAAGACGCTCGCCGAGAAGGTGTGGGACGACCACGTCGTGGTCAAGGGCGAGGACGGCAACCCGGACCTCCTCTACATCGACCTCCACCTCGTGCACGAGGTGACGAGTCCGCAGGCGTTCGACGGCCTGCGGCAGGCCGGGCGTCCGGTGCGTCGCCTCGACCTGACGATCGCGACCGAGGACCACAACACCCCGACGCTCGCCATCGACCGCCCCATCGCGGACCCGACGAGCCGGATCCAGATCGAGACCCTCCGTCGCAACTGCGAGGAGTTCGGCGTCCGGCTGCACTCCCTGGGCGACAAGGAGCAGGGCATCGTCCACGTGGTCGGTCCGCAGCTCGGCCTGACCATGCCCGGCATCACCGTGGTCTGCGGCGACTCGCACACCAGCACCCACGGGGCCTTCGGCGCGATGGCGTTCGGCATCGGCACGTCCGAGGTCGAGCACGTCCTCGCGACGCAGACCCTGCCGCTCAAGCCCTTCAAGACGATGGCGATCACGGTCGAGGGCACGCTGCGCCCGGGGGTGACGGCGAAGGACATCATCCTGGCCGTGATCGCGAAGATCGGCACCGGCGGTGGACAGGGTTACGTGCTGGAGTACCGCGGCTCCGCGATCCGCGCGCTCTCGATGGAGGGCCGCATGACGATCTGCAACATGTCGATCGAGGCCGGTGCCCGCGCCGGCATGGTCGCCCCCGACGAGACCACCTACGACTACGTGCAGGGCCGCGACCACGCGGCCACCGGTCAGGACTGGGACGACGCCGTCGCGTACTGGGAGACCCTCGCCACCGACGACGACGCCGTGTTCGACGCCGAGGTGTTCATCGACGCGGACGAGCTCGAGCCCTTCGTCACCTGGGGCACGAACCCCGGCCAGGGCGTCTCGCTGTCCGAGAGCGTGCCGGACCCGGCCGCCTACAGCGACCCCAACGACCAGGCCGCTGCTCGCCGCGCGCTGGAGTACATGGACATCACCGCCGGCACCCCGATGAAGGACATCGCCGTCGACGCGGTGTTCATGGGGTCCTGCACGAACTCGCGCATCGAGGACCTGCGGGCCTTCGCGTCGATCATCAAGGGCCGCACCAAGGCCGACGGCGTCCGGGTGATGGTCGTGCCCGGCTCCGCGCGGGTCCGGCTCGAGGCCGAGGCCGAGGGGCTCGACCAGGTGTTCACCGAGTTCGGTGCCGAGTGGCGGTTCGCCGGCTGCTCGATGTGCCTGGGGATGAACCCGGACCAGCTGGCACCGGGGGAGCGCTGCGCGAGCACCTCGAACCGCAACTTCGAGGGTCGCCAGGGCAAGGGCGGCCGCACGCACCTGGTGTCGCCGCTCGTCGCCGCGGCCACCGCGGTGCGCGGCACGCTGTCCAGCCCGTGGGACCTGGAGACCGACGACGAGATCGCGGCGGCGACGTCCGCCACCGCCACCGAGGGGACCTTCTGATGGACAAGATCACCACCGTCTCCGGCATCGCCGCGCCGCTCAAGCGGTCCAACGTCGACACCGACCAGATCATCCCCGCGGTCTACCTGAAGCGCGTCACCAAGACCGGCTTCGAGGACGCCCTGTTCGCCGGTTGGCGGCAGGACCCCGACTTCGTGTTGAACCAGGAGCGCTACCAGGGTGCCCGTGTGCTCGTCGCCGGGCCGGACTTCGGCACCGGATCGTCCCGCGAGCACGCCGTCTGGGCGCTCCGCGACTTCGGCTTCACGGTGGTCGTCTCACCCCGTTTCGCGGACATCTTCAAGGGCAACGCCGGCAAGCAGGGCCTGGTCACGGCGATCGTGACCGAACCGGAGGTCGAGCGTCTGTGGGCCGCCATCGAGGCGAACCCGGGCATCGAGGCGACGGTCGACCTCGTGACGCAGCGCGTGTCGCTGGGGGATGTGGACGTCCCCTTCGAGATCGACGCTTACACTCGTTGGCGGTTGATGGAAGGGCTCGACGACATCGGGCTCACCCTCCGTGACGAGACCTCGATCACGGAGTTCGAATCCCGCCGCTCCAGTTGGCGGCCGAAGACATTGCCGGTGAAGTAGTGAACTCTCTCGTACAGGACGCAGCGGCCGCAGGGGCGCGCGTGGGCCTCAAGTCGGACGAGATCGTCATCCGCGGGGGCAAGCCGCTCGTGGGACGCATCGAGGTCCGTGGGGCGAAGAACCTCGCGACCAAGGCCATGGTGGCGTCGCTGCTCGGTGACACCCCGTCGATCCTCCGTGACGTGCCGGACATCTCCGACGTCAAGGTGGTCCGCGGGCTGCTCGAGGTGCACGGCGTGCGCATCACCGATCCTGCACGAGGCGAACTCATCCTCGACCCGTCGCGGGTCGAGTCGGCGCACTTCGCCGAGATCGACGCGCACGCCGGTTCGAGCCGCATCCCGATCCTGTTCTGCGGTCCGCTGCTGCACAAGCTCGGCGAGGCGTTCATCCCCGACCTCGGCGGCTGCCGCATCGGCGACCGCCCGATCGACTTCCACCTCGACGCCCTCCGCGCCATGGGTGCGGTCGTCGACAAGCAGGTCAACGGCATCCACCTGACGGCCCCGGACGGCCTGAAGGGCGCGTCGATCGAGCTGCCGTACCCGAGCGTCGGCGCGACCGAGCAGGTCCTGCTCTCGGCGACCCTCGCCAAGGGCGTCACCGAGCTGCGGAACGCCGCGATCGAGCCCGAGATCATGGACCTCATCGCGATCCTGCAGAAGATGGGCGCCATCGTCTCGGTCGAGCCGAACCGCGTCATCTTCATCGAGGGCGTCGAGTCGCTCCGCGGCTACACGCACCGCGCGATCAACGACCGCAACGAGGCCGCGAGCTGGGCCTCCGCCGCGCTCGCCACGAACGGCGACATCTTCGTCGAGGGTGCGAACCAGCAGGAGCTCATGACGTTCCTCAACGTCTTTCGCAAGGTCGGCGGCGGGTTCGACATCCAGGAGGACGGCATCCGGTTCTACCGCGAGCTGGACACCCTGAAGCCCGTGGTCATCGAGACCGACGTGCACCCCGGCTTCATGACGGACTGGCAGCAGCCGCTCGTCGTCGCGCTGACGCAGGCCGACGGCCGGAGCATCGTGCACGAGACCGTCTACGAGAACCGCTTCGGCTTCACGGACGCCCTGAACGAGATGGGTGCCGACATCGTCGTGCACAAGGAGGGGCTGCCCGGCCACGACCGTCGTGTCGCCCGCCGCCCGTTCGAGCAGGCCGCCGTCATCACCGGTCCGACGAAGCTGCACGCCGCCAACGTCCGCGTCCCCGACCTGCGCGGCGGGTTCAGCCACCTCATCGCGGCGCTGACCGCCGACGGCGAGTCGCACATCACCAACGTCGGCATCATCAGCCGCGGCTACGAGCACTTCATCCCGAAGCTGCGCAAGCTCGGCGCCGACTTCGACTTCGCTGGATAGGCGCAGTGCGGGCTGCAGGAAAGGGCGACGGTCTGGAGGCCCGTGGCGGCTCCGACGCGCAGGTCACGACCGGCCTCCCCGTGCGAGGGCGCCGGTGGCGCCGCGGTGAGCTGAACACCGCGTTCCGGATCGTCGCCTCGATCGTCATCCCGACGTTCCGGTTCTCGGCGCGCTACCACTGGCACGGCCCGAACCGCCTGCCGGCCGAGGGTGCGTTCGTGCTCGCGCCGAACCACTTCACGAACATCGACCCCCTGGTCGTGGGCACCGCCGTGTACATCTCGAAGCGGGCGCCGCGGTTCCTCGCGAAGGCGTCGCTGTTCAAGGTCCCCGTGGTCGGCAAGCTCATGTCCGGCATGGGACAGATCCCGGTCGAACGCTCCGGCCGGACGCGCCTGAGCGACCCGCTCGGGGGCGGACGCTCGTTGGTCGAGCAGGGCGGGGCGATCATCGTCTACCCCGAGGGCACGCTCACCCGCGACCCCGACCTGTGGCCGATGCGCGGCAAGACGGGTGCGGTGCGGATCGCGCTCGAGAACGACGTGCCGCTCATCCCGATGGCCCACTGGGGCACGCAGAACATCATGGCGCGGTACGGCAAGAAGCTCCGGCTGTTCCCGCCGTCCCGCGTCGACGTGATCATCGGTGACCCGGTCGACCTGTCGGCGTACCGCGGCCGGCAGATCGACCAGCAGATGCTCGGCGCGGCCACCGAACTCGTCATGCGCGAGATCACCGCGCTGCTCGAGGTGCTCCGTGGCGAGCGGGCACCCGCGACCCGCTGGGACCCGGCGGCGAACAACCAGAAGGAGACCGGCCGGTTTGAGTGACCTCCGACCCCACGACGACCGACCCGACCCCGCCGCCGCGGCTCCGGGGGCCTTCGACACCGCCGCGATCCGGGTGGTCATGCAGTCGACCGACAAGCCCCGGGTGGCCGTGATCGGTGCCGGCAGCTGGGGCACCACGTTCGCGAAGGTGCTGGCCGAGGGCGGTGCGTCCACCGTGGTGTGGGCCCGCCGCCCCGAGGTCGCCCGCGAGATCACCGAGACCAAGCGCAACTCGGACTACCTGCCCGGCATCAACCTGCCCCGCACCCTGACCGCGTCGACGTCCCTCGAGCGCGTGCTCGACGGCGCCTCGCAGGTGTACGTCTCGGTGCCCTCGCAGACCCTGCGCTCGAACCTCGCCGCGATCCGCGAGCTGCTGCCCGCGGACGTGCCGGTCGTCAGCCTGATGAAGGGCGTCGAGAAGAGCACGGGACTGCGGATGAGCGAGGTCCTGCTGCAGGGCCTCGGCATCGACCAGGACCGCATCGCGGTGGCCAGTGGCCCGAACCTGGCGCTCGAGATCGCCCGACGGCAGCCGACCGCTGCCGTGGTGTCGTCGTCCTCGCTGGAGACCGCCACCGAGGTCGCCGCAGTCGCGACGAACCCGTACTTCCGGTCGTTCATCAACACCGACGTCATCGGCACCGAGTTCGGCGGCGTGCTGAAGAACCTCATCGCCGTCGCGATCGGCATCGTCGACGGGGTCGGCTACGGCGAGAACACCAAGGCCTCGATCATCACGCGCGGCCTCGCCGAGATGACCGACTTCGCGGTGTCGCTCGGCGCGCAGTCGTCCACGCTGTCCGGGCTCGCGGGCCTCGGCGACCTCATCGCCACGTGCCAGTCACCGCTGTCGCGGAACAACACCGCCGGGCGGTTGCTCGGCCAGGGCTACCGGTTCGACGAGGTCGTCCGCCAGATGAACCAGACGGCGGAGGGGCTGGCCTCGGTCGCACCGATCCTCGAGCTGGCCGCGGCGAACGGCGTCGACATGCCCATCGTCAGCCAGGTCGGCGAGGTCCTCGCCGGTAGGCTCGATCCGCGCAACATCGCGCCGCACCTCACCGAGACCGACGAGCCGCAGGGCGAGTGACCGGTCCCGCACCGAGTCACGAAGGGACTCCCGTGCCCACGATCCCCGAGGGAACCCCCATGCCCAGGACCACCGTCGCCGTGCTCTTCGGCGGTCGCTCGAGCGAGCACGAGATCAGCTGCGTGACCGCCGGCGGCATCATGGACGTCGTCGACCGGGCCGAGTACGACCTCGTGCCGATCGGGATCACCCAGGACGGTGCCTTCACGCTGCAGTCCGACGACCCGGCGCAGTGGACCATCCGCGACGGCGCGCTGCCCACCGTGCCCGACAACGGCACGCGGATCGCGTTCCCGACCTCGCCGGCCACCAACGAACTCGTCGTGTCCCACCCCGACGGCACGGTCACGGCGATCCCGGTCGACGTGGTGTTCCCGATCCTGCACGGCCCCTTCGGCGAGGACGGCACGATCCAGGGCCTGCTCGAGATCGCCGGGCTGCCGTACGTCGGCGACGGCGTGCTCGCGAGCGCCCTGGCGATGGACAAGCACGTCGCCAAGGCCGTGCTCGAGCACGCCGGGCTGCGGGTCGCACCGTGGACCACCGTGCTCCGCCGGCAGTGGGCGGCCGACCCGGTGGACGTCGCCGAGACGATCGCCGCGCACGGCTGGCCGCTGTTCGTCAAGCCGGCTCGCGCCGGGTCGAGCATGGGTGTCTCACGCGTCGACGAGCCCTCGCAGCTGGGTGCCGCCATGGACCTGGCGTTCGAGCACGACTCCAAGGTGATCGTCGAGCCCCGTGTGGTCGGCCGCGAGGTCGAGGTCGCCGTGCTCGAGGGGCGTGACGGTGTGCCGCGCACGAGCCTGCCGGGCGAGATCGTGGTGGCCGAGGACGGCTTCTACGACTTCGCGTCGAAGTACCTGGGCGGCGACGAGTCGCTGCTCTGCCCGGCACCGCTGACCGACGACCAAACCGACGAGATCCGCTCCATCGGTGCCCGCGCGTTCGAGGCCATCGGTGGTTCCGGGTTGGCCCGTGTCGACTGCTTCCTGACCGACGACGGCTTCGTCGTGAACGAGGTCAACACGATGCCGGGCTTCACGCCGCTGTCGATGTACCCGCGCTGCTGGGCGGCGTCGGGCGTGTCCTACGGCGAGCTGATCACCGAGCTCATCGAGCTGGGTCGCGCGGCCGTCCGCTGACCAGGCCGTGCTGGCCCGATCGGCGCGCGAGCGTCAGGCGGGGTTCAGCCCTGCACGTCGTCGGGGTCGAGGCGCTGGTTGAGCTGGCGCTGCTCCGTCCGCTGGGTCAACCCTGCACGTCGTCGGGGTCGAGGCACTCGTGACCGTCCTTCGGCAGCGACGACACGGCGTCGGACAGCTCCTGCACGACCGTCGACGTGGTCTTCGTCGAGTCGACCACGACCTGCGCTGCCGGTGACCGACCGAACGTCGTGAAGACGACCTGGTCGCCCCGGTCGTCGCGGATCCAGTCCACGCCGCCCTGCGAGAAGCACGGCAGGTCGGACACGGTGGGGACGGCGACACCGCAGTGGTAGATCGCCACCTCGGGGTCGCCCCAAGCAGCGGTCGCCTGCGCGTTCGTGTTCCGCAGGTCGAACTTCGAGTCCACGGTCGCGGGCAACCGGACCTGCACGGCGGCGCACGCCGCTGCGTTCGCCGACGGCGCGGCGGACATCGACACGGCGTTCGTGCACCCGGTCAGCCCGGCGGCGAGGGTGATCACGGCCCCCAGGATCGCGAGGGTGCGAGGGGTGCGGCGCGCGGTGTCCATCGCCGTCCAGGCTACCGTTCTCGTGTGGATGCGACGGACGACGCCTGGGCCGGACCGACGGTGGGGGAGCTCGGCGAACTCGTCGTCCTCGAGCGGATCACGAGCCGCCTGCCCGCAGGGTCGCCGATCCTCGGCCCCGGAGACGACTGCGCGGTCGTGGCCGCCCCCGACGGCCGGTTCGTCGTGACGACGGACATGATGGTCCACGGTCCGGACTTCCGGTGGGCGTGGTCGTCGCCGTCGGACATCGGCTGGAAGGCGGCCGCCACGAACCTGTCCGACGTCGCCGCGATGGGTGCCGTGCCGAGCGGCCTCGTGATCGCCCTCGCCGCACCGCAGGACACCCCCGTGTCCGTCCTCGAGGGCATCGCCGACGGCTTCCGGCTCGCCGTCGACGCACTCGCGCCGGGGTGCGGGGTCGTCGGGGGAGACCTCTCCACCTCGGCGACGTTCACGGTGGCCGTCACCGCCTTCGGTGACCTGCTGGGCCGGGCGCCCGTGCTGCGGTCGGGCGCGAGCGTCGGTGACGTGCTCGCGGTGTCCGGCGAGCTCGGGCGTGCCGCCCGCGGGCTGTCCCGGCTGTTCCGCGACGGCGTCGACGGCCGGGGCGAGCCGGACCGTGCCGCGACGGTCGCGAGCGGCGCGGACGTCGACCCCGACGTCGGACGCCAGCGCCGCCCGGTGCCCCCGATCGCCGACGGGCCGCTCGCGGCCGGAGCCGGGGCCACCGCGATGCTCGACCTGTCCGACGGCCTGGCGATCGACGCCGGTCGGCTCGCCCGTGCCAGCCGGGTGACGCTCGAACTCGATGCCGCCACCGACCTCGACGAGGTCGCGCTGCACGGTGGCGAAGACCACGGACTGCTCGCCACGTTCCCGGCCGACGCGATCCTGCCCGGGGGCTTCCGGCGCATCGGTGTCGTGCGGGAGCGTGGCGACGCGGACCTGCTGCGCGCCGGTGCCGCGGTGCCGACGACCGGCTGGGACCCCTACGCCGACTGGGACGGCGCCGCCGGCTGACCCGGCCCGGTCGGTGCACGACCGTGTTGCGACAGAACACGCGTCGTTCGACAGGTGCACTGTCGCAGAGCGCGTGCACACGCGCAGAACGCCTCAGCCGGCGGCGACGGCCTCCCACGCGACGGTCTCGCCGTAGCTGCGCTTGCTGAACGGCTCCAGCCCCGCCGGCCAGGTGGGCTCGGGGGAGCGCTTGCTCCGCTCGACCACCACGACGGCATCCGGCGTGAGCTTCGGCGCCAGGGCCTCGAGCACCTCGGCGAGCTCGTGCTCGGTGACGTCGTAGGGCGGGTCGATGAACACCAGGTCGAAGGTGCGGACGGTCCCGCGCAGGTACCCGAGCACCGGCTGGGGCTGCACGTCGATCCGGACGCCCGGCACCCGCTGCTGCACGGCCTTCGCGTTCGCCCGGCAGGCCTGCGCGGCGGCGGATGCCCGGTCGACCAGGACCACCTCGGCCGCACCGCGGGACGCCGCCTCGAGCCCGAGCGCGCCCGTGCCCGCGTACAGGTCGGCCACCGACGTGGCCTCGACGAGCCCCCGTGCCTCGAGCGACGAGAACAGCGCCTCGCGCACGCGGTCGCTCGTCGGGCGGGTGCCGGACTTCGGCACCCGGAGCGTCAGGGAGCCGGCGGCGCCGGCGATGATGCGGGTCATGCAGCCACCGTATCGGCCCGGCGGGTCCGGTCCGGTGTTCTCCACAGGCCGCTCGGGAGGCGCGGGTGGGGTCGGTCGTGCCCGGTACCGTTGGAGCGTGGTCACCTCCGGAACCCCCGCTGCGCCGGCCGCGCCCGACCTCGGTCCGGCGCCGCTCGACGCGCGGCTCGCGAACGTGCTCGGCGGTCGGACGGCGACCGCGATCGAGAAGGCCTTCGGCTACCGCACGGTGGGGGAGTTCCTCGAGCACGCGCCCCGCCGCTACGCCGAGCGTGGTGCACTGACGGCCCTCGACTCGCTCGCGATCGGCGAACCCGTCACCATCGTGGCCGAGGTGGTCGACGTCCGTGAACGCACCATGCGCGCGCGCCGCGGCTCGATCCTCGAAGCGAAGATCGGCGACGGCAAGGGCCTGCTCACCCTCACGTTCTTCAACCAGGGGTGGCGCACGAAGGACCTCGTACCCGGCGCCCGGGGCATCTTCTCCGGCAAGGTCAGCGACTACCGGGGTGCCCGGCAGCTCGCCCACCCCGACTACGAGCTGTTCGACCCCGACGACCCCCGCGCCACGGCGGAGCCCGGTTCCGACGAAGCGATCCGGTGGTCGCGCCAGCCGATCCCGATCTACCCGGCGACGGCCTCACTCACGTCGTGGCAGATCGCGAAGTCCATCGGGATCGTCCTCGACACCCTGCCGGACCTGCCCGACCCGGTGCCGGCGTCCGCGCGGTCCCGGCTCGACCTCGTGCCGTTCCGCCGTGCCCTCGAGCTGCTGCACCGCCCGGAGAAGGTCGCGGACTTCAAGCGCGCGCAGGACGCCCTGCGCTACCGCGAGGCGTTCGTGCTGCAGACCGCCCTGGTGCAGCGCCGGATCGCGGCCCGTCGCACCGCGGCCACCCCGCGCGTGGCCGCCCCCGGTGGCATCCTCGAGCGCTTCGACGCCACCCTGCCCTTCACGTTGACGGACGACCAGCGGGCCGTCGGTGCCGACATCGACCAGGACCTCGCCCGCACCTGGCCCATGCACCGGCTGATCCAGGGCGAGGTCGGGTCCGGCAAGACCCTCGTGGCGATCCGGGCGATGCTCACGGTGGCCGAGTCCGGTGGCCAGTCCGCGCTCATCGCCCCGACCGAGGTGCTGGCGGCCCAGCACCTGCGCTCCATCGTGAAGTTCCTCGGGCCGGACCTGGCCGCCGAGCTCCGACCCGTGATCCTGACCGGGTCGCAGTCCACCGACGAACGTCGCCGTGCCCTGCTCGCCGCGGCATCGGGCAGCTCACGGTTGGTCATCGGCACCCACGCGCTCCTGGGGGACCGGGTGGACTTCGCCGAGCTGGGGCTCGTGGTGGTCGACGAGCAGCACCGCTTCGGTGTCGAGCAGCGCGAGGCCCTCCGTACCAAGGGCACGACCCCGCCGCACGTGCTCGTGCTCACGGCGACGCCGATCCCGCGCACCGTCGCGATGACGGTGTTCGGCGACCTCGACGTCTCGACCATCACGGGCATGCCGTCGGGGCGCGCCGGCGTCGAGACCTTCACGGTCCCGTTGGCGGAGCACCCCGGGTGGGAACCCCGGATCTGGTCCCGCATGGCCGAAGAACTGGACAAGGGCCGCCAGGCGTTCGTCGTCTGCCCGGCCATCGACGACGCCCACACCGAGGACGACGGCGAGCCGGAGCCGGCCGAGGGGCAGGACGACACCCCGAAGCGCGCCCCGGCGACCGTGCTCGCCACGGCCGAGCGGATGCGCACCATGCCCGTGCTCGAAGGGCGCTCGATCGCGGTCCTGCACGGTCGGATGACCGCCGACGAGAAGGACCGCGTGATGACGTCCTTCGCCGCCGGCGACCTCGACGTGGTCGTCGCGACGACCGTGATCGAGGTCGGCGTCGACGTCCCGAACGCGGCGATGATGGCCGTCCTCGACGCCGACCGGTTCGGGGTCTCGCAGCTCCATCAGCTCCGCGGCCGCATCGGTCGTGGGCAGTGGGCCGGCGTCTGTCTGCTGGTCACCTCGGCCGAGCTCGAGACCACCTCGCGCGAGCGCGTCGACGCGGTGGCCGCCTCGGACGACGGGTTCGAGCTCGCGCGGGTCGACCTCGAGCTCCGGCGCGAGGGCGACGTCCTGGGCGAACGGCAGTCCGGTGGGCGGTCCTCGCTCAACCTGCTCCGGGTGGTCGAGCACGCCGACCTCATCGTCGACGCGCGCGAAGAAGCGGAGCGCGTGCTCGAACCCGATCCCGAACTCGAGGGGTCCCCGGCCCTCCGTGACGCCCTCGCCCGGCGCCTGGACGAGTCCGACGCGGCGTTCCTCGGCAAGAACTGACCCCGGAGCACGACGGCCCGCGCGGTATCGTCGCTGCCATGGCGCAGATCGCGGTGGTCCCCGGTTCCTTCGACCCCGTCACCCTCGGGCACCTCGACGTCATCGGCCGCGCGGCCGGGCTCTTCGACGAGGTGCACGTCCTCGTGGTGCACAACCCCGACAAGAAGCCGGCGATGTTCGAGGCGGTCGACCGGGTGCGGCTCATCCGCGAGTCGCTGGTCGAGGTCGGCGCGCCGGACACGGTCACGGTGGGCGAGTGGACGTCCGGTCTGCTGGTGGACTACTGCCGGCAGGTCGGGGCGAAGGTCCTGGTGAAGGGCGTGCGGTCCGGCGAGGACGTCGCGTACGAGACCCCGATGGCCATCATGAACCGCCACCTGGCCGACGTCGAGACGGTGTTCCTGCTGCCGGAGGCGTCACGGGCGCACGTGTCGAGCTCGCTGATCCGCCAGGTGTCGTCCCTCGGCGGTGACGTCACGCCGTACGTGCCGAAGGCGGTTGCCGACGCGCTCGCGGCCCGCTGAGCACGCCCGCCCAGCACACCCAGCACGCTCACTGAACCCACCGCGTCCGGACACGCCTGTCGCCACCTCGACTCTCGGCCCCGATCGCGCTAGGCTTGTCGATCGTGTCTTCCCCCGTGAACAGCCCCTACGCCCTGCGCGTGCGCGACCTCGCGCACCGGCCGGGTGAGATGCGCGAGCACTCGCTCGACATCGAGGTGCCCGACGCGATGGGGGCCGGTCTGATCGGCGTCCGACAGGGTGCCGAACTGCACATCGACGTCAAACTCGAAGGCCTGCACGAGGGTGTCCTCGTGTCCGGACACGCTTCGGCCGACGCCACGGGGGAGTGCTCGCGCTGCCTCATCGACATCAGCGAACCGATCGAGGTCGATTTCGCCGAGCTGTTCGCGTATGATGCCTCGGAGGATTTCGACTTCTTCGTTCGCGATGACCACGTGGACACCGAACAGGTCGTTCGAGATGCGGTGGTGCTGTCGCTGCCGTTCCAGCCGGTCTGCCGACCGGACTGCCCAGGACTCGACCCGGTGACGGGCGAGCGTCTGGCCGACCTCGGCGAGCAGCCCGCTCGTCAAGTGCTGGATCCTCGTTGGGCAGCGCTCAGCGCGATCGAGCTCGACGCCAGCACCGACGGTGACACCACCGCACCGAAGACCACCGAGGGCGAGGAGCGGTCCGAGACCGAGTAGGTCCCGACACCGCCAGCCCCCGTACCGACCACCGACCAACCGAAAGAGATTCACCATGGCCGTTCCCAAGCGCAAGCAGTCCCGTGCGAACACGCACGCCCGTCGTTCGCAGTGGAAGGCCACGCCGATCCAGCTCGTGAAGACGATCGAGAACGGTCAGGTCACCTACAGCCTCCCGCACCGCGCGAAGGTCGTCGAGGACTCGGCCGGCACGCCCCTGTACATGGAGTACAAGGGCCGCAAGGTCGCCGACGTCTGATCGGACCGAACGCATGACGACAACGTCCGGCGCTGCGGGGTCTCGCCCCGCGGGGCCGGACGTCGTTCGTCTGCAGGGCATCCTCGGGGCCGACATCGACCTCGAGCTGCTCCAGCTCGCCCTGACGCACCGCTCCTACGCCTACGAGCACGGGGGCATCAAGCACAACGAGCGCCTCGAGTTCCTCGGGGACTCGATCCTCGGCCAGGCCGTGACCGTAAAGCTCTACCGGTCGTTCCCCGACCTCGACGAGGGTGACCTCGCCAAGCGTCGGGCGAGCCTGGTGTCGACCGTGGCGCTGGCCGAGATCGCCCGGATGATCGGGCTCGGCCGCTACCTGCGCCTCGGCAAGGGCGAGGAACAGACCGGCGGGCGCGACAAGTCGTCGATCCTGGCCGACACCGTCGAAGCCGTCATCGGCGCAACGTACCTGTCCGCCGGCCCCGACCCGGCCACCGAGCTCGTGCTCCGCCTGGTCGAGCCGCTCATGATCGACCCGGACCGCTTCGGCGCCGCGATGGACCCGAAGACGAGCCTGCAGGAGCTCGCCTCGAGTCGTTCGCTCGGCAACCCGGCCTACCGCGTCACCGAGACCGGCCCGGACCACGACAAGACCTTCACGGCGACGGTCGTCCTGCAGGGCGAGGACATCGCCACCGGCACCGGGTCGAGCAAGAAGGCCGCCGAGATGGCCGCCGCGCTCGACGCCTGGACCCGGCTGTCCGGTCGAGCGGCCTGACCGCGTGCCCGAACTCCCCGAGGTCGAGGTCGTCCGCGCCGGCCTCGAACCCGCCGTCAGCGGTGCGCGGGTCCTGCACGTCGACGTGGTCGACGACCGTGCGCTCACGCGGCACGACGGCCCCTCGGAGGACTTCGCCGACCGACTGACCGGTCGCACGATCGCCGCTGCCGTCCGCCGGGGCAAGTTCCTCTGGATGCCGCTGCAGCCCGAGCACGACGGGGACCGCCCCGAGGCACTCGTCGCTCACCTCGGCATGAGCGGGCAGATCCTGCTCGGCCGTGGTCGACCGGCGGCCAAGCACCGGCGGATCCTCATCGACGTGCAGCCCGCGGGCACCGACCGCACTGGTGCCGCGGAGCCCGCCGTGGAACTCGAGTTCGTCGACCAGCGCACGTTCGGCTCGATGGCGATCGACGCGATGGTGCCGACGATCGACGGTGCTCCCGCCGGGTTCGGCGGGCAGGTCGACGCGATCGACCCCGACGCCGCGTGGCGCCGGTGGGTGCCCGGGCAGGTGTCGCACATCGCCCGTGACCCGCTCGACCCCGCGTTCGACGACGACCGGTTCGCCGCGATGGCGCGGAAGCGTTCGAGCGGCATCAAGCGGGTGCTGCTCGACCAGGGCGTCGTGAGCGGCATCGGCAACATCTACGCCGACGAGTCGCTCTGGGCCGCGAAGCTGCACTACGACCGCGCCGCCGACCGCCTCACCCGTGCCGACCTGCGACGGCTGCTCGACGAGGTGCGCGCCATCCTGCGCCGGGCGCTCGAGGACGGCGGCACGAGCTTCGACGCCCAGTACGTCAACGTGAACGGGCAGTCCGGGTACTTCTCGCAGCGCCTGAACGTCTACGGGCAGCAGGGGAAGCCGTGTCCGCGCTGCGGCACGACGATCGTGCGCGAGGCCTTCATGAACCGGTCGAGCCACATCTGCCCCGTGTGCCAACTCCGTCCCCGCGCCCGCACGCGTTAGCCTGACGCCAACCAGAGCATCCGGAGACCGCATGTACTTGAAGAGCCTGACCATCAAGGGGTTCAAGTCCTTCGCGCAGCCGACGACGTTCGCGTTCGAGCCGGGCGTGACGTGCATCGTCGGCCCGAACGGCTCCGGCAAGTCGAACGTGGTGGACGCCCTGGCCTGGGTGATGGGGGAGCAGGGGGCGAAGACCCTGCGCGGCGGCAAGATGGAGGACGTCATCTTCGCTGGCACCTCGACCCGCGGTCCGCTCGGTCGCGCCCAGGTGCTGTTGACCATCGACAACACCGACGGCCTGCTGCCGATCGAGTACTCCGAGGTGACGATCGCTCGCACGCTGTTCCGCAACGGTGGCAGCGAGTACGCCATCAACGGCGAGAACTGCCGGCTGCTCGACGTGCAGGAACTGCTGAGCGACACCGGCCTCGGCCGTGAGATGCACGTGATCGTCGGGCAGGGGCAGCTCGACAAGGTGCTGCACGCCACCCCGGAGGACCGCCGCGGCTTCATCGAGGAGGCCGCGGGGATCCTGAAGCACCGTCGCCGCAAGGAGAAGACCCTCCGCAAGCTCGACGCGATGCAGACGAACCTGACCCGCCTGTCCGACCTGGCCGGTGAGATCCGACGGCAGCTGAAACCCCTCGGACGTCAGGCCGAGGTCGCACGCAAGGCCCAGTCGGTCGCCGCGGTCTTCCGCGACGCCAAGGCCCGCGTCCTCGCCGACGACGTGGTGCGCCTGCGCCGCGAGCTGCACGAGCACCAGGAGGTCGAGGCCGGCCGCAAGTCCGAGCGCATCGTCCTGACCGAGCGGCTCGACCAGACCCGGGTGCGCCAGCAGCACGTCGAGCAGAGCATGGTCGGCGACGACGTCGACCGCGCCCGCACCGTCGTGCACCGGCTCGAGAGCGTGCAGGAGCGCCTCCGCGGCCTGTCGAGCCTGGCGAACCAGCGCCTGATGTTCCTCGCGCAGCAGGCCGACGCTCCACAGCAGGGCCCGACCGTCACCCAGGAGCAGGTCGCCGGGGTCCGAGCCGAGGCCGACCGCCTCGCCGCTCGAGCCGACGAGATGCAGGGCGGCTCGGCGACGACCGCCCGCGCGGTGCAGGACGCCCGCGCCGCGCTGGACGCCCTGGACGAACGCATCGCCGCCCAGGCGGCCCGGGTCTCGCAGCACGACCTCGAGGCGCAGCGGCTCGCCAGCGCCGTCGACGTCGCCCGGTCGAAGCGCGGTTCCGCCGTCGCCGACCGCGAGCGGCGGGAGCGGGCACTGGCCGAGGCCGGGGAGCGTGCCGAGCGTGCCGCGGCGGCCCTCGCCGAACTCGGTGTCGACCCGTCCGAGGGGGTCGACGAGACCGCGCTCGCGCAGACACTTGAGCAGGCGCGCGCCGAGCTGGAACGGGCCCAGACCACGCGCGACGAGCAGCGCGACCGCCTCCACGCCCTCGAACGCGAGCGGGACGCCCTCGACGCCCGGGTCGCCGCGCTCGGCATGTCGATCGAGGTCCGCGACGGTTCGCAGGCCCTGATCGACGCCGGTCGCGCGGGCGTCGTCGGTCGCCTGGCCGACAGCCTGACGGTGTCGCCCGGGTTCGAGGCCGCGATCGCCACCGCCCTCGAGGGACTCGCCGACGCCGTCCTCGCCGATGACCGCGGTGCCGCGCTCGACGCCGTCGACCACGCCCGCGCTGCTGACCTCGGCCGGATCGACGTCGTCGTCGCGGACGCCGCGCCCGTCCCCGCGGCCCTGCCCGAGACCCTGCCGGCCGGCGTCCGCCGTGCCACCGACCTGGTGCAGGGACCGCCGGCGCTCGCGTCGATCCTGCGCGACACGCTGGTCGCGGAGGCCGACGACCTCGACCTGGCGGCGGTGCTCACGGCCGCCCCGCACGCCACCGTGGTCACGCGGTCCGGCGACCTCGTCCGTGCGGTCCGCGTGACCGGCGGCGGAGAGCGCGTGACCTCGCGCATCGAGCTCGTCGCGGAGCGCGACGACGCCGTGACGCGACGCGACGCGATCGCGACCGACGCCGAGGACGCGGCCACGGGCCTCCAGGCCGCGCGCAGCGCCGTCGAGGACGCACGCCGCCGTGCGGACGAGGCCGACGCAGCATCCCGCGCCTACACGCGGGCGAAGGCCGAGTACGACCGCACGAGCGCATCGACACGGGCGAAGGCGGAGAACGCCGCGGCCGAGGTCGAACGGCTGCGTGCCGCGCTGGCCGAGACCGACGGCGCCGTCGAGACCGCCGAGGCGGTGCTGGCCGAGGCCGAGTCGGCGCACCGTGCCTTCACCGAGCAGGAGCGTCCCGTGGTCGACGCCTCCGAGCGTCCCGCGCTGCAGGACGCGCTCGAGTCCGCACGTGCCGCCGAGGTCGAGCAGCGGATCCAGGTCGAGACCGTGCGCGAGCGGGTGCGCGCCGAACGGGACCGCGCCGACCAGCTCGACCGCCAGCTCGAGGCCGAGCGCGCCGCTGCCGAGGAAGCCGCGCGGCTCGCCGTCGTCCGACGCGGCCAGATCCGGACCGCCGAAGCCGTCCTCGCCGACCTGCCCGGGGTGCTCGGTGCGGTCGATCGTTCGCTGGCCGAAGCCCGCGTGCAGCTGGCGACGGAAGAAGCCGAGCGGTCGAAGCGCAACACCGAGCTGCAGACGATCCGCAACGAGGAGCGCGAGCTCCGGGACCGCCTGCAGACCATCACCGACGGCGTGCACTCGCTCGAGATGGAGATCTACGAGAAGAAGCTGCACGTGTCCGGCGTCCTCGACCGGGCGCAGAGCGAGCTCGGGCTGACCGAGGCCGTCCTGGTGGCCGAGTACGGGCCGCACGTGCCGGTGCCGGTCGACGTGCTCGTGGACCCTCGGGTGCGCGCGCGGAAGCACCGCGAGGCGGAGCGCGCGGCGGCAGCCGCCGCCGAAGCTGCGGGCGTGACCGAGCCGGAGGAAGCAGCGGCAGAAGCGGGTACCGACACCGACGACGAGGCCCTCGTCGACGCCGAGTCCACCCTGCCCGGCGGCCCCGCGCTGCCCGAGTTCGACACGACCGACGAAGTCGACCCCGCCGATGTCGAGACCGTGCCCTACGTCCGTGCCGAGCAGGAGCGCCGGCTCAAGGCCGCAGAGCGCGACCTCGGACAGCTCGGCAAGGTCAACCCGCTCGCGCTCGAGGAGTTCCAGGCGCTCGAGCAGCGTCACGCGTTCCTCGCCGAGCAGCTCGAGGACCTGCAGAAGACGCGGACGGACCTGCTGACGATCATCGACGAGCTCGACACGAAGATGCAGACGATCTTCGAGTCCGCGTTCAACGACACGAAGGAAGCGTTCGACGTCATCTTCCCGATCCTGTTCCCGGGCGGCTCGGGGTCCATCAACCTGACCGACCCGACCGACCTGCTCGGCACCGGGATCGACGTGCAGGTGAAACCCGCCGGCAAGAAGATCGACCGCCTGACCCTGCTGTCCGGCGGCGAGCGGTCCCTGGCGGCGGTGGCGCTCCTCGTCGCGATCTTCACCGCGCGGCCGTCGCCGTTCTACATCATGGACGAGGTCGAGGCGGCGCTCGACGACGCCAACCTGGGCCGCCTGCTGACCGTGTTCGAGCGTCTGCGCGAGTCGTCCCAGCTCATCGTCATCACGCACCAGAAGCGGACGATGGAGATTGCCGACGCCCTGTACGGGGTGTCGATGCGGCAGGACGGCGTCTCCGCCGTCGTCGGGCAGCGGGTGCAGAAGCGCGAGCCGGCGGACGCGGTCGCGTAGGCGTCCTGGTCGCGACCTGAGTACAGACGGGAGGCGCGGTGCCAGCTGGCACCGCGCCTCCCGTTGTGTCAGGTGCGTCCGGACAGGACGCCGGGTCGCTACGCGCGACCGCGGATCGTCCGGAGCAGCCAGCCGATGACCGCCAGCAGGATGAGCACGATGCCCACCCAGAGCAGGAACTTCAGCGCACCGACGAAGATGCCGCTGAAGAGCAGGACGAGGCCGACGATGATCGCGATGATCAGCAGTGCGGGCATGAGGGTCTCCTATCCCTGGAACGAGACCGAGCAGATGCCCGGACCGTCAGGGACGCTACTCCTCGGCGTGCCGACGCGTTCGCTCAGCCGACGAGGTTCTGCACGAACACGTGCGGCGTGAAGCCGGTGAGGTCGTTGATGCCCTCGCCCTGCCCGATGAGCTTGATCGGGATGCCGGTCTTCTCCTGCACGCTCAGCGCGAAGCCGGCCTTGGCCGAGCCGTCGAGCTTCGTGATGACGAGGCCGGTCACGCCGGCGCCCTCGATGAAGGCTTGGGCCTGTGCGAGGCCGTTCTGGCCCGTCGTCGCGTCGAGGACGAGCAGGACCTCGCTGATCTCGGTCTGCTTCTCGACCACGCGCTTGATCTTGGTGAGCTCGTCCATCAGCCCGGCCTTGGTGTGCAGGCGCCCGGCGGTGTCGATGACGACGATCTCGGTCTGGTCGCGGATCGCCTTCTCGACGGTCTGGTACGCCACCGACGCCGGGTCCTGCCCGGGCTGCGACGGACGGACGACGTCGACCCCGGCACGCTGGGCCCAGGTGGCGACCTGCTCGACCGCCGCGGCGCGGAACGTGTCCGCCGCGCCGACGAGCACCGTGCGGTCGTAGGTCTTCAGGAACTTGGCGAACTTGCCGATCGTCGTGGTCTTGCCGACGCCGTTCACCCCGACGACGAGCACGACGGCGGGCCGCGCGCTGAGCTTCAGGGTGGTGTCGAGCTTCGAGAGCCGTTCCTCGAGGACCTCGCGGAGCATGCGCTGCAGGTCGGCGGGGTCGGTCGTGCCGTACCGGTCGACGCGGGCGTGCAGGTCCTCGATGATCTCCTCGGAGATGTCGGGCCCGAAGTCGGCCCCGATGAGGGCGGTCTCGAGGTCCTCCCACGTGGTCTCGTCGATCGTCTTGCGCTGGAAGAGGCCGCGCAGCCGTGAGGACAGTGACCAGGAACTCGCCATGCTCCCAGCTTAGAGCGCGGCGCATGTCCGCTGTGCCCGGTATGCTCGGGAACACGAAGGGGAGTATTCCCTCTCGGTGACCCCGTCAGTACGGTCCGGAACGATCCGGCCCCGGGGCGCCGGTCGTGCGACACCGGTTCCGGTGCGGTGCGACGGAAGAGACCTTCAGGCCTCGGCGTACCCGCACATCAGCGGCGCGCCCTACCTGAAGGAAACCGTGGACGTCCCACTCTTCGTCTGGCTCATCACCATCGCCGGCATCCTCGCGCTGCTGGTGTTCGACTTCTACTCGCACGTGCGCACCCCGCACGTGCCCCACATCCGCGAATCCGCGTTCTGGTCGGCCTTCTACATCGGGCTGGCGATCCTGTTCGGCATCGGGATCCTGGTCTTCGGCGGCGGACAGGCCGGTGGTGAGTACTTCGCCGGCTGGCTGACCGAGAAGGCGTTGTCGGTCGACAACCTCTTCGTCTTCCTCATCATCATGTCGAGCTTCGCCGTGCCGAAGGAGTTCCAGCAGAAGGTCCTGCTGGTCGGCGTCGCGATCGCGCTCGTCGCCCGCGGTGTCTTCATCGCCCTCGGCGTCACCATCATCGAGAACTTCTCGTGGGTCTTCTACCTGTTCGGTGCGCTGCTGTTCTGGCTCGCCTGGTCGCAGGCCCGCAGCGGCAACGACCACGGCAGCGAGGGCGAATCCCGGCTCATCCGGATCCTCAAGCGCATCATCCCGACCTCGGACCACTACGACGGCGACCGCCTGACCACCCGTGTCGACGGCAAGCGCCTGTTCACCCCGATGCTGCTCGTCATGGTCGCCATCGGCCTGACCGACGTGCTCTTCGCGCTCGACTCGATCCCCGCGATCTTCGGGCTGACGCAGGACGCCTTCATCGTGTTCACGGCGAACGCGTTCTCGCTGCTCGGCCTCCGGCAGCTGTACTTCCTGATCGCCGGTCTGCTCGAGCGCCTCATCTACCTGGGTCAGGGCCTGGCCGTCATCCTGGCGTTCATCGGTGTGAAGCTCGTCTTCCACGCCATGCACGTCAACGAGCTGCCCTTCATCAACGGTGGCGAGCACATCGAGTGGGCGCCGGAGATCCCGATCTGGTTCTCGCTGGGCTTCATCGCGCTGACGATCGCGGTCGCCACGACCGCGTCGCTGGTGGTCTCGAAGCGCCGCCAGGAGCGCGGGCTCACCCCGACCGGTCAGCCGAAGGAGTCGGTCGAGGCCGACGCGAAGTAGCCGTCACCACCTGACGGACCGGAGGCGCGGTGCCAGCTGGCACCGCGCCTCCCGTCTGTCTCCGTGTCGGCCGGACGCACGGGGTTTCGGCCTGAGCGACAGTTCACGTGCTCCGCAGCCCGTGAACTGTCGCCCAGCGCGAAACGCCGGCCGCGCCGCGCGCGCCGCGCGCGCGGCGCGGGTCAGACGGCCTGGCGACCAGGGGTCGCGTCGAGCAGGTGGGCCAGGTGCTCGGGCACCGAGCCGCCGCGAGCCACCGTCGCCCGCGCCCACAGTCGGCCCGCCCGGTAGGACGACCGGACCAGCGGTCCGGCGAGGACCCCGGCGAAGCCCATCTGCTCGGCGACCTCGCGGAGCTCGACGAACTCCGCAGGGCTGACCCAGCGCGCGACCGGCAGGTGCCGCGGCGACGGGCGGAGGTACTGCGTCAGCGTGATGATGTCCGTGCCCGCGTCGAACAGGCGCTGCAGGGCGTCCTCGATCTCGATGCGTTCCTCGCCCATGCCGAGGATCAGGTTCGACTTCGTCACGAGCCCGGCGTCGCGGCCCTGGGTGATGACGTCGAGGGACCGTTCGAACGTGAAGGCCGGGCGGATGCGCTTGAAGATCCGCGGAACGGTCTCGACGTTGTGCGCGAAGACCTCGGGGCGGGCGTCGAACACCTGGCCGAGCTGGTCGGGCCGACCGTTGAAGTCCGGCACCAGGATCTCGACGCCGGTGCCGGGGGAGTGCTCGTGGATCGCTCGGATGGTCTCGGCGTAGAGCCACGATCCGCCGTCGGGCAGGTCGTCGCGCGCGACGCCGGTCACGGTCGCGTACTTCAGGCCCATCTCCGCGACGGAGTCCGCGACCCGGCGGGGCTCGTCGCGGTCGAGCGGCTCCGGCTTGCCGGTGTCGATCTGGCAGAAGTCGCAGCGTCGGGTGCACTGCGAGCCGCCGATCAGGAAGGTGGCTTCGCGGTCCTCCCAGCACTCGAAGATGTTCGGGCAGCCGGCCTCCTGACAGACGGTGTGCAGCTGCTTGTCACGCACCAGTCCGGACAGCTCGCGGAACTCCGGGCCCTGCGTGGCACGGGTCTTGATCCACGCGGGCTTCGTCTCGATCGGGGTCTCGGCGTTCCGGGCCTCGACCCGGAGCATGCGGCGGCCTTCGGGGGCGAGGGTCATACGAGGGTCTCCTGTCGGGCGGTCGCGGTGCTGGTGCTCGTGCTGGTGCTGGGGGCCATCGTGCTGATCCGGCGGCCGCTGTGCATGCCGTCGACGGCCTGCTGGACGCCGTGCGCGACCACGGGTGCGAGGACGTCGACGGTCACGGGAGCGAGCCCCGCGTGCGCCGCCGCGGCGCTCAGCGTCGTGACCCCGGCGTCCGCGATGCCGCACGGGACGATCGCGGCGTAGGCGTCGAGGGCGTTGTCGCAGTTGATCGCGATGCCGTGGCTCGTCACGCCCTCGGCGACGTGCAGCCCGATGGCCCCGACCTTGGCGGCGGGCGAGCCGTTCGTGCCCGGCACCCAGGCGCCGCTGCGACCCTCGACCCGTTCGGCGTGCACCCCGACGGCGGCCGCGGCGTCGATGACCACCTGCTCCAGGTCGCGCACCCACGCGACGACGTCGAGTGGTTCGGCGAGCCGGACGATCGGGTAGGCGACCAGCTGCCCCGGGCCGTGCCAGGTGATGCGTCCGCCGCGGTCGGTGTCGACGACCGGGGCGCCGTTCGTCGGCAGGTCGGAGCGTTCGGTGCGGCGGCCGGCGGTGTACACGGACGGGTGCTCGCACAGCACGAGGGCCCCGGGGGAACGGCCGGCGACGACGTCGGCGTGCAGGTCCCGCTGCAGGGCGAGGCCGTCCGCGTAGTCGAGCAGGCCGTGGTGGCGGACGATCGCGAGTCCCGGCATGCGGCGAGCGTACGACAGTTTCTGGACTGGGTCCAACAACGTTGTGCTCGACCTCCACAACGGTTGCGACGGTGGGGCTCGGCGCACCGGTCTGACTGACCGAGGGCGTCCTCCTGCGGTGAACGGACCGGTGGTGGCGGCGGGAGCCTTGTAGAATCGACGGATCATGGCGCAATTCGGTTCACTCTCCGATCGGCTGACCGAGACCTTCCGCAATCTGCGGAGCAAGGGTCGGCTGACTCCGTCCGACGTCGACGGCACCGTCCGCGAGATCCGGCGGGCGCTCCTCGACGCCGACGTCGCGCTCGAGGTCGTCAAGGCGTTCACCGCATCGGTGCGCGAGCGTGCCCTCTCCGACGAGGTCAACAAGGCGCTCAACCCGGCGCAGCAGGTCGTCCAGATCGTCAACGAGGAACTCGTCGGCATCCTGGGCGGGCAGCAGCGGCGGCTCGAGTTCGCGAAGAAGCCGCCGACGGTCATCATGCTCGCGGGTCTGCAGGGTGCCGGTAAGACGACCCTGGCAGGCAAGCTCGGCAAGTGGCTCAAGAAGGACGGCCACACCCCGATGCTCGTCGCGGCGGACCTCCAGCGTCCGAACGCCGTGCAGCAGCTGCAGGTCGTCGGCGAGCAGGCCGGCGTGCACGTCTTCGCGCCCGAGCCCGGCAACGGTGTCGGCGACCCGGTCAAGGTCGCCAAGAACGCCATCAAGGCCGCGATCGACCAGCAGTACGACACCGTCATCGTCGACACCGCCGGTCGACTCGGTGTCGACGCCGAGCTGATGAAGCAGGCCGCGAACATCCGCAAGGCCGTCGACCCGGACGAGGTCCTGTTCGTCATCGACGCGATGATCGGTCAGGACGCCGTCAACACGGCCCGTGCGTTCCAGGAAGGCGTCGACTTCACCGGTGTCGTGCTCTCGAAGCTCGACGGTGACGCCCGTGGTGGTGCTGCCCTGTCGGTGGCCAGCGTGACCGGCCGTCCGATCATGTTCGCGTCGACCGGTGAGTCGCTCGACGACTTCGAGCCGTTCCACCCGGACCGCATGGCGAGCCGCATCCTCGACCTCGGCGACATCCTGTCCCTCATCGAGCAGGCGCAGGGTGCCTTCGACGAGGAAGAGGCACGCAAGGTCGCCGACAAGATCGCGACCGACAACTTCACGCTGAACGACTTCCTGCAGCAGATGCAGCAGCTCCGCAAGGCCGGCTCCATCAAGGGCATGCTCGGCATGCTCCCGGGAGCCAAGGGCATGCGCGAGGCGCTCGACAACTTCGACGAGCGCGAGATCGTCCGCACCGAGGCGATCATCCAGTCGATGACGCCCCAGGAGCGCGAGCTCCCGAAGCTCCTGAACGGTTCGCGTCGTCTGCGCATCGCGCGCGGTGCCGGATCGACGGTCACCGAGGTCAACGCCCTGGTCAACCGCTTCGAGCAGGCCGCCAAGATGATGAAGACCGTCGCCCGCGGTGGCGTGCCGCAGATGCCGGGCATGGGTCCGATCCCGGGCATGCACGGCGGCAAGAAGCAGCAGCAGGGCGGCAAGAAGAAGTCGAAGGTGGGCAACCCAGCGAAGCGCGCGGCCTTGGCTGCCGGCGCGGCGGCTGCGCCGCAGCAGGCCCCGCAGGGGTCCGGCCTCGGCCTCGGGGGTGCCAAGGGCGGCAAGGCACCGACCGAGGAAGAGCTCGCGTCGCTGCAGAAGTTCCTGGGTCGCTGACGCGGCTCGCGATCGCGACCACCTGACGGACGGGAGGCCCGGTGCCAGCTGGCACCGGGCCTCCCGTCCGTCACTCAGCGCTTGGACTTCTTGAGGTACGCCCGCAGGTCGGCGTACGTCCCGTCGTCCTCGCCGAACAGGACGACGCTCCGAGCCGTCTCGAGCCAGGCGCTCGTGGAGGGCCGGACCTCACTCAGGGCGGCGAGCAGATCCGGCATCCCGATGAGCCGTGCAGTGCCCGTCGTGATGCTGTCCATGAGCGCGTGCTCGGCGGCGACCTCGCACACGTAGGCGATGTCCGCACCGGAGAATCCCTCGGTCCGCTTCGCGAGCGCTGTGGGGTCGATGCCCTCGACCGGTCGGTCGCGGAGGTGCCCGCGGAAGATCGCTTCACGTGCCGGGGTGTCCGGCGGCAGGACGAGCACCGTCCGGTCCAGCCGACCCGGACGACGGAGCGCGGGGTCGACGTCCCACGGCTGGTTCGTCGCAGCCAGCACGAACACGCCCTCGTTCCCGCCGTCGACGCCGTCGAGTTCGGTGAGCAGCTGGTTCACCATCCCGCGCACGTGCGAGCTGCGGGTCTGGCTCCGTCGCTGGCCGAGCGCGTCGACCTCGTCGAAGAACACCACGCACGGTGCCGCAGCGCGTGCGGCCTCGAAGACCGCCCTGATGTTCTGCTCGCTCGCGCCGAGGTAGGGGTCGAGGACGTCGGTGATGGAGACGCTCATGAAGCGTGCGCCGAGCTCGCCGGCGACGGCACGGGCGATGAACGTCTTCCCGCACCCCGGAGGGCCGTACAGCAGCAGACCGCCACGGAGGCTCTTGCCGTACAACGCTCGGAGCTCGGGGTTCGCGAGTGGGGCGAGGAACGCGACGGTGAGCCGCTGCTTCACGGCCTCCATCCCGCCCACGTCCCCGAACCGGACCTCCGACGGCTCGACCGAGAACGCCGACGGCAGGTCCGGGTCGGGAGTCGAGTCCTCGACGAAGGACGGTTCGACGATGTGCTCGACCTGCTGTTCCGCCGCGTGCCAGTCGAAGTCGGACGGCACACCAGCGGTGGGAGCGTCGGTCGGTGCGTCCGCGGGGAGTGCCGTGCCGGCGCGCGGGCGCAGCACCGCGAGCATGAGGGCGCCCGCCGCATCGTCGGTCGGTGCGATGGCGAGTGCGGCCGCCGCTTCGGCGGTCGCCTCGGCCGGACGTCCGGCTTCGAGGAGCAGACGACCGAGGTGGACACGCAGTGCGACGTCGTGGGGCGCGCTGTCGACGGCGCGTCGGAGCGCGTCGATCACCGGGTCGTCGTGAACCGGGTCATCGTTCATCGGGAGTCCTCTCGGAGCGGTCGGTTCGGTGGTGTCGCGCGACGCGGCGGTGGTGCGGTTCGGTCGTGGAGGTGAGCGCGTCGCGCGGACTACCGGCCGGGCGCAGTTCGGTCGCGACGGCGAGCCCGTCACCCGTCGTCATCGTCGTCCTCGTGCACCGGTGGGCGGGTCCTCGGGAAGGCGCGCAGGATGCGCTTGATCAGCACGGAGGCGATGACGACCCCGACGAGCACGAGACCCTGTGCGACGAGGGCGACGACCGGCGGGAGGAACAGCCCGGTCACGGAGATCGCGGTCGCGACACCGAGCACCAGCGCCACGAGTCCCCAACCCGGTACCGCTCGTCGAGCGACCGAGAGGAGGAAGGCGAGGCGAGGCCGTGCCTCGGAGGTGAACCGGAGGGCGATGAAGGCGATCACGGCGAGGGCGATCACCGGCGGGAAGGTGGTCGCCCAGCGCTCCATCGCCGGATCCCCGCTGTCGATCGTCGCCAGGAACTCGAAGCCGGTGAACACTGCGGCGCCGCCGAGGGCCACCCCGATCCGGCCGAGTGGGTTGACGACGCCGACCATGAGGTTCCGCAGTGCTGTGGCGTCCGTCGGGTTCGTCGACAGGATGCCCGCGAAGACCAGCGCGGACTCGCTCTCGTGGCCACGCCGGAGCCGTGACACCGCCAGGTTGTGCCGTGCCCCTCGGTCCTCCGGAGCGAGCGCGAGCCCCCGGCGGTACGCGTCCTGCGCTTCCCGTTGCCGGCCGACGGCGAGCAGGAGGTCGCCGTGCTGGCGGTGCACGAACGGTTCGGTGGGAGCCAAGCGGACGGCCTCGAAGCTCGCCCGCATCGCCTCCAGGCGGTTCTGCTCGCCGAGCCAGAGGGCATCGACTCGCGCAGCGTGCGCCTGCCACGAGCCCGGGTCGGCGACGACCGAACGGCGGGCGGCCTCGACGGCTCCGATCCGGTCCCCAGAGCGGAGCAGGGCGGTCGACAGCACACGGAGGGAGGTGCTGTCACCCGGCGCGAGAGCGACCGCTCGTCGAGCAGCGTCGCACGCCGCGTCCGGCTGGTCGAGCGCGAGCAGCGCCAGGGCACGCACGCGCTGTCCGGCGATCGATTCGCCTTCGTCGTGTTCCGCCGCCGTGACCTCGGCGAGTGCCTGTTCCGGCCGGCCGGCGTCGACGAGCGCGCCGGCACGGATCACCGTCGCCGGTCCGCGCTGTGCTGCCTCCCCCGCCACAGGGGAACTGTAGCGTTCGCCGTGGACTGCCGGTGCCCCCAGGACGGGAGGCCCGGTGCCAGCTGGCACCGGGCCTCCCGTCCGTCGTCCGGTCACGTCGCGACGTTCCTTCCCATCGCACGCGCGATGGGAAGTGGAATCGGGCGTACCTGGTCGAAAGAAACGACGAGGTACGCCCGATTCGACCCGGTACGCCCGATTCGGCCGGGTACGCCCGATTCGGCCGGGTATGCCCGATTCGGCAGGGTATGCCCGATTCGGCCGGGTACGCCCGATCCGGGCCGGTCGCGGCTAGAGCGCGTCGCGGAACTCGGCGACCAGGTGGCGGACCACGGCGCGCAGGTCGCCGCCGTTCTCCTGCGCGACCTGCAGCTGCCGCTGGTACGAGGCGCCGCGCTCGATCATCGTGTCGAGGTGGTGCAGTTCGTCGAGGCAGCCGAGCCGTTCGGCGATCGGGTCGAGCCGCTGCACCAGGTCGTGCACCTCGTCGGTCACGAGCCGCTCGTCGCCGGCGACGTTCGTGATGATCTCGGCCTCCATGCCGTAGCGGGCCGCGCGCCACTTGTTCTCGCGGATGAACCACGGCTGCATGGTGGGCAGGGTCTCACCGGCGTCGAGCCGGTCCGAGCAGGCGGTGACCAGGCACTGCACGAGCGCGGTGACGGCGCCGACCTCGTGCAGGGTCGAGATGCCGTCGGACACCCGGTTCTCGAGCGTGCCCCAGCCCGGTGACGGTCGGATGTCCCAGCGCAGGTCCTTCACGCCGTCGATGACGCCGGTGTGCGTGAGGTCGCCGACGACCTCTTCGAAGTTCGCCCAGGCGCCGAGCTGCGGCGGGAGTCCGCCGGTCGGGAGCTGCTGGAACATGAGGGCGCGGTTCGAGGCGTACCCGGTGTCGGTGCCACCCCAGAACGGGCTCGACGCGGTGAACGCCTGCAGGTGCGGGACGTAGGCGAGCATCGCGTTCATGATCGGGACCGCCTTGTCGCGGTCGTCGATGCCGACGTGCACGTGCACGCCCCAGATGAGCATCTGGCGTCCCCACCAGCGGGTGCGGTCGATCAGGGTCGTGTAGTGCTCGCTGTCCGGGGTGATCTCCTGCTGGTCCCACACCGCGAACGGGTGCGTTCCCGAGCACATCACCTGGGCGTCGAGCGGTTCGGCGGCGTCGATGACCTCGCCGATGATGCCGGACAGCTCGCTCGTCGCAGCCCCCACGCGGTCGTGGACGCTCGAGACGACCTCGACCGTGTTGGTCAGCAGCTCCTCGGTGACGCGGTCGTGGTCACCGAGCCGCTCGTGCACGGCGGCGATGACGGCGGGGGCACGGGGCGCGAGGTCGCCGGTCGCCCGGTCGACCAGGGGGAGTTCCCACTCGACGCCGATGGTCGACCGGCGGGACTCGGTGAAGCGGATGTCCATGCCGTCCATCCTGCCCGGGTCCTTGTCGGACACGCACAACGAAGCGGTGTCCCGATCGTGCGGATCGTCCTGCAACTAGTTCCACTCCGGGCGTACCGTTGAAATGTTCCTACAGGGAAGAGGTACGCATGCAGTTGGTGGTGCGCGGGACGAACGCCCCGCTCGTCGGAGAACTCGACATCCCGGTCTCGAAGTACCACGCGCACCGCGCGCTGGTGCTCGCGTCGCTCGCGAAGGGGACGAGTGTCGTCTCCGGGGTCAGCGCGACGCGACAGGTCGAGTGGACCGTGGGCACGCTCCGCGCGCTCGGCGTCGACGTCAAGCGTCGTGGGAACGCGTACCACGTGACCGGACTGGGCGGCCGGTACCAGGCGACCGACATCGTGGACCACGGGTCACGGGGTGCCGACGGACTGCTCAACATGGGGTCCTCGGGCACCACGCTCTACTTCATGACCGGGCTCGCCTCGCTGGCCGACCGCCCGATGACCCTGTCCGGCATGAAGTACTTCCAGCGCCGCCCGATCAAGGCGCTGCTCACCTCGCTGACGCAGATGGGGGTGGAACTCGAGGCGACGAACGACTGCCCGCCCGTCACCGTGCAGCCGAGGCGTCCGCGTGGCGGCGACGTGACGATCGCCGGCACCCTGTCGCAGTGGGTGTCCGGGCTGCTGCTGGTGGCACCGTTCGCCGAGCACGAGACCCGGATCCACATCACCGGCGGGCGGCTCAACGAGCAGCCCTACGTCGAGCTCACCGTGCGGATGATGCGGCAGTTCGGCCTGACGGTGGAGGTCTCCGACGACTGGCTCGAGTACCGGATCCCGGCGGGTCAGCAGGCCACCCCGCACGACTACGTGATCCCGCCCGACATCGGCTCCGCAGCGTTCGGCATCGCGGCGGCCGGCACCCGCCAGTCGAACGTGCTGCTGCGCGGCATGACGGCCACGACGACGGCCGAGACGGACCACCCGGAGAGCGAGTTCCTGGACCTCGCGACCGCGATGGGTGTCCCGATGCGGATCGACGAGGAGACCGGCTTCGTCCGGATCGAGCACGACGGGTCCCCGCTCCGGCCGCTCGACGTCGACTGCCGTCCGATCCCGGACCTGCTGCCCGTGCTGTCGACGATGGCCACCTTCGCCGAGGGGACCAGCCGACTGTGGAACGTGGCCCACATCCGGCTGAAGGAATCCGACCGGGTCGCGGCGATGCTCCAGCTGAACCGGATGGGCGGCCGCGCCGAGCAGGGCGCGGACGAGCTGCGGGTCACCGGCGTCGGCGCGGCCGGGTTGCACGGTGCGCCGATGTCCTCGTTCAACGACCACCGCGTGCTGATGTCCCTCGCGGTCGCGGCGTCGGGTGCCGACGGGGTGTCCGGCCTGACCTACCCGCGTGCCTACCGGATCTCCTACCCGACGTTCCTCGAGGCGATGAACTCCGTCGGGCTCGACATGTCCGTCGGCGACCGGCTCGCAGCCCAGGTGGCGCGGGACGACCGGATCGACGCCGCAGAGGCCGACGGGGTCCGCACGCACCTGGGCACGCCTCCGGTCGGCACGGCCACCGCGGACGTCGAGACGTCGACGGTGCCGGAGCCCGCCGACCGACTGGGCGGCCAGCCGGTCGGCCAGCCGGTTGCCCAGAGCACCGCGCAGCCTGCCGCCGCCCAGCCCACCGCGCCGCGGCCCACCGCCCCGCAGCCCGCCGTCGCCGTGCCCGAGCTCGCCGGCGTCGACGCCGACCCGCTCGTCCTGAGCGAGCGGGTCCGCGCGCTGTCGCAGACCGACCCCGACGGCCTGGCCGTGATCGAGGTCGGCGGTGCGACCCCCGCGAACACCACGTGGAAGGAGCTGCAGGACGAGGCCGACCGGGTCTCCGCCCTGTTGCTCGAACTCGGCGTGCGCACCGGTGAATCCGTCGCCATGCAGTTGCCGAACTGGCGTGAGTTCGTTTCGATCACCCTCGGTGCGATCCAGATCGGTGCCGTCGCGACCCCGATCCTGCCGGTGTTCGGTCCCCGCGAGACCACGATGACGCTGGCTCGTTCGAAGGCCCGCGTGGTGTTCCTGCCGAACGTGTTCCGGAAGCGCCGTCCCGCGCTCGAACTCCTCGACGTGATCGACGAGGCCGCCGCGCAGGACCGCCGCCTGGCGCTCGAGCACGTCATCGTGCTCCGCGCCGAGGCCCGCGGGGAGGGGGACACCCCGACGAACCAGCCGCCGCTGCCCGCCGACGCCCTGGAGCGGGTCGTGGCGAGCGACTGGCACTGGCGCTACTTCGAGAACGCCCTCGCTGCCGTGCACGTCGACGTCGACGAGATCGCGTCGCACGCTCCCGGGCCGGACGACGTCTGCCAGCTGCTCTTCACCTCCGGCACCACGGGGGAGCCGAAGGGCGTGCAGCACCCGCACCGCACGCTCGGGCTCGCGACCGCCATGCACGTGGCGCAGTCCGGTCTGACCAGCGCCGACCGCATCTACATCCCGTCCCCGCTCGCCCACCAGACCGGGTTCCTGTACGGCATGCTGCTGGCGTTCCGGCTCGGTGCGCCGCAGGTCATCCAGCCGGTGTGGGACGGCCGGGTCGCACTCGAGCAGGCGTTCGGCGTCGCCCGGGCGTCCTTCGTGCAGTGCGCGACGCCGTTCCTGACCGACCTCGTCGACCTGGTCGAGGCCGGTGCTCCGCAGCCCGAGTCGCTCCGGATCTTCGTGCCGACGGGCGCCGCGGTGCCCCGTGCACTGGCCCAGCGAGCGAGCACGGTGCTCGGCAGTGCGATCCTCGGCGCCTTCGGCACGAGCGAGACGTGTCTCGGGGCCCTGTCCAGCCCGAGCGACGATCCCGCCGACGCGTACGGCCACGACGGCCGGGCGCTGCCGGGCATCGCGATCCGCATCGTCGACGACGCGGGGATCGAGCTGCCCGCCGGTACCGAGGGCAACTTCGAGCTGCACTCGCCGACGATGTTCGCGGGCTACCTCGACCGCCCGGACCTGACCGACGACGTGTTCACCGCGGACGGCTGGTACCGCACCGGCGACCTGGCGAAGGTCGACGAGAAGGGCTTCCTGTCGATCACCGGACGCGTGAAGGACGTCATCAACCGCGGCGGCGAGAAGATCCCCGTCGTCGAGATCGAGAACCTGCTGTACCAGCACCCGCTGGTCACGGACGTCGCGATCGTGGCGATGCCGGACGAGCGGCTCGGTGAGCGTGCCTGCGCCTGGGTCGTGAACGCCCGCGCGGACGAGCCGCTCGACTTCGCCGGGATGCAGCAGTACCTCGACACGGCCGGCGTGAGCAAGTACTACTGGCCGGAACGACTCGAGTACACCACCGAGCTGCCGCGCAACGCGGTCGGCAAGGTCCAGAAGAACACCCTGCGCGAGCAGGCGGCCGCGCTCGTCGCGACGAAGGAGAACGAGACACGATGACGACCGTCGAGCAGACGAGCACGGGCTTCGACGAAGCCGCCTTCCAGCAGCTCAAGGCCGAGGTCACCGAGTGGGTCCGCGGCCCCGGCGAGGAGTGGGCGGACGAGATCGAGCGCACCGGCCGGGTCGCCCCGGAGCTGTTCCAGGAGCTCAAGGAGAACGGGTGGCTCAGCCTCGCCGCCCCGACGGAGCTCGGCGGACGGGCGATCCCCTTCTCGCGGTACCTCGAGATCATGGAGGTCATCTCCCGCTCGCACGCTTCCATCCGCATGCTCGTGCACGTCATCAACGGCACCTGGCGCGCGATGGCCCCCTACGCGACGCCGGAGCAGATCGAGCAGGTCGTCAAGCCTTCCGTCGCCGGTGACACGCTCGTCGCGTTCACCCTGACCGAGGCCACCGCGGGCACCGGAGCGGACATCCGCACGACGGTCCGACGCGAGGGCGACACCTACGTGATGAACGGCGAGAAGCACCTCATCACCTTCGGGGTCAAGGCCGACCACTGGCTCATCGCCGCTCGGCTGGAGGGCACCACCGGCCAGGACGGCACGGTCGCGTTCCTGATGCCGAACAGCGGGCTGCCGGGTGCCGAGGTGATCGACGACTCCGACACCATGGGCATCCGTGGCACCGACCACGCGATCCTGCGGTTCACCGAGACCCCGATCCCCGCCAGTGCCCGCCTGGGCGACGAAGGCCAGGGCCTCGAGGTCGCGCTCGGCGGCTTCCTGCTGCCGAGCCGGGTGTCCGTCGCGATGAGCGCCGTCGGGCTCGCCGAGCGGGCGAACGAGCTCGCCGTCGAGTACGCGAACAAGCGCGAGACGTTCGGCAAGCGGCTCTCCAGCCGCCAGGCGATCCAGTTCTACCTGGCCGAGAACTACGCCGACATCGCCGCGGCACGCGCCCTGGTGCTCGAGGCCGCGCGCGCGTACGAGGAGGACCGTCCCGACGCCGGCACCCTCTCCAGCGCGTCGAAGATGATCGCCGTCGACATGCTCGCCCGCGTCACCGACAAGGCCCTGCAGGTGCACGGCGGTCAGGGCTACTGGAAGCGCAACGCCATCGAGCGCGTCTACCGCGACGCACGCGCGCAGCGCTTCGAAGAGGGCACCAACGAGATCCAGAAACTGATCGTCGGCCGCGCCGTCGTCACCGGCCAGGCCGGGTTCTAGACCGCAACCCAGTACCGGACGGGAGGCGCGGTGCGGGCCCGCCCCGCGCCTCCCGTCCGTCACCCACCACCGTCAGCAAAGGACTGCAGTGACCGACTCCACCAACGCTCCCATCGCACTCATCACGGGTGCCTCGCGCGGCATCGGCCGCCTGCTCGCCCAGAAGCTGGGCCAGCGCGGCGTCACCGTCGTCGTGACGTACAAGGGCAACGCCGACCTGGCCGAGGAGTCCCTGGCCGACGTCAAGGCGGCCGGCGGCGACGGCATCACGGCGCAGGTCGACATCGAGCAGCCGGAGTCGATCGACGCCCTGTTCGACCTGGTGCGCGACACCTACGGACGCCTCGACATGTTCGTGGCGAACGCCGCCGCCAGCGCGTTCAAGCCCGTCGCCGACCTCAAGCTGCACCACCTCGACCGCAGCTACGCCACGAACGCCCGCTCGTTCGTGCTCGGGGCCCAGCGCGCCGCGGAACTCATGGACCGCGGCGGTCGCATCGTCGTCGTGACGTCGTACGGATCGCTCCGGGCGTTCCCGACCTACGCCGCACTCGGTGCCGCCAAGGCCATGAGCGAGGCGTACATGAAGTACATGGCGGTGGAGTTCGGTCCGCGCCAGATCACCGTCAACGCGGTGAACGGCGGCCTCATCGACACCGACTCGCTCGAGTACTTCTACACGAAGGTCCCCGGCCAGGCGCCGATGGACACCGTGCTCGAGAAGCTCCCGCTGCAGCGCCCCGGGACGGCCGACGACATGGCCGACGCCGTCGACTTCCTGCTGTCGGACAAGGCCGGGTACATCACCGGGCAGGTGCTCTCGGTGGACGGCGGTCTGACGGTCATCGCCCCGCCGTACTGGTCGGACACCACGTCGCCCCTCCGCGACGCGGTGCTGCCGGCCGACGCTCCGGGCGCGGACACCGCAGAATAGGCGCATGAGCAGCGTCGCTTCCGCCCCCGTCGTGCCGGAGTCCCTCCGGACCGTCGCGTCACCATGGACCCTCGGCCCCCTGCACCTGGCGAACCGGGTGGTGATGGGGTCGATGCACACCGGGCTCGAGGTGCACGACGACGGCGGAGCCGGCATGGCCGCCTTCTACCGCGAACGGGCGGCCGGCGGGGCGGCGTGCATCATCACCGGCGGCATCGCGGTGAACGACGAGGCGCGCGGCGGTCCGGACTTCGCGGTGTTCGGCGTCGGGGGAGCCGACGAGCGGTTCCGGGTGGCGGTCGACGCCGTGCACGACGAGGGCGGGACGATCCTCGCGCAGCTGTTCCACGCCGGGCGGTACGCGCTCGCGTCGGGCATGGTCGACCGGCACGGCGACCCGCAGCGCGTCGTGGCACCCTCGGCCCTGCCGTGGGCGGCCGCCCGCGGCGTGGTGCCGACCGAGCTGACGTCGGCCGAGGTCGAGCGGACCATCGAGGACTTCGCCGCCGCTGCCCGCACCGCCCGCGCGGTCGGGTTCGACGGCGTCGAGATCATGGCGTCCGAGGGGTACCTGATCAACCAGTTCCAGTCGCCGCTGACGAACCTGCGCGACGACGAGTGGGGCGGCGATGCGGAACGGCGTCGGCGCTTCGCGATCGAGGTCGTCCGGGCGGTGCGCGCCGCGGTGCCCGAACTCGCCGTGACGATCCGGCTGTCCGGAGCGGACCTGATGCCCGGCTCGTCGACCGACGACGAGGTCGACGCGCTCGTGCACGACCTGCTGCCGCTCGGGCTCGACGGCATCTCGGTCGGCATCGGCTGGCACGAGTCCCGCACCCCGACCGTGCAGGCCTCGGTGCCGCACGGGGCCTGGCTGGCGTACGCGGCACGGATCGCCGCGGTGGTGCGCTCGTCCGCGTACCCGGACGTCCGTGTGATCGCCTCGAACCGGATGACGGACCTGCGCGACGGCGAGGCCGTGCTCAGCGGCGGCCTGATCGACGCCGTCGCCCTCGCCCGGCCGTTCCTCGCCGATGCCGCCATCGTGTCGCGCTCGCTCGCGGGCGGGTTCGCACTGGTGAACACCTGCATCGGCTGCAACCAGGCATGCCTCGACCGTTCGATCATCGGCGCACCGGTGTCGTGCCTCGTGAACCCGCGGGCGGCCCGCGAAGTGGCCTTCCCCGCACGGCCGACCGCGGACCCGAAGCGCGTCGACGTCGTCGGTGGCGGACCGGCAGGGCTCGCCGCCGCGGTGGACGCCGCCCGCCGGGGCCACGACGTCACCGTCTGGGAGGCGTCCGACCGCCTCGGCGGCCAGTTCGGCCTCGCCGCACTCGTCCCGGGGAAGGAGGACTACGCCGCCACGGTGCGGTCCGCCCGTGCCGAGCTCGCGGAGCGGGGCGCCACGATCCACCTCGGACGCCCGGCCACGGCTGCGGACCTCGTCGACAGCGACGCCGTCGTGCTCGCGGCCGGGGTGGTCCCGCGGAGCATCGACGTCCCCGGCAGCGACCTGCCGCACGTGCTGTCCTACGAGCAGGCACTCCGCGAGGGGGTCGGCGAGGGCACCGTCGCGATCATCGGTGGCGGCGGCATCGGCGTGGACACCGCGGCGTTCCTGACCGAGTCGCCCGACGAGGTCGTCCGGGCCGCCGAGTTCGCGGCCCGCTGGGACCTCGACGTGTCCGAGGAGCTCGTCGGCGACGTGCCGCAGCGGCTCCCCGCGGCACAGCGCACCACGAGGCCGGGGTCCCAGGTGACGGTGCTCCGGCGTTCGGGCAAGTTCGGCCAGGGGATCGGCATCACCTCGCGCTGGGTCGCGATCGGTCGGCTGCGGGACGCCGGGGTGCGGATGGTCGGCGGCGTGCAGGAGTACCTGCGCATCGAACCCGGGGTGCTCTGGATCCGCGACGAGCACGGGGACGAGGTCGGCGTACCGGCGGACACCGTCGTGGTCTGCGCCGGGCAGGAGCGCGCGACCGACGCCGAGGGCGACGCGCCCGACGGACTCGCCACGGGCCTCCAGGCCGCCGGCGTGCCGTACGCCGTCGTCGGCGGCGCGCGGGACGCACGGAGCGTGGACGCGGTCCGGGCGACGTCCGAGGCCCTCGAAGCGGTGCGGCGCCTCGCGCCGTAGCGAGTCGGCTCGCATCACGGCCGGGAATCTGCAAGAATGAACGGTCGAATCGCCGCAGCTCGACCCTCTATCCAGCTGTGAGCGATCTCTCTCGAGCTTTCGCCGTGTGTGCCCCCACGCCCGCGGTTCCAGTTCAACCACAACGAAAGCAAACAGGAGCAATTGTGGCTGTCAAGATCCGTCTGAAGCGTCTCGGTAAGATCCGTGCGCCCTACTACCGCATCGTCGTCGCCGACTCGCGCACCAAGCGCGATGGTCGTGTCCTCGAGGAGATCGGTCAGTACCACCCGACCGAGGAGCCCTCGGTCATCAAGATCGAGTCCGAGCGTGCGCTCTACTGGCTCGGCGTCGGCGCGCAGCCGACCGAGCAGGTCGCGGCCCTCCTCAAGCTGACCGGCGACTGGGCCAAGTTCAAGGGCGAGAAGGACACCGAGTCCAAGGTCAAGGTCGCCGAGCCGAAGCCGGCCTTCCAGGTCGACTCCTCGAAGAAGGCCGTGCTCAAGCCGAAGTCGGAGAAGACGGCTCCCGCCGCCAAGGCCGACGACGCCGAGACCGCCGACGAGACGACCGAGGCGTAGTCCTTGCTCGAATCCGCGCTGACGCACCTCGTCAAGGGGATCGTCGATCACCCTGACGACGTGCGCGTCGCCAGCTCCACCTCCCCACGCGGCGAGGTCCTCGAGGTGCGCGTGCACCCCGAGGACCTCGGCCGCGTGATCGGTCGCGCCGGGCGCACCGCCAAGGCGCTCCGCACCCTCGTCACGGCCCTGGCCGACGGCAAGCGCGTGCGGGTCGACGTGGTGGACACCGATTCCTAGGGAGACGACCCAGCTCCGGGTGGGTCGAATCACGAAGGCGCACGGGCTCAAGGGCGGCATCAAGCTCGAGCTCTACACCGACGACCCGGATCGTCGGTTCACCCCGGGCGCCACGTTCACGCTCCAGGTCCCCGACGACTCACCGTGGTCGGGCAAGACCCTCGAGCTGGACGAACTGCGCTGGTACAACGGTCACCCCGTCGCGTTCTTCGCCGGGATCGACGACCGCACCGCGGCCGAGTCCCTGGCGCGCATCATCCTCTGGGTCGAGCAGGACGCCGACGCCGAGACCGGTGAGGACGACGCCTGGTACGACCACCAGCTCGTCGGGCTCAAGGTCCTGCGTGACGGCGTCGAGGTCGGCACGGTCGCCCGTGTGGACCACATGCCCGCCCAGGACCTGCTCGCGATCGACACGCCGTCCCGCGGCGAGGTCCTCGTGCCGTTCGTCTCGGCCATCGTGCCGGCGGTCGACATCGCGGCCGGCACCGTCACGGTCACGCCGCCGCAGGGGCTGTTCGAGGACCCCGAGGACACCTCGCGCCCCGAGACGGTCACGGACTAGTCCCCGTGCGGATCGACATCGTCACGATCTTCCCGGAGTTCTTCTCCGTGCTCGACGTGTCCCTGCTGGGCAAGGCCCGCTCCGGCGGTCTGCTCGACCTGCACGTGCACGACCTGCGGTCGTGGACCACCGACCGGCACCGCACCGTCGACGACACCCCGTACGGCGGTGGTGCCGGCATGGTGATGAAGCCGGAGCCGTGGGCGCAGGCGCTCGAGGCGCTCTTCCGGCCCGACGGCTCGTCGACCCTGGTGGTCCCGACGCCGGCCGGCACGCCCTTCACGCAGTCCATCGCGCGGTCGCTCGCGTCGACGTCGGAGCACCTCGTGTTCGCCTGCGGGCGGTACGAGGGCATCGACGCCCGCGTCTTCGAGTGGGCGTCGTTGCACGCCACCGTCGTGGAGCTCTCGCTCGGGGACTACGTGCTGAACGGCGGCGAGGTCGCCGCGATGGCGATGATCGAGGCCGTCGGTCGACTCGTCCCCGGGGTCGTCGGCAACCCCGAGTCGCTGGTCGAGGAGTCCCACGAGGACGGCCTGCTCGAGTACCCCTCGTACACCAAGCCCGCGTCGTGGCGCGGCCTGGACGTCCCCGACGTCCTGCTCAGCGGGCACCACGCCCGCGTCGGTGCCTGGCGGCACGAGCAGCAGCTGGAGCGGACGCGGCGCGTCCGTCCGGACCTGCTGCCGCCTGCGTGATCGGCTGGCGCGTCTGCCTGCTGAACGCGTTTCGGGCTGAGCGACACTCCTCGCGGTTCGTTCCGCGTGAACTGTCGCTGAGCACGAAACCCGGCCCCGCCGGGTCTGCCTGGAGGCACGGGGCGGGCCCGCACCGTGCCTCCCGTCCGTCAGACGGTCGGGTCGGCGCGCTGAGCGCGACGCAGGGTCAGGACCTCGGGGCCGGCCTCGGTGACCGCGACCGTGTGTTCGACGTGCGCGGCACGTGAGCCGTCGACGCTGCGCAGGGTCCAGCCGTCATCGTCCTGGTAGAGCTCGTCGGTCGTCTGCATGAGCCACGGCTCGATCGCGACGACCAGCCCCGGTCGGAGCTTCAGGCCGCGACCCGGACGGCCGTCGTTCGGCACGTGCGGATCCCCGTGCATCGTGCGACCGACGCCGTGCCCGCCGAACTGCAGGTTCACGTCGTGACCGGCCTCGTGCGCGACGTGACCGATGGCGTGCGAGACGTCGCCGAGCTTGTTGCCGGGAGCCGCCTGGGCGATGCCGGCGGCCAGCGCTCGCTCGACCGTGGCGATCAGGGCCTGGTCCTCGTCGCGCGGCGTGCCGACCTGGACGCTGACGGCGGAGTCCGCGACCCAGCCGTCCACGCTCGCGGCGAAGTCCAGGCTCACCAGGTCGCCGTCCTGCAGGGTGTGGTCGTGCGGCAGGCCGTGCAGGGCGGCGTCGTTCACCGAGGTGCAGAGGTTCTTGCCGAACGGCGACATGCCGAACGACGGGTGGTAGTCGACGTAGCAGCTCTCCGCCCCGCGTTCGGCGATCATCCTGGCCGCGACGCGGTCGAGGTCGAGCAGGTTGACGCCGACGTCGACGGTCTCGAGCAGCTCGTCGAGGACGTCGGCCACGAACCGGCCGGCGACGCGCAGTCCGTCCAGCTCGGCGGGGGTGCGGAGTTCGATCATGGGTCCATCCTCGTCGTTTTGTCTCCCGCGCTCTCTGTGGCAGTATTGAACGCTGTGCCCTGGCTGGACTCTGCCACGGGGGAGTCGCCGACACCGGGCACGCACCACCACTTTCCGAACCTTCGATCCGCGGCGACCCGTGCGCGTCCGCAGAGAGTGAAACCCACCATGAGCCAGCTCCTCGACAACGTCGACGCAGCATCGCTGCGTACCGACGTCCCGGACTTCCGCCCCGGCGACACCATCAAGGTGCACGTCAACATCATCGAAGGCACGCGCTCGCGTATCCAGGTCTTCCAGGGAGTCGTCATCGGCCGTCAGGGTCACGGCATCGGTGAGACCTTCAAGGTCCGCAAGGTGAGCTTCCAGGTCGGCGTCGAGCGCTGGTTCCCCGTGCACTCGCCGATCATCGACCACATCGAGATCGTCACCAAGGGTGACGTCCGTCGTGCGAAGCTCTACTACCTGCGCGAGCTCCGCGGCAAGGCGGCCCGCCGCAAGATCAAGGAGAAGCGCGACGCCTGATCGCCTTCACAGTGAACGTCCGCGAGCCGGACGGCGCTGCGAGCCCCTCGTCCATGTACGGTTGTGCATCGACGGGGGGCTCTTCCCATTGCGGGGAGTCAGCGGTTCGAACGAGAGCGGAAATGACGGACACGACAGAGGATTCCGGGCGCAGGCCACGTGCTGAGAAGCAACGGAACGGAGTCCTCACATTCCTCCGCGACCTCGTCATCATCTTCATCGCGGCACTGCTCGTGTCGTTCCTGGTCAAGACGTTCCTGATCCGGTCGTTCTACATCCCGTCGGCGTCGATGGAGAACACGCTGCAGATCAACGACCGGGTGATCGTCAACGAGCTCGTCCCCGGCGCCGTGGCCCTGAAGCGGGGGGACGTCGTCGTCTTCAAGGACCCGGGCGGCTGGCTCACCGGGTCCGAGGTGCCGAGCGTCACGCCGGACACCCAGCCCGCCAAGGCCATCGACTGGCTCCTCACGCAGGTCGGGCTCGGCACCGGTGACAGCGACGACCACCTGATCAAGCGCGTCATCGGGCTGCCGGGCGACAAGGTGTCCTGCTGCAACGACCTCGGACAGATGTCGGTCAACGGTGTGCCGATCAAGGAGCCGTACCTGAAGCTCCCCGCCGGCGCCCCGGCCTCGGCCACCGACTTCTCGGTCACCGTGCCGAAGGGCACCATCTGGGTGATGGGCGACAACCGGAACGACTCGAAGGACTCCCGGTACAACGGCGACACCCCGTCGAAGGGCTTCGTCCCGATGTCCGACGTCACGGGCCGCGCGTTCGTCATCTCCTGGCCGGCGAGCCGCTGGACGTGGCTCGACGACCACCCCGAGGTGTTCGCCGGCGTGGAGGAGCGCGACGAGTGACCGCCGTCCGTCCGTCGCTCCGGGTCGAGAAGCGTCTGCTCGCCGAGGGCCGCGTGACGGTCATCGGCATGGACGAGGTCGGCCGTGGCGCCATCGCCGGTCCGGTCGGCGTCGGTGTGGCCGCGGTGACGCTCGACATCGGTCGTGTGCCCCAGGGGCTCGCCGATTCCAAGCTGCTCTCCGAAGCGCGCCGGACCGACCTCGTGCCCGTCGTGCAGCGCTGGGCACGCACGGCGGTCGGCATGGCATCGGCGGAGTTCGTCGACCAGCAGGGCATCGTCCCGGCCCTCGGCGCGGCCGGTGCGCAGGCGCTCGGCTCCCTGGTCGCCGACGGGGTGTCGCTCGACGGCGCGGTGGTGGTGCTCGACGGCTCGTTCGACTGGTTGAGCCGCGCCCTGCCCGAGGCGCTCCGTCCGGCCGCCGATCCGCTCGAGGTCGTCGTCCGGGTCAAGGCCGACCGCGACTGTGCCTCGGTGGCTGCTGCGTCGGTGGTGGCGAAGGTCGCTCGTGACGCGCTCATGATCTCGGCGCACGACGAGGCTCCGCACTACGGGTGGGTGTCGAACAAGGGCTACGGGTCGACGGCGCACTACGACGCGATCCGGACGATCGGTGCGCACGCACTGCACCGGAAGTCCTGGCTGCACCAGGCCTCGAGCGTCGCACTGGACGGGTTCGACGAACTCGACGCCGTCGCGGGTTGAGCCCGTCGTCCGCTCGGCCCTCCGTCGCCGTAGACTGTGGGCGCAATGGATGAGGACGAATTCGACGACTACGACCGCGAGGTCGAGCTGGCCCTGTACCGCGAGTACCGAGACGTGGTGTCGCAGTTCCGTTACGTGGTCGAGACGGAGCGCCGTTTCTACCTGGCGAACGAGGTCGAACTCGTGCGCCGTGACACGGAGCACGACTTCTACTTCGAACTGACGATGAACGACGTCTGGGTCTGGGACGTCTACCGTTCCGACCGGTTCGTCAAGGGTGTCCGGGTACTCACGTTCAAGGACGTGAATGTCGAGGAACTCACGACGCGGGAACTCGAACTGCCGAAGGAACTCGCACTCGACGAGTGATCGTCAATTTGCTTTCTTCTGCTTCTTTCTCGGTGAATCGCCGCTGATCCGAACCGGCGGTGAATTGTTCGCGCTATTCTGATGGGGATTCAACCGCCCCACGAACAGGAGCACCCCATGGCACAGAAGGTCACCGTCCAGCTCGTCGACGACCTCGACGATTCCCCCATCACCACCGGTGAAGGTCGGACGGTCGAATTCGCGTTCGACGGCTCGTCGTACGAGATCGACCTGTCGAACGACAACGTCGACAAGTTCCGCGAGGCGATCTCCGACTACATCGCCGCAGCGCGCAAGGTGTCCGGTCGCCGAACCGGCGGCGGTTCCGCCCCGAAGTCCGCGCCGAAGCGCGGCAACTCGGAAGAGCTCGGCAAGATCCGCGAGTGGGCCAAGGAGAACGGGTACGAAGTCTCGTCCCGCGGCCGCATCTCGACGCAGGTGCAGGAAGCCTACGCAGCAGCGCACTGACGCTCGTCGCAGCAGGACCCGGGTGATCTCGATCGCCCGGGTCCTTCTTCTTTCCTCCACAGGGGCAATTCGCGCGCGCTGATTCCACAGACTCTCCGACTCCGCCGATCGGGGTGTTCGTTCCGGAGATCGTTGTCGTGGAGGCAACGACATGGAACAAGACGTGCAACGTCCACCGGGGCGGTCGCTCCGGAATGGTCGACTCGGACGATTCGGTGAAGAACGAGCGGCGGTCTGGCTCGAAGCGCGGGGATTCCGCGTGCTCGAGCGGAACTGGCGATGTGCCCGCGGCGAGATCGACATCGTCGCGTGGGATTCCTGCACGCTCGCGTTCATCGAGGTGAAGACCCGTTCCGGGGCCGCGACCGGCCACCCGTTCGAGGCGATCACCGCCGCGAAGCTCACCCGGATGCGGCGACTCGTGCCCGAGTGGTTCGACGCGCATCCCGAGGTCTCGGCGCGCGCGGTCCGGGTGGACGTCGTCGCGGTCCACCTGGACGGTCCCCGCACCGTCGTCGAGCACCTGGCCGGTGTGTTGTGACCGGCATCGGGCGCGCTGCCGCGGTCGCGCTCCTCGGGGTCACCGGTCGTCGCATCGAGGTCGAAGCGCACCTGACCAGTCAGCTCCCGGCGTTCAGCATCATCGGTCTGCCCGACACCTCACTGGGCGAGGCACGCGAACGCGTGCGATCCGCGGCGGCGAACGCGGGGTGCCCGCTGCCCGCACGTCGGATCACCGTGAACCTGACCCCGGCGGCGATCCCGAAGCGCGGTTCGGGGTTCGACCTCGCCATCGCGATGGCCGTGCTCGCGGGTGCCGGTCTCGCGCCGGACGTCTCGGAGCGCATCGTCTACATCGGCGAGCTCGGCCTCGACGGGCGGGTGCGTCCGGTCCCCGGGGTGATCCCGATGCTGGTCGCCGCGCGCGACGCCGGTGCGGACCGCGTGGTGCTGCCCGTCGGCAACCTGACCGAGGCCCGCGTGGTCGGCGGGGTGCGGATCCGGGGCGTGGACTCGTTGCGGGCGGCGGCGATCGACGCCGGGGCGCTCCTGCCGGCGGTCGAGGTCGATCCGGTGCTGCCGGTCCCGGTCACGTCGGTGCCGCGTCCCGTGGCCGAACTGTCGGACGTCGTGGGGAACCCGGTCGGCGTCCGAGCACTCATCGCGGCGGCGGCCGGGGGACACCATGCACTGCTGCTCGGGCCGCCGGGCGCCGGCAAGACCATGCTCGCCGAGCGGCTGCCCGGGCTGCTGCCCGACCTCGACGACGAGACCGCGCTCGAGGTCGCCGCGGTCCGGTCCGTCGCCGGGCTGGGTTCCGCGTCGTGGAGCACGAAGCCACCCTGGGAAGCCCCGCACCACTCCGCGTCGGCGGTCTCGCTCATCGGCGGTGGGTCGGGGGTCCTTCGCCCCGGAGCCGTGTCGCGGGCCACCGGGGGCATCCTGTTCCTCGACGAGGCGCCGGAGTTCCCGCGGGCTGTGCTCGATGCGCTCCGGCAGCCGCTCGAGTCCGGTCGGATCACGATCCACCGTGCGGCGGGCGCGGCCGATTTCCCCGCACGCTGCCAGGTCGTCCTGGCGGCGAACCCCTGCCCGTGCGGCAACGCCGGTGGTGCGCACGGGCAGCCGTGCGAGTGCTCGCCGAGCACCGTCCGCCGGTACCTCGGCCGGATGTCGGGGCCACTGCTCGACCGGATGGACATCCGGGTGCTGGTGCCCCGGGTGACGACGGGTCGGATGCGGGACGCGGACGGCAGTACCCCGACGACGGCGGTCGCGCGTGCGGCGGTCGCGGCAGCCCGCGCCCGGATGGCGGAGCGACTGCACGGGACGGGATGGTCCCGCAACGCCGAGGTCACCGGGACGTGGCTCCGGGCCGAGGGGCGCATCGAACCCGGGTCGACGGCAGACCTCGACCGCGCACTCGACCTCGGCACCCTGACGATGCGCGGCTGGGACCGCGTGATGCGACTGGCGTGGACGCTGGCCGACCTCGACGCGGTGGAGCGGCCCACGGGTGCGCACGTCCGCGGTGCCCTCGCACTTCGGAGCGCCCTGTGATCCCGGCGGGCACCGAGCTCCTCGACACGGTGGCGCGCCTGCTCGGGCCGAGCGGTGCGGCGGCCGACCCGGTGCAGGCCGCGGCACGCGTCGCGTGGTCGGCCATCGTCGAGCCGGGGGACTCCGTCGCCGGAGAGCTCCTCGCCGGACTCGGACCGGAGCGCGCGCTCGGTGCGGTGCTGCTCGCCGCCGAGAAGGACTTCGATCCGCTGCTGGGATGTTGCGTCGACGCCGAGGTACCGGGTGCCGAGGACCCCGCGGTGCTGCTCGGTGTGCTGCAGACCGCGGTGGAACGCTGGCGGCCCCGGCTGGCCGCCGTCGAGGTGGGCGACGTGCTGGCGGCGGCGGGAGCGGTCGGAGCCGGTCTGCTGGTCCCCGCGAGCGACGGGTGGCCGTCGGCGATGGACGACCTCGGTCCGCACGCCCCGGTGGTCCTCTGGACGCGCAGCTCGGGCGTGTGCCTCGGCGACGGGATGCCGGCGCTCGGCGTCGTGGGGTCCCGGGCGAACACGGTGGCCGGGGCCGAGGCCGCGGCGGAGATCACGTCGACGGCGGCGGACGCCGGGTGCCGCATCGTGAGCGGGGGCGCCTACGGCATCGACGCGGTGGCGCACCGTGTCGCCGTCGCCGCCGGGACGCCCACGATCGCTGTCCTGGCCGGTGGCATCGACCAGCTCTACCCGGTGGGGAACGCGCAGTTGCTCCACAACGTGGCCCGGCAGGGGGCGTTGCTCGCCGAGTCGGCACCGGGGACGCGACCGACGCGGTGGCGCTTCCTCGCCCGGAACCGACTGACCGCCGCGCTGGCCGACGTCACGGTCGTGGTCGAAGCAGGCGCCCGGTCCGGGGCCCTCAACACCGCCCACCACGCCGCACAGCTCGGCCGGCCCGTGTTCGCGGTGCCGGGAGCGTTCGCGTCCTCGGCGTCGGTCGGGTGCCATCGACTCATCGCACAGGGGCGGGCACAGATCGTCGTGCACCCCGGGGATCCGGTCGCGGCGGTGAGGCCCGCGACCGGGACGAGCGGGGGAGCGGTGCGCGACGAACCGCTCCTGTCCGGCAGGCAGGATCCCGAGGTGCTCCGGGTGCTCGACGCGCTCGGCCGTCGCGCCCTGCCCGAGGCCGAGATCGCCCGCCGGGCCGGGATGTCGACGGCCGACGTCGCCGACGCGCTCGCGCTCGCACAGCTGCAGGGACTCGTCGTCGCCAGCGGCGGCGGGTGGGGTCGGGCATGACGTCCGGTCGCCGTACGCTGGCGTCGTGGTTGCGCGGACGGACAGTCGACTCGTGGTGGCGGTGGACGCCTTCCTCGGGCACGCCCGGCACGCGCGTGGCCTCAGCGAGCAGACCCTCCGCGCGTACGCCAACGACCTCGAGCAGCTCGTCGCGTTCGCGGACGGTCGCGGCATCGACCGCGTCGCCGACGTCGAGCTCGAGCTCCTGCGTGACTGGCTGTGGGACGCCGATCACCGCGGGCTCGCCCGGTCGACCATCGCCCGGCGGTCTTCGTCCGTGCGGGCGTTCACGCGTTGGGCGAGCGAGACCGGGGTGACGACGACCGACGCCGGGGTCCGGCTCCGCGCGCCGAAGGGTGGGTCGCACCTGCCTCGCGTGGTGTCGGCCGACCAGGTGCGCGCCCTGCTCGACGGACTCGGTGCCCGTGCGGCGACGGAGGACCCGACGGCGCTGCGGGACCTGGCCCTCGTCGAGCTCCTGTACGCGGCGGCCATCCGGGTCAGCGAACTCGTCGGGACGAACGTGACCGACGTCGATCGCGGACGCTTGACCGTGCGGGTGCTCGGCAAGGGCGGCAAGGAACGCGTGGTGCCGTTCGGGGTGCCGGCGCGGGACGCACTCGAGGCGTGGCTCGAGCGCGGACGGCCCGCCCTCGCGGCACGGGCGGAGGGACCGGCCGGCACGGCGCTGTTCCTCGGCGACCGAGGCACCCGACTCGGCGTCCGAAGTGCCTACCGCGTGGTGGCGCGGCTGCTCGGTGACCTGCCGGGCGAGGGCCCGAGTGGCCCGCACACCTTCCGGCACACCGCGGCGACGCACCTGCTCGACGGGGGAGCGGACCTGCGTGCGGTGCAGGAACTCCTCGGTCACGCCAGCCTCGGGACGACGCAGATCTACACGCACGTGTCGTCGGCCCGGCTGCGCGAGGTCTACCGGACAGCGCACCCGCGCGCCTGACGCTGCGCCGACGTGCGTCCCGGTCGGTTCCGCTCACCCGGGCCAGGCCGACTCGGGCAGCAGCACCGGCCACTCGGCCGGTGGCAGGTACGCCATCGGGTCGACGTAGCGACCGTCGACGCGAGCACCGAGGTGCAGGCACGGCGCCGACGCCGGACAGTGTCCGACCGAGACGCGTCCGACCGCCGCACCCCGCACGACGTCGTCTCCCGCGGCGACCAGGGGCGTCACCGAGTCGAGCGTGCTGACCAGCCCGTCGCCGTGGTCGATGGTCACGACGGAGCGGCCGCCCACCGCGCCGACGAACGCCACGGTGCCGTCGTCCACCGCCGAGGCGGTGCTCCCGAGGACGGCCGGGACGTCGAGGCCCCGGTGGCCGGCGGCGTAGTCCGAGGACGCTGGTTCCCACGCGCGCTCGACGACCCGCGATCCGGTGGGCCAGACCCAGCGGGCCTCGACCCGGCCCGAGTCGGTCGCAGCACCCGCCAACGCCCCGGCGCCCGTCGACGGCGATGCACCGAGCACCGCCGTCCCGCTCAGCACCGCCGCGCACACCACGGACAGCAAGACGGAACGTGCAGTCGATCGCATGTCCCCAGCCTCGGCCGTCGAACCGGCCCCGGGGCGGAGCCGAGGTGATCCGTGGAGGGTGAGTCCCGCCTCCAGGCCCTGGGGAGGAACCATGCAGCGACGGGCGCGACGGGCGCGACGGGCGCGACGGAACCGACGTCGTACGACAACGACACCGTCGATCCGCCTCCGCACGGGAGCGAGTCGTGCCGATCACGCCCCGGTTATGACCAGATCCCGAGCGAGGAGTACAGTCGGGGCCGCTCCGGAACACGCAACGCCGCTCGGACGGCGAACCAGCCGACCGCCGGGGCACCGTGCTGCACACCGGCACGGCGGCAGAACCCAGGAGCATCGTGTCCACCACGACCACCGGGCACGGCGAAGACCGTGCGTTCAAGGGGAAGGTCACCCTGTTCGCCATCGCGGCGGCGGTCGGTGGCTTCCTGTTCGGCTTCGACTCGTCCGTCATCAACGGCGCCGTCGACGCGATCAAGGGCGAGTTCGACCTCTCCGACGCGGCGAGCGGGTTCGCGGTCGCCTCGGCCCTGATCGGCTGCGCGTTCGGCGCCTACTTCGCAGGCCGCCTCGCCGACCGCTACGGCCGCACCCGGATCATGTTCTGGGCCGCCGTGCTGTTCTTCGTCTCGTCGATCGGGTCGGCGTTCGCGTTCGCGACGTGGGACCTCGTGATCTGGCGTCTGGTCGGCGGTCTCGGCATCGGTACTGCCTCGGTCATCGCACCGGCGTACATCTCCGAGGTGTCCCCGAAGGCGATCCGCGGGCGGCTGGCCTCGTTCCAGCAGCTGGCGATCACGCTCGGTATCTTCGCCGCGCTCCTGTCCGACCAGCTCTTCGCCGTCACCGCGGGCAGCGCCTCGGCCGAGGTCTGGGGCCTGGCGGCCTGGCGCTGGATGTTCCTGGTCGGGGTGATCCCCTCGGTCGTCTACGGCGTCCTGGCGATCACGCTGCCGGAGTCCCCGCGCTACCTCCTCACCAAGGGTCGTGCTGACGACGCGCGCGTGGTGATGGGCAAGATCGTCCCGCGCGACACCGTGAACACGAGCCTGGAGGAGATCCAGGACGGCATCAAGAAGGAAGCGAACGAGAAGAAGGGCTCCATCCGGGGCAACCGCTTCGGGCTCCAGCCGATCGTCTGGGTGGGCATCATCCTCGCCGTGCTGCAGCAGTTCGTCGGCATCAACGTGATCTTCTACTACTCGACGACGCTCTGGCAGGCCGTCGGCTTCAAGGAGGAGGACTCGTTCCTCATCTCCACGATCACCTCGGTGGTCAACGTCGCCGTCACCTTCGTGGCGATCTTCCTGGTCGACAAGGTCGGTCGTAAGCCGCTGCTCGTCGCCGGTTCGGCGGGCATGTTCGTCTCGCTGACCATGGTCGCCATCGCGTTCTCGCAGGCGACGATCGTCGACGGCAGCCCGAGCCTCCCCGGCTCGTGGGGCGTCATCGCGCTGATCTTCGCGAACCTCTTCGTGGTGTCCTTCGGCGCCACGTGGGGCCCGCTCATGTGGGTGCTGCTCGGCGAGATGTTCCCGAACCGCATCCGGGCCACGGCGCTGGGCATCGGCTCGGCCGCCAACTGGATCGCGAACTTCATCGTGACGATCTCGTTCCCGGTGCTCTCGGGCTTCAACCTGACGGTCACCTACGGCATCTACGCGCTGTTCGCACTGCTGTCGCTGTTCTTCGTCATCGCCAAGATCCCGGAGACCAAGGGCCGCTCGCTCGAGGAGATGGGCATCTCCGCCGACGGCGAAACGGTGGACGCCAAGGCCTGATCGGCCGGTCGCGCACCGCGTCAGTTCCGCACGGATCGCCGGAAGGGAGGCCCGGATCGCGTCAGCCGCGAGGCGCGCGTGATCCGGGCCTCCCTTCTGTTAGCATCTATCCAGCAGCGTGCTGATGCGCGCTGACTTCGCGTGTCCACCAGGCCCTCACCGGCTCGGTACCCGACCACCGGTCCCGCTCCCACGAGCGGGCGGTCGCGTGCCAGGACACCAGGGACCACGACCGACGGTCGTGATCGACACAACCGCAACAGGTCCGCAGGGACGTGCGAGAGCACGGCTGCGCGCCGAGAACACAGAAGGAGGACGGCACATGGCCGTCGTCACCATCCGCCAGCTGCTCGACAGCGGCGTCCACTTCGGACACCAGACCCGTCGGTGGAACCCGAAGGTGAAGCGCTTCATCCTCGCCGAGCGCTCGGGCATCCACATCATCGACCTGCAGCAGTCGCTGGCCTTCATCGACCGCGCGTACGACTTCGTCAAGGAGACGGTCGCGCACGGTGGCACGATCCTCTTCGTGGGCACCAAGAAGCAGGCCCAGGGCTCCATCGCCGAGCAGGCGACCCGCGTCGGCCAGCCGTACGTCAACCAGCGTTGGCTCGGCGGTCTGCTCACGAACTTCCAGACGGTCTCCAAGCGCCTCGCGCGCATGAAGGAGCTCGAGGAGATCGACTTCGACGACACGACGAAGGGCTTCACCAAGAAGGAGCTCCTCATCAAGAAGCGCGAGCTGGACAAGCTCCACAAGACCCTCGGTGGTATCCGCAACCTCACGCGGACCCCGAGCGCGCTCTGGATCGTCGACACCAAGAAGGAGCACCTCGCCGTCGACGAGGCGCAGAAGCTCGGTATCCCGATCATCGGCATCCTCGACACCAACTGCGACCCCGACGAGATCACGTACCCGATCCCGGGCAACGACGACGCGATCCGCTCCGTCGGTCTCCTGACCCGCATCGTCGCCGACGCCGCGGCCGAGGGCCTGAAGACCCGCCACAACGGTGGCGACGAGGACGAGGCCAGCGAGCCCCTCGCCGAGTGGGAGCAGGAGCTCCTCGGTGGCGAGACCGCCGCCACGACCGAGGCGCCCGCCGCCCCCGTCGAGGAGAACGACGCTGACGCGCAGGTCGCCGCGAAGGAGATCGGTGAGCCGATCGCCGACGAGGCGAAGAACGCGGAGCCGACTGCCGAGGCCGAGGCAGCCGCGGAGACCACCCCCGCCGAGTGAGTCGCCGGGGCGCCGGACCCACCGGGTCCGGCGCCCCGACTGCACTCCACTCTCCACACACGTACAGTCCAGAAAGGACTCCAGTCAATGGCAAACTTCACCGCTGCTGACGTGAAGAAGCTCCGCGAGGACCTCGGCGCCGGCATGATGGACGCGAAGAACGCGCTCGTCGAGGCCGACGGCGACTACGACAAGGCCGTCGAGCTGCTCCGCATCAAGGGTGCCAAGGCCGTCGCCAAGCGCGACGACCGTGCCACCTCCGAAGGCGTCGTCGTCGCGACCTCCGAGAACGGCGCCGCCACGGTCGTCGAGCTCGCGAGTGAGACCGACTTCGTCGCGAAGAACGAGAAGTTCACCACCCTCGCCGACAAGGTGCTGGGCGCGGTCGCCGCTGTCGGTGCCGCCGACGTCGCTGCCGCCAACGCCGCGCCGCTGGACGGCAAGACCGTCCTCGAGGTCGTCAACGAGGCCGCTGCCGCGCTGGGCGAGAAGCTCGAGGTCCGCACGGTCCGCCGTGTCGAGGGTTCGGCCTTCGAGATCTACCTGCACAAGACCAGCCAGGACCTGCCGCCGCAGATCGCCGTCGTCATCGCGTACGAGGGTGACAACGCCGCCGAGGCACGTTCGATCGCGCAGCACGTCGCGTTCGCGAACCCGACGTACCTGACCCGCGACGAGGTCCCGGCCGAGGCCATCGAGAAGGAGCGTGCGACCGTCGAGGCGATCACGCGCGAAGAGGGCAAGCCCGAGGCTGCGCTCCCGAAGATCGTCGAGGGCCGGGTGAACGCCTACATCAAGCAGGTGTCGCTCCTCGACCAGGACTACGCGAAGGACAACAAGATCTCCGTCGCGAAGGCCGCCGAGAACGCCGGCATCACGATCCAGGGCTTCGCCCGCGTCAAGGTCGGCGCGTAACGAACCCGTGACGGGGTCAGGAACCAACCAGGTTCCTGGCCCCGTTTTTCGCGCGCACGGGCACGGCACGCGCGCGACACATCCGCGAGTACATTTCCACGAGACCACGACGAAGGGTGCGGACCAGATGACCGACGAGAAGACCGGACGACGCCGCGTTCTGCTGAAGCTGTCGGGAGAGGCGTTCGGCGCCGGCTCCCTCGGGGTGAACCCCGACGTGATCGGCACCATCGCCAAGGAGATCGCCGTCGCCGCGCGCGAGGTCGAGATCGCGATCGTCGTCGGCGGGGGCAACTTCTTCCGGGGTGCCGAGCTCTCGCAGCGCGGCATGGACCGCGGCCGCGCCGACTACATGGGCATGCTCGGCACGGTGATGAACGCACTCGCGCTGCAGGACTTCCTCGAGCAGGCGGGAGCTGCAACCCGCGTGCAGTCCGCCATCGCGATGACCCAGGTCGCCGAGCCGTACATCCCGCGGCGCGCCGAGCGGCACCTCGAGAAGGGCCGGGTCGTCATCTTCGGCGCCGGTGCCGGGCTGCCGTACTTCTCGACCGACACGGTCGCGGCGCAGCGTGCGCTCGAGATCAAGGCGGACGAGGTCCTCGTCGCCAAGAACGGCGTCGACGGCGTGTACACCGCCGACCCGAAGAAGGACGCGACGGCCGAGAAGCTGCACCACGTGACCTACCAGGACGCGCTGCTGAAGGGCCTCAAGGTCGTCGATGCCACCGCGTTCTCGCTCTGCATGGACAACGGCATGCCGATGCACGTCTTCGGCATGGAGGGCGAGGGCAACGTCCAGGCCGCGATCCGTGGCGAGCGCATCGGCACCGTCGTCAGCAACTGACCCCCGCGCTGACTAGACTCGACGCCAGTACCGAAGGAGTAACACCGTGATCAGTGATGTCCTGACCGAAGCCACCGAGAAGATGGCGAAGGCCGTGGAGGTCGCCAAGGACGACTTCTCGACCGTCCGTACCGGCCGGATCAACGCCGCGCTCTTCCAGAAGATCCCGGTCGACTACTACGGCACGCCGACGCCGCTCGCGCAGCTCGCGTCCCTGCAGACGCCCGAGGCCCGCACACTCATCGTCACGCCGTACGACAAGTCGGCGCTCAAGGAGATCGAACGCTCCATCGCGACGTTCCCGAACCTCGGCGCCAGCCCGTCGAACGACGGCGAGATCGTCCGCGTGACGATCCCGGAGCTCACGCAGGACCGCCGCAAGGAGTTCGTCAAGCTCGTCCGCGGCAAGGGCGAGGACCACAAGGTCGTCATCCGCAACATCCGCCGCAAGGCCAAGGACGACCTCGACGCGCTCAAGGGTGAGATCTCCGACGACGAGATCTCGCGTGGCGACAAGGACCTCGAGGCCCTGACGAAGAAGCACGTCGACCAGATCGACGACGCGCTGAAGAAGAAGGAAGCCGAACTCCTCGAGGTCTGATGCGTCGCTCCGACCAGGGCGATGACCGCCCCACAGCAGAGCACGGGCCCGCGTCGAGCGGGCCCGTGAAGAAGGGGCTCCGTCAGGACTTCGATGCGCGTGCACGAGCGGCGCGCACCGACTTCGAGGCGCAGCTCCGCCAGCGCAAGGCCGAATTCGGCGCGCGCAACGAAGCGCTCACCGCGCGGACCGGGCGCAACCTGCCGGCGGCGATCGGGATCGCGCTCGCGTTCGCGGTCGTGATGCTCGGCACGCTGCTCCTCTGGCCGCCGTCCTTCATGGTGGTCGCGGCGTTCCTGCTGGGCGTCGGCGTCTACGAGCTGACGAGCGCGATGCGGTTCGCCGGGCGCGACGTCCCGCGGATCCCGAGCGTCGCGGTCGCGGTCGCGATCGTTCCGGCGGCGTTCCTGCTCGGGCAGGTGGCGGCGCTGTTCACCCTGCTCGGCGGCATCGTCCTGATCAGCGTCTGGCGACTGGTCGAGGTCGCCGTCGCGCGGCAGAAGCCCCCGGCCGGCAACGTCGCCCGTGACCTCACCAACGGGTTGTTCGTCCAGGCCTACATCTCGCTGCTCGGCGCCTGCGTCGTGCTGCTCTCCGCTCAGCCGGACGGCAACCTCTGGGTGATCGGGTTCATCCTCGTCGTCGTCGCGGTCGACACCGGCGCGTACGCCACCGGGCTGAACCTCGGCAAGCACCCGATGGCACCTCGCATCAGCCCCAAGAAGACGTGGGAGGGTTTCGCCGGGTCCGTGGCGGCGAGCATCGTCGTCGGCATCCTGGTGGCCCTGTTCATGCTCGGGCTGCCCTGGTGGACGGGTGTCCTGCTCGGTGTGCTCATCTCCGGTTCGGCCACGCTGGGTGACCTGACCGAGTCGATGATCAAGCGCGACCTGGGCATCAAGGACATCTCGTCGTTCCTGCCCGGACACGGCGGCCTGCTCGACCGCATCGACAGCATCCTGCCGTCCGCCGCGGTCGCCTACGTGCTGTACCTCATCGTCAACCACTGACCGCGGTCGTGTCGGCTGAACGCCGCACTCAGCGCGTCCAGGTTGTGCCACGGGTCCGGACTGGCAGAATGACGCCGTGGCCACCACCTTCCCGACCGCAGCCCGTTCCGCTCTCGGTTACGACGTCGACGAAGTCGAGCGTTTCCTCGAGGACGCCCGGCGCGCGTACTCCGCCGACGACAGCGCCCCCGGCATCGAGGCCGCGAAGATCCGCGCCACGGCCTTCTCGATGCGCAAGGGCGGGTACTCCACGTCGCACGTCGACGCTGCGCTCGAGCGGCTCGAGGACGCCTTCGCGGCCCGTGAGCGTGAGCGGGAGATGAGCGAGGTCGGCAAGAAGGCCTGGTACGCAGAAGCACGGACGAAGGCATCCGACGTCGTGGCGCGGCTCGAGCGGCCGGACGGTCAGCGGTTCAGCCGGGTCAGCGTGCTCGGCACCGGCTACCACCCGAAGGACGTCGACGCGTTCGCCGCCCGGCTCGCCGGGTACTTCCGCGAGGGCAAGCCGCTCAGCCTCACCGAGGTCCGTTCGATCGTCTTCCGCCCGAAGCACGGCGGGTACCGCGAGGCGCAGGTCGACGCGCTGCTCGACGCCGTCGTCGAAGTGATGCTCGCTGTCCGGTGACGACGCGCTGTCCCCAGGTGCTTCGCTTTCCGTGATCGTTCCGTTACCCTGGTCCTACTCATGGGCAGGCACACGGCAGACTCAAGCTCCGACCGCGATACCCGCGAGCACCTCAGCCTCCAGGCTTCCGGTGAGCGCCGCGCGGCAATGCAGCGAACCCGCACGACGGAGACGTCGGCGTTCGGGGTGACCCCGCAGGCAGCGCCCGCGACGACGGGTCCGGTCGCCACGCCGAAGTCGGTGGCGGCGAACCGCGTCTCCGACGAGCGTGTGGCGTCCTTCGCCCACGATGCCCTCGTCGACGCCGACCAGCGTCCCGCGAAGCAGCGCACCGCGACGGTGCAGCGCCGTGCGACGCCGAAGCTCGTCAAGCCCGCCGCATCGTCGGTGAACGCCGTGGCCCGCAAGCGCGCGACCGCCCCGATGATGTCCTTCGTCGGCGTGTTCCTGTTCGTCGGCGGCTCGCTGTTCAACCCGCTGCAGGCCGACGTCGCACAGGCCGCCGTCGACACCCCGGTGCTCGTGAAGACGCCGCCGGCACCGCAGCAGTACACCGCGCACGGCACCTACGCCGTGGCCGCCGCCGACCGTGACGGCTACGACGTCACCGTCCCGGCCCCGAAGGTCGTCAAGCCCGTCGTCGAAGAGGACGAGGCCGACGCCGAGACCACCGACGACACCGCGGCCACCGAGACCCAGCCGGTCTCGGCCGCCAACACGCTCGCCGCCACCGCCGCGACGCCCGACCCGGGCAGCGCGCAGGCGATCGCCCTGCAGCAGGTCACGGCTCGTGGCTGGGGGACCGACCAGTACAACTGCCTGGTCTCGCTGTGGAACAAGGAGTCCGGCTGGCGGGTGAACGCCTACAACCCGAGCGGTGCGTACGGCATCCCGCAGGCCCTCCCCGGCAGCAAGATGGCCACGGCCGGCGCCGACTGGCAGACCAACCCGGCGACGCAGATCACCTGGGGTCTCAACTACATCGCCGGCGTCTACGGCACCCCCTGTGGTGCCTGGGGTCACAGCCAGGCCAACAACTGGTACTGATCGGCTGCTCGGGTGCCGCGCAGCAACCGACCGCGGCGCCCCCGTGGTCGCGACGTCGAGCCTGACGAGGAGACCACCCTCGACCGGCTGATGAGCTCGTGGAAGCGCACCGAGGTCCGTCACGGTCGCGAGTACCAGGTGCAGCCGATCTCGGCCGCGTCGGCGCAGAAGGAGTACATCTGCCCGGGGTGCGGCGGAACGGTCCTGCCCTGCACCGCCCACGTGGTCGTCTGGCGCGCGGACGGCGTGCTCGGTGACGCTGCCGACCTGGCGTCGCGCCGGCACTGGCACAACCACTGCTGGAGCATCGCATGACCGAGCACGACACCGAGATCCGATCCGCCACCGAGTTGCCGGCCCGTCGCACCGAGGTCGAGCTCGTCACGGACGACCACCTGACGCTCGTCGGTGAGCTCGCCGAGCCTGCCGACACCTCGGCTCGCGGAACCATCGTCACGCTCCATCCCCTGCCGACCGCGCACGGGTTCATGGACTCGCACGTGCTCAAGAAGGCTGCCGCACGGTTGCCCGCCCTCGCCGACATCGCGGTGCTGCGGTTCAACTTCCGGTCCGTCACGTCGCCGCGCGGCACCTCCGAGGGCGTCTTCGGCGAGGGTGTGTCCGAGGGCTTCGACCTGCGAGCCGCCGTCGCCGAGGTCATCGACCGCGGCCTGCCGACCCCGTGGCTGGTCGGCTGGTCGTTCGGCACCGAGGTGATCCTCAAGCACGCGCTCGAACACGTCGAGGCAGGCACGGTCGCCGGGGTCGTCCTGCTGTCCCCGCCGCTGCACCGCACCTCGGACGAGGAACTCGTCCGCTGGGCTGCCGTCGGGGTCCCGGTCGTGGCGCTCGTCCCGGAGCACGACGACTTCCTGCAGCCCGAGGCCGCGGCGGCACGGTTCGCGCTCGCCCCGAACGTCCGGGTCGTGGCGGTCGCGGGCGCGAAGCACCTGTGGGTGGGGGAGCGGTACGTGCGGATCGTCCTCGACGCGATCGCCGACCTCGTCGTGCCGGGCAGCGCGCCGCTGCCGACCCACTGGCCCGTCTGACGACGCCCGGAAGGCGCCCTGCGGCTCCCACCTGCACCAGGTGGGACTGCCTGGAGGCGCGGGTCGCGCCTCCGGGCAGTGGACCGTCAGCGTTCGGTCGCGTCCACGTCGTCGTCAGCGTCCGCATCCGACGCTGCGGCGGGCGCCGTGCCGAGCAGGCCCGTGGCGTTCGTGAGGACGCCGCGGAGGTTCTCCAGGTACCCCGCGACGGCTTCGCGTTCGGTCCGGATCGCCGCCAGGCGGTCCTCGGCTTCGGCGATGACGCCGGCGGTGCGCTCCTCGGCGTCGGCGACCATCCGGTGCACGCGGTCCTGCGCGTCGGCGACGATGGTGCGCGCGTGCTCCTGGGCCTCGGCCGTGCTCGTGCGCTCGAGGTCGTCGGCCTCCTGCTGCAGGCGCTCGGCGCGCTCGCGGGCCTCGGTCGCGCGACGCGTGGCCTCGGCGAGCTGCAGGTTCGCCTCGTCCAGGTACTTCTGCGTCTCGGTCACCGTCTCGTGGTGCTTCCGCAGGTAGTCCTGCTCGGCGTCGTCACGTCGGGAAGCGAGCTCCGACTCGAGCGTCGTGCGGGCTTCGTCGCGCTCCCGGGCGATCTCGGCGCGGACCTCGTCGCGCTCCTTCACCAGGGCGGCGCGGGCGGTGTCGATCTCCTGCCGCAGGGCGGTGCGCTCGGCCTCGAGCACCCCGAGCTCGGTGGTGCGGCGGTCGGCGATCTCGGTGTCGACCTCGGCGTGCTCGCGCTCGCGTCGGGCGGCGATGGCGTTCTCGTGCTCACGGAGCGCTCGCTCGGCTGCTGCGTCGGCCTCCGCGCGCTCCTGCGCGATCCGGGCGTCGTGCTCCTCGAGCTCACGGGCGATCCGGTCGGCGGTCTCCTGCACCAGGCGCGCGTTCTCGACGCGCGTCTGTTCCTCGTCGACGCGGAGCTGCGCGCGGGCCGCTTCGACCTCCTGCTCCAGCGCGGTGCGGGCGGCGGCGAGTTCGCGGTCCCACTGGGCGCGGGCGGCGGCGAGTTCCTCGTCGAGCTCGCGGCGGCGGTCGGCGACCTCGCTGTCGAGTTCGGCGCGACGGCGGGTGACCTCGGACTCGAGTTCGGCGCGACCGGTCTCGAGTGCCAGCGCGTGTGCCTGCTGCTCCTCGTCACGCTCACGGTGCCAGGCGGCACGACCCTCGGTGACCTCGCGCTCGAGGGCCTCGCGCCGGGTCGTCTCCTCACGGTCGAGGTCCTCGGTACGGCGGGTGTGGTCGGCTTCGAAGACCGTCCGGCGGTGCTCGGTCTCGCGGTCGAGCTCGGCGGCGGCGGTGCGGGCCTCGGCGGACTCCCGCTGGGCGATCTCGCGCAGTTCTGCGACCTCGTGCTCGACCTGGGCGCGCAGGGCGTTCGTCTCGCGGATGGCGATGGAGCGGACCTCGGCGGCCTCGGTCACGGCGGCACCGCGGATCGCGGCCGCTTCGTTCCGGGCGTCCTGCGTGAGCAGGCCGGCCTCGGCGCGGGCGCGCTCGACGGTGTCGGCTGCCTCGGCGCGGGCGCGGGTGAGCTCGTTGGTGGCGCGGGTACGGGCGTCCTCGAGGGTGTCGCGCGCTTCTTCCTGTGCTTCGCGGACGGTGCGCTCGGCTTCGGTGCGGCTCGAGGCACGGAGCCGCTGGGCGTCGATGTCCGCCTGGCTGATGAGCCGGGTCGACTGCTCCTCGGCCACGCGCAGGGTGGACTCGAGGCGGGTGCCGAGTCCGCTGTACGTGGGGGTGCCGGCTTCGTCGAGCTCGCCCTGCAGCTCGGAGACCCGGGCCTGCAGGAGACGGATCTCCTTCGCGGCGTCGGCGCGGTCGTTGTTCGACTTGATGAGCTCGCGGCGCAGGTCGTTCAGTGCGCGTTCCACCTCGTCGCGGCGGTACCCGCGCAGCTCGGTTCCGAACTCGGCCTCGTCGTTCGCCACGTGTCGCTCCTGGGGTCGGCAGCGGGCCAGGTTCGGCCCGCTGCCGATTGTAGTGGGGGCCGGAGCGGGGCGTCTGAGTCCGGCGACAGCGCGGATTGATGCACTGTCCAGCGTTGCTCGCTATCCTGAGTCGCTGATTCGCGCGCCGACATCCCCACCCCGGCGCGGTAGGGAGAGAGTTCGTGCGATTCGTCCTGGCGATCGTCAGTTTCGTCATCGGTCTGCTGCTCGTGGCGCTGGCGGTGGGACAGCGGACCGTGTTCGCGCCGCCGTCCTCGCTCGTGGCCGAGAGCTCGACGACCAGTTCCGCCCCGGTGACGGTGATCCCGGGGACGACCCTCAACGCCAACCCCGGCTACCAGCGCATCAACGTGTCCGGCTCCGGCAAGGTCTTCGCGGCCTACGGCAAGACCGCCGACGTCGACGCCTGGATCGGTGACGCCGAGCACACCACGCTCCGCTTCGACGCCGAGAAGGGTTCGCTCGTCGGGTCGACCACGGGCAGCGAGACCAGCGTCCCCTCGCCCGGGGGCAGCGACCTCTGGTACCAGGAGTACGACGGCGCCGGGCAGTTCACCGTGCGTCTGCCGCAGGACGTCTCGGTGCTGGTCGTCAGCGACGGCAAGGCCGCGGCCCCGAACGACGTGTCCGTCACCTGGCCGCAGGACACCGCGACCCCGGCGGTCGGTCCGCTGCTCGTGGCCGGTGGCGTGTTCGTCGTCGGAGGCCTCGTGCTGCTCGTCCTCGCGTTCCTGCACCAGCGCCGCGGCCGCGGTCCCCGTCGCCGCAGTGGGGGCAGCCGGCCGCCGCGGGTGCGCGCCTCGCGCCGTGCTGCCGCAGCCGGTGCGCAGGTGCCGCGTCCTGGTCGCCGCGGCTCGCGCGCCTTCGTCGGCGTGCCGGTGCTGCTCGTCGGTGCCCTGACCCTGGCCGGCTGTTCCTCGGACTACTGGCCGCAGGGCGGCGACCCGTCGCTCGCCACGCCGACCCCGACGGCCACTGCCACGGGGGCTGCGGAGACGACCGAGCCGACGGCTGCGACCAAGCAGCAGATCACCCGCGTCGTGCAGCGCACCGCCGCCGTGGCGAAGCAGGCTGACGAGACCCGCGACAGCAGGCTCGCCGGGACCCGTTTCACGGGCGCCGCGCTCGAGCTGCGCGAGGCGAACTACGCGATCCGCGCGAAGGACACGGACGTCAAGGCGCCGCCGGCGATCTCGGCCGCGCAGGTGTGCGTCGCGCTGCCGCAGCAGACCGACAGCTGGCCGCGCACGGTCTTCACGATCGTCGCCGAGGACTGCGACGCCAAGTCGGCCCCGCAGGCCCTGACCCTGGTGCAGGACACCGCTCGCGATCCGTACAAGGTGGCGTACGACGTCTCGCTCGAGGCCGACGCGAAGATCCCGAGCCTCGCGCCGACGACGATCGGTGCCGCACTGCTCGCGCCGGAGTCGAAGCTCCTGACGATCCAGCCCGACCAGGTCGCGACCGCGTACGGCGACATCCTGTCGAAGGACACCGCCAGCGAGTACGCCGACCTGTTCGCGAGCGAGGGTGATGCGCTCCGCACCACCATCGGCAAGGCGTACAAGGACAAGAAGGCCAAGGCCCTGCCGGACACGGCGAAGATCGAGTACTCGTCCGAGGTCCCGGCCGACTCCGCCGTCGCCATCGCGACCGACGACGCCGGTGCCCTGGTCTCCGCCGACCTGGACGAGGTCGAGAAGGTGACCCCGACCGCGTCGGGCGCCGAGGTGAACACCGAGGGTGCCGTCAAGGCACTGTCCGGCGTGGACACGAGCAAGAAGGGCATCAGCGCGACCTACAGCGTCCAGCTGCTCTTCTACGTGCCGCCGGTCGCCTCGGATGGCAAAGTGGTCCTGCTCGGGTTCACACAGGGCCTGACCGCAGCGAGTGAGGTGCAATGAGCAACATCCCCCCGACCCCGTCCGGGCTCCGCGGAGCCGTGGACCTGTCGTCCCTCGTCGACCGCGCACAGCGGCCGCCCCAGCCGTCCGGTGCTCCGGCCCCGGCGGGTTCCACTGGCGGTGCCGTGCCCGGTACCGAAGCCGACACCGCGAACGGCGCCGACCTGACGGTGCCGTCGCTCGTGATCGACGTCACCGATGCGACGTTCCAGGACGTCCTGCAGCTGTCGACCATCGTCCCGGTCATCGTGGACATCTGGGCCGAGTGGTGTGGGCCGTGCAAGCAGCTCTCGCCGATCCTCGAGCAGCTCACCGCGGAGTACGACGGCCGCGTGGTGCTCGCCAAGGTGGATGCCGACACGAACCCGCAGCTCGTGCAGGCGTTCCAGGCGCAGTCGATCCCGACCGTGGCCGCCGTGATCGGCGGACGCCCGCTCGGGCTCTTCGTCGGGGCACTGCCCGAGGCGCAGGTCCGCGACGTCTACGAGCAGGTGCTCCAGGCGGCCGAGCAGAACGGCGTGACCGGTCGCGTCACCGTCGACGGCGGAGCGGCCCCCACCGACGCCGAGCAGGGCGAGCCGGAGCCGGAGCCGCTCCCGCCGCACCACCAGGCCGCGTACGACGCGATCGAGCGGGGCGACTTCGCCACCGCGATCGAGGAGTACAAGACCGCGATCCTGCAGGACCCGCACGACCAGATGGCCGTCGCCGGCCTCGCACAGGTGTCGCTGCTCGACCGGCTCAACGGCCGGACGGCCGACGAGATCCGTGCGGCAGCGGCCGCCGGCCCGCAGGACGTCCAGGCGCAGCTGGCGGTCGCCGACCTCGACATCTCGGGCGGGCACGTCGACGACGCATTCGGGCGTCTGCTCGACCTCGTGCCGACGGTGTTCGGCGATGACCGCGAGGCCCTGCGTGTCCGGCTCGTCGAGTACTTCGAGCTCATCGGCAGCGAGGACCCGCGCGTCGTCGCGGCGCGTCGTCGCCTGGCGAACGCCCTGTACTAGACCCGTAGGGGTCCTCGCGGCGGAGAAGACGCCGTCGTCACACCGAGACGCCGCCGGATCCGGCGGCGTCTCGGTGTGTCCGGGGCGTCTCGAGGACACGACGGCGTCTCGCGCATCACGGTGGACGCAGCGTCGGACAGACGGGAGGCCCGGTGCCAGCTGGCACCGGGCCTCCCGTCTGTCGGTCGATCGCGTCGCGGTCGCTGGCCGGGCTACTGGGCCAGCTTCAGCCAGACGGCACCGAGCGGCGGGACCACGAGGTGCGCTGAGGCCGGGCGGCCCGCCCACGGGGTGTCCTCCGCCGTGACGACGCCGAGGTTGCCGACTCCGGAGCCGCCGTACTCGGCCGCGTCGGTGTTGAGCACCTCGTGCCACTCGCCCGCTGTCGGCAGCCCGAAGCGACGCTCCACCGGCACGCCGGAGAAGTTCACGAACACCGCAACCCGGTCGTCGCCGTCCTTCCGCAGGAACCCGAGGGTCGAGTGCGGTGCGTCGCCGCCCTCGAGCCACTCGAAGCCGTCGGCCGTCGAGTCGTGCGTCCAGAGCGCAGGGGAGTCCTTGTACACGCGGTTGAGCTCCGCGACGAGGTCCTGCACACCGCGGTGGCCGGGCTGGTCGAGGAGCCACCAGTCGAGGCCCTTCGCCTCGGACCACTCGGCGGGCTGCGCGAACTCCTGCCCCATGAAGAGCAGCTGCTTGCCGGGGTGCGCCCACATGAACGCCAGGTAGGCGCGCACGTTGGCGAGCTTCTGCCACTCGTCGCCGGGCATCTTGCCGTACAGGGAACCCTTGCCGTGCACGACCTCGTCGTGGCTGATCGGCAGGGTGAACTGCTCGCTGAAGGCGTAGACGAACGAGAACGTGATCTCGTCGTGGTGGTAGCTGCGGTACGCGGGGTCGCGCTGCACGTACTCGAGCGAGTCGTGCATCCAGCCCATGTTCCACTTCTGCCCGAAGCCGAGCCCGCCGGCGCTCGTCGGCTGCGTCACGCCCGGCCACGAGGTGCTCTCCTCCGCGATCATCACGATGCCGGGGTAGCGCTTGTACGCCGTCGCGTTCGTCTCCTGCAGGAACGAGATCGCGTCGAGGTTCTCGCGGCCGCCGTGGATGTTCGGCAGCCAGTCGGTGCGGGAGTAGTCGAGGTACAGCATCGAGGCCACCGCGTCGACCCGTAGGCCGTCGATGTGGAACTCCTCGAACCAGTACAGCGCGTTCGCGACCAGGAAGTTGCGCACCTGCGGCTGTCCGAAGTCGAACACGTAGGTGCCCCAGTCGAGCTGCTCGCCGCGGCGGGGGTCCGGGTGCTCGAACAGCGCGTAGCCGTCGAAGCGCCCGAGGGCCCACTCGTCCTTCGGGAAGTGTCCGGGGACCCAGTCCATGATCACGCCGATGCCCGCGGAGTGCAGACGGTCGATCAGGTAGCGCAGATCGTCCGGCGAACCGAAGCGCGCGGTCGGTGCGTAGTACCCGGTGACCTGGTAGCCCCACGAGCCGCCGAACGGGTGCTCGGCGAGCGGCAGGAACTCCACGTGGGTGAAGCCGGTGTACTCCATGTGGCCGATGAGCTGGTCGGCGACCTCGCGGTACGACAGGCCGGGGCGCCAGGAGCCGAGGTGCACCTCGTAGACGCTCATCGGAGCGTCGTGCGTGGTGGTCTGGGCGCGGCGCTCCATCCAGGCGGCGTCGCCCTCGGACCACGTGTACGTGGACTCGGTGACGACCGAAGCCGTCGCCGGGGCGATCTCGGCTTCGCGGGCGAACGGGTCGGCGCGTTCCACCCACCCGGAGTCGGTGAGGATCTGGAACTTGTAGCGCTGGCCGACGACGGCGCCGGGCCAGAACAGCTCCCAGACGCCGAGGTCGCTCAGACGGCGCATCGCGGTGGTGCGGCCTTCCCAGCCCTCGAAGTCGCCGATCACCCGGACGGCGGTCGCCCGAGGTGCCCAGACGGCGAACGCGACGCCGTCGACCCCGTCGACGGTGCGGGCGTGTGCGCCGAGGTGGTGCCAGAGCTGCTCGTCACGGCCCTCGCCGAACAGGTGCAGGTCGAGCTCGCCGAGCGTCGGGGCGAACCGGTACGCGTCGTCGGTGGTCCACGTGGCGTCGTCCTCGTCCGTGGACTCGTCGTAGTCGTACTCCGACTCGACGCGGTAGCGACCGAGCGGGCCGGCGGTGGCACCGGCCCAGAGCCCGTCGCCCTCGTGCGTGAGCTCGATGTCGTCGCCGTCGGGGCGGACGATCCGCACCGCACGCGCCAGGTGCCGGACGACGCGGACGCTGGTGCCGCCGTCGACCGGGTGCGGGCCGAGCACGTCGTGCGGCTGGGACCAGCGGCCCTCGGCCACCTGCAGACGCAGCCAGTCCTCGATCGGAGCCGGACGCGGATCCGTGGACGTACCGGCGGCGGCCGGAGCCGAGGCAGCAGCGGTCGGGGCGACCGGAGCCTCGACGGAGGCCGGCCGGACCACGGGCGCGGCGCCCCCGGTCGGGGCCGTCGGGGTGTCGGACGCCGAGGCGGCTGCGACGGACGGCTGCCGCGGGTGCGTCGGATCGGCGGGGTGCCCGGCGAGCGTGGCGGACTCCGCCACCCCGCGGTCGGGCGCCTCGCGCTGCGCCGGCGGGGCTCCGGGCAGGTCCTCGTCGGGCGCGGACACCTTCGGTTCGTACCGCGGCACGGCCGGCGGCGGAGGCGGCACCGGCGGGACGGCCGGTCCACGCTTCGTGGGGTCGGTCGGGTCGTTAATCATCGGTGGGGTCCTTCCACGACGAGCAGGTGCACGGGCTCCTGGAACGCATCCAGGCGGACGTAGTTCGACGCGCCCCAGGTCCAGCGCTGACCGGTCACGACGTCACGGACGTCGAACAGGCCCTCGGTCGGCAGACCGAGTGCGGCGAGGTCCAGGTGCACGGTGGTCTCACGGGCGGAGTGCGGGTCGACGTTGGCGACCACGATCACGGTGTCGGGGCGTCCTGACCGGATGTACTCGCCCGACAGGTGCTTCGAGTAGACGACGATCGCCGGGTCCTCGGCGGCGTGCACGTGCAGGTTCCGCAGCTGTCGGAGCGCGGGGTGCGCCTGCCGGAAGCGGTTGAGCATCGTGACGTACGGCGCGAGCGACGCACCTTCGGCCTCGGCCAGGGCGAAGTCACGCGGCTTGTACTCGTACTTCTCGTTGTCGATGTTCTCTTCGGAGCCCGGTCGGGCGACGTCCTCGAAGAGCTCGTAGCCGGCGTACATGCCCCACGTCGGTGCACCGGTGGCGGCGAGCGCCGCGCGCACCTTGTAGCCGGCACGGCCGCCGAACTGCAGGTACTCGGTGAGGATGTCGGGGGTGTTCACGAAGAGGTTCGGGCGCAGGTAGTCGCTCGTCTCGTGGGAGAGCTCCGTGAAGTAGTCCTCGATCTCGTCCTTGGTGTTGCGCCAGGTGAAGTACGAGTACGACTGCTGGAACCCGGCTTCGGCGAGCGCGCGCATCATCGCCGGGCGGGTGAACGCCTCGGCGAGGAACACGGTGTCGGGGTGCTCGTCGCGGATCTCACGGATGACCCGCTCCCAGAACCAGAGCGGCTTGGTGTGTGGGTTGTCGACGCGGAAGATCCGGATGCCGAAGTCGATCCAGTGGCGCAGCACGCGCTCGACCTCGGTGACCAGGCCCTCGGGGTCGGTGTCGAACTGGATCGGGTAGATGTCCTGGTAGCGCTTCGGCGGGTTCTCGGCGGTCGCGATGGAGCCGTCGGCACGCTGTGTGAACCACTCCGGGTGCTGGGTGACCCAGGGATGGTCGGGGGAGCACTGCAGTGCGAAGTCGAGCGCCACTTCCATGCCGGTGTTCTTCGCCGTCTCGACGAAGCCGCGGAAGTCGTCCTCGGTGCCGAGGTCGGGGTGGATCGCGTCGTGCCCGCCCTCGGGAGAGCCGATCGCCCAGGGACTGCCGGGGTCGTTCGGCCCGGGCGTGAGGGTGTTGTTCGGCCCCTTGCGGGCGGTGGTGCCGATGGGGTGGATCGGCGGCAGGTAGATGACGTCGAAGCCCATCCGGGCGACGGCGGGCAGACGGCGGGCCGCGGTGCGGAAGTCGCCGCTCTTCCAGGAGCCGTCGGGGTTCTTCTTCGCGCCTTCTGAGCGGGGGAAGAACTCGTACCAGGCACCGACGCCGGCGCGGGTGCGTTCGACGTCGAGCAGCTGGGTGGCGGAGTGCGTGCGGAGCGAGGTGAGCGGTGCTTCCTCGACCTCGGCGACGATGCGCGGGTCGTCGACGGCGGCCAGGCGTTCGGCCGGGTCGAGGTCGGTGTCACGGACGCGCGCGGCGGCACGGGTGGCGGCGGGGGAGTCGGTCTCCTCGGCCAGCCGGTCGAGCAGCACGGCGCCGTCGAGCAGGGTCGCCTCGGTGTCGACACTGGCCGCGATCTTCAGGCGTGCGCCGTGCAGCCAGCTCGCCCAGTCGTCGGAGTACGACTCGACGTGCCAGGTCCAGACGCCGACGTGGTCGACCTGCACCGTGGCTTCGTAGCGGTCGGTGCCGGGGGCACCGAGGGTCATGGGGACGGTGCGGGTTCCACCGTCTGGGCGTTCGAGGACGAGGTCTGCGCCGATGATGCCGTGTCCTTCTCGGAAGACGGTTGCACCGAACGTGATCACCTCGCCGTCGAATGCCTTGCCGGGGAAGCCGTTCGGCGTCCTCGGGGCGAGCTCGGTGATCGGGATGCGCCCGATCTTCGGGCGGCGGGGTCGGTCTGCGGTGGCCACGGAAGCGACGCTACCCGGCGGGCGGCTCCGCGTTCCCCGGAATCGGCCCGCTGTGGCGGGCCGGGCGCGCCGTGGAGCCTGTGGAGGACCGGACGCCAGGCCCGTGGCGGAGCCGCCACGGGCCTCCCGTCCGTCGGCCGGTCGCGGCGCCGGGCCGCACCCGACTGCTCGGCGCTACGCCACCTCGAACAGGTGGATGCCGGGGCCGTAGGCGGTGAAGACCTGCCCGGCAGGTCGGAGGCGCTCGTGGTCGCGGTGCTTCTCGCTCGACCAGGCCAGCCGGTACCCGAGGACGTCCTCGCGCACCGGCAGGGTCAGGTCGCGGGTGCGGCCGCTGCCGTGCACCACCACCAGGACGCGGTCGAAGGGCTCGTGTTCGGGCGTCGACTCGACGAAGTACTGCAGGGCGCGGTGCACCGGCTGGTCCCAGCCCTCGATCGTCATCGGGTGCCCGTCGGGTCCGTACCAGGACATCCGCGAGGCCCCCGGGGTCTCCTGCCCCTCGACGCCGAAGCGGGTGGGTCGGAGCGACGGGTGCGCCTGCCGGAACCGGGCCAGCGCGGCGACGGCCTCGGTCATCGCCTCGGCGTCCTCGTCGTCGGACCAGTCCACCGGGGTCAGGTCGTCGGACACCACGTAGGCGTTGTTGTTGCCGTGCTGCGTGCGGCTCCGCTCGTCACCGGCGGTGAGCATCGGCACCCCGGCGGACAGCATCAGGGTCGCCAGCAGGTTGCGCATCGACCGACCACGCGCGGCGCGGACCCCGCGGTCGGCGGTGTCACCCTCGATGCCGTGGTTGAACGAGCGGTTGTCGTTCGAGCCGTCACGGTTGTCCTCGCCGTTGGCCTCGTTGTGCTTGCCGTCGTACGACACCAGGTCGAGCAGGGTGAAGCCGTCGTGCGCGGTGACGAAGTTGACGCTCGCCAGCGGGCCGCGGTCGGCGCCGAAGACGTGACGCGAGCCGGTCAGGGCTCCGGCGAGCGCGCCGATCCCGGTCTGCGGCAGGCCGGTGCGGCGCTCCTCGGCGATGTCGGTGAGCCAGAACTGGCGGACCGTGTTGCGGAACCCGTCGTTCCACTCGCTCGTGCGCTGGCCGGCCGCGCCGAACGCCCCGGTCTTCCAGCCGTCCGGGCCGACGTCCCACGGCTCGGCGATCATCAGGGTGTCCTGCAGGTCGGGGTGGTTCCGGATGCGCTCGAGCAGTGGGTGCGACGGGTCGAACCGGTGCTCGCCGTCGCGGGCGAGGGCGGCCATCAGGTCGAAGCGGAACCCGTCGACCTGCACCTCGCGCGCCCAGTACACCAGGCTGTCGACGACGAGGTCCGCCGTCGCCTCGACCGAGGTGTCGAGCGTGTTCCCGCACCCGGTGGTGTCGTAGTACGTGTCCCGGCGGGGCGGGTCGGTCTGCGCCCAGCGGTAGCGGTTCGCACCGTCGATGCCACGCAGGCTCGTCGTCGGACCACCCAGGCCCTCTTCCGCGGTGTGGTTGTAGACGACGTCCAGGACGACCTGGATGCCGGCCTCGTGCAGCAGCCGGACCATGCCCTTGAACTCGCGCAGGACGGCGTCGGCGCCCTCCTGCTGCGCAGGCGCCGAGGCGTGCGCGGCGTGCGGGGCGAAGAAACCGAGCGTGTTGTAGCCCCAGGCGTTCTGACGACCGGCGTCGCGGAGCCACCGCTCGGTGTCGAACGCCTGCACGGGCAGCAGCTCGAGCGTGGTGACGCCGATGCGGTGCAGGTGCGCGATCGTGGTCTCGTGGGCGACCCCGGCGTACGTGCCGCGCAGGTGCTGCGGCAGGTGCGGGTTCGCTGCCGTCAGGGTGCGGACGTTCGCCTCGTACACGACAGCGCGGTCGAGCGGGACCTGCGGCTTCACGACGCCGCCCCAGTCGAAGGCGTCGTCGACGACCACGCTGGTCCAGCGGGGACCGGCCGCTTCTTCGTCGCCGGTCGGCAGGATGCCCCGCGCGTACGGGTCGAGCAGCGGACGCGTCGGGTCGAACTCGTGTCGCGGCCCGACCGGCCCGTCGACGAGCAGGTGGTAGCGGTCGCCGGGCATGATCCCGGGGACCTCGCCGGTCCACACGTCCGTGTCCGGCACCCGCTCGAGCGGGTGCCGGGTCGGCCCGCCGTCGGTGCGGTCGGCACCGTCCGCGCCGTCGGCGCTTCCCGCGCTCGCCACGACCAGGACGACGCCCGTCGCCGTCGCGGACCGCAGGGTGAACCGGGGGACGGTCCCGCCCAGGGAGAACCCCGGTGTGAGGTCGATCGCTGTCTCGTGCACGCGACAAGGGTACGAGGACCGGCGCGTATCCTGGACACTGCTCGATCCAGGGGGTGCATTTGTCGGTCTACCTCGACCACGCCGCGACGACGCCGATCCTGCCGGAGGCGCTCGCCGCCTTCACCGATGCCCTGGGCACCGTCGGCAACCCGTCGTCCATCCACAGCGCCGGTCAGCGCGCCAAGATGCTGCTCGAGGACGGCCGCGCCGCCGTCGCCCGCTCGCTCGACGCCGACCCGGTGGAGGTCGTGTTCACCTCCGGCGGCACCGAGAGCATCAACCTCGCCGTGAAGGGCCTGTTCTGGGCTCGCCAGCGCGACCGCCGGCGGCCCCGCATCGTCGTCCCGGGTGGCGAGCACCACGCCACCGTCGACACCTTGACCTGGCTGGAGACGCACGAGGGCGCCGTCATCGACGTGGTCCCGTTGGACGCGCAGGGTCGCGTCGACCTCGCCGGACTGGAGGCGCGGCTCGCCGACGCCTCGGACGTCGCCCTGGTCACGTTCCTGTGGGCGAACAACGAGGTGGGCACCATCCAGCCTGTGTCACGGATCGTCGAGCTCGCGCACGCCTCCGGCGTGCCCGTGCACAGCGACGCGGTCGCCGCCTACGGGCAGGTGCCGGTGTCGTTCGCCGGGTCCGGCCTCGACGCGCTCAGCGTCTCCGCGCACAAGGTCGGTGGGCCCGTCGGGATCGGTGCGCTCGTGCTCGGACGGAAGGCCACCGTCGAGCCCCTCATCCACGGTGGTGGGCAGCAGCGGCAGGTGCGGAGCGGCACGCAGGACGCCCCGGCGGCTGCGGCCTTCGGCGTGGCGGCCAGCGCGGTCGTCGCCGAGCCGATGCCGCACCCGTCGCTCGTCGCCCTGCGGGACCGGCTGATCGCCGGGGTCCGTGCAGCCGTGCCGTCAGCGGTGCTGATGGGGGACCCCGTCGACCGGCTGCCGGGCAACGCGCACTTCACGTTCCCCGGGTGCGAGGGCGACTCGCTCCTGTTCCTGCTCGACGCCGCCGGGGTCGCGGTCTCGACCGGATCGGCGTGCCAGGCCGGTGTGCCCGAGGCGTCGCACGTGCTGCTCGCGATGGGGCTGTCGGAGCAGGACGCCCGTGGTGCGCTCCGGATCACGCTCGGCCACACGACGACCGATGCCGACGTCGACGCGTTCCTGGCGGCGCTGCCGGATGCCGTCGCACGGGCCGGTGCCGCGGGGATGGCATCGAGGGAGCCGCTGCTCGGGCGGTAGTGGTTGACTCCGGGCATGCTTCGCTCGTCCGCCGTGTGGGTCGTCTTCGCCCTGCTCGGCATCGTGTTCTTCGGGGTCTCGGTCGCGCTGTTCGCCCAGGCGGGATCCCGGCCCTTCGGGTTCGTCACCCTCGTCTGCGCGGTCGTCGTCCTGGTCAGTGCCTGGGTGGGACACCGGCGATCTCGGCTGCGACGCTGACGCCGGTCCCCTTCCAGGGCATACTGCTGCTCGTGGTGCTGGGGCAGGACGACGTACACGACGCAGGGGACGTCCGCCGTCCAGCGCGCGTCAGACCGCCGCGGGACGACAACTGGTACCGCTCGACCGAGTGGAACGACGAGATCGCTGCGGCGTTCGAAGCGAAGCTCGCACGTGCGCGCCAGTAGCTTGATCTCGTGACCACTCCGAGACCAGAGGGCAGCGCCGACCTGGTGGGCCTGCTCGTCGGTGATCCGCTCGCTCTCATCGGGATCGTCCTGCTCGTGGCCGCAGGAAGGACACCGACTGCCGTCCTCGGGGCCGCGATGCTCCTCTCCGGCACGATGCTGGTGTGCACCGCTCTGCTCATCCGAGGGCTGCGCCGGGAGCGCTGACCATGGCCACCAACAGCGGTGAGCGCCACCCTCGGAACGGCACCCGGCCGGACAGCCGCTGGGCCGTCCCGATCCGTCGGGTCTTCCCCTGGTGGTACCTCAGCGGCGCGGTGGCGACGATGGCGATCCTGATCCTGGTCGATCCCGACGGCAGCCAGGCGACGGTGGCGTTCTGGGGACCGACGATCGGGATCGCGATCCAGGACCGCGAGAAAGCTGCGCGCGCTCGACTGGACCGCGGCCTGCCGGTCGACCGACGGTCGCTCCTGTCGCCTCCGTGGCTCGAACCGACCTGCGCGGGCTTGCTCACGGCTGTGGCAGTGGGGCTCGGCATGCTCATCAACGCGCTCTTCGGGCACGGCACGTTCGTCACGACGTGGATCGGAGCGGGGGTCTTCCTCGGGGGAGCCGCGTCGTTGGTCATTCTCCTGCTGGCCCTGAGGCGCCGACGCCGCCGACGGCCGAGTGTTGCGGACGGCGTCAGCTGAGCGGCCGCTCCGAGAGAAAGCGCCCGGCACGCCGGTACTGGAAGGCGAGTTGCACGAGCCCGACCACGAACGCGAGCGACGCGACGAGCTCGAGCAGCTTGATGGCCACGCTGTCCGTGCTCACCGCTGTCGACGCGGCGAACAGCATCAGGGCGCCGAAGATCGGCAGGATGCCGAGCGTGGCTCGACGGTTCTGCACGGCGACCGCGGTGACGATGTCCGCGTGCTCGTCGTCGACCGGCTCCTTGCCGGCGATCTGACGCCGCACCGACCGCTGCTCAGCGCGCGAGAGCGGGCTGCTCACCGATCGCCAGCGAGTGACGTAGTGACCGGAGCGGTACGCCCACACGAAACCGACGATGCCGACGACCAGCCCGAGCAGCAACAGCAGGAGCTGGAGGAGCAGCTGCACGCCACCGCCGCCACTCGCGTGGTTGCTCCCGGTGGCCGGCACCAGCACCAGCGCCAGGACCACCCCGACCGCCCACGAGACCAGGACGAGTGCCCCCACCCACACGAACACGCGCGTCCGGCGACGGTGGAACCCGTCGTCGCTCTGGCCGTCGGCGAGCCGGGCGGCGGCTGCCCATCGATCGGCTCCGGCTGGGTCGGTTGCGGGGCTGGTCATGGTTCTGGTCCTGACGTACCGACCCGCTTCGTTGTGATACTTGGACATGCTCGAGTTGGTGAGACCGCAGACGGCGTTGTACGAGGCGTGGGCCGAAGCGCATGCCGAGTGGGGGCCGGGCGTGCACGAGGACGGTTTCGGGATCACCGCCCACGACGACGTCGGCGACGAGGACGGGTTCCGCACCTGGGTCGGACGACTGCACGCCAGACCCGGAGCGCTCTGGTGGATCGTCGAGGACGGCCGCGTCCTGGGCGGGATCGCACTCCGGGCTCCGGGAGACGCGGACGGCGTGCAGCGGTTCGGCCACGTCGGGTACGGGATCCGCCCGTCGGCGAGGGGCCGAGGCGTGGCGACGTGGGCGCTGGGCCAGGTGCTCGCGCACGCATCGCGCGTCGGGATCGACCCGGTGATCGCCGTCTGCCGCGATGACAACGACGGCTCCATCGGGGTGTTGGAGCACTACGACGCCGTCCTGCTGTCGACCGAGCGCCGCGGAGGCGTGCGGCTGCGACGGTACGCCATCGCCAGGTCGCACCGGAGGCCCGGATGACGAAGCGCCGGTCATCCGGTGCTGCGGGGACGGAGCGGGGGTGCAGGGCGCGTGGGGGAAGACCGCGACCAGCGGGACGGACCGACACCGGGCCTCCCGGTCGGCCGAGTCGGACTCGCGCCGGTAGGATCGATGACCATGGTCGAACTGGACTTCACCGAGCAGCTCTCCGCCCTTCGCGAGACCTTCGGCAACATCCGCTCGGTGGTCGACGTCGACCGCCTGCAGCGTGAGATCGCCGACCTCAGCGAGCAGGCCGGGGCCCAGGACCTCTGGGACGACGTCGACCACGCGCAGCAGGTGACGAGCGCGCTCTCGCACCGCCAGTCGGAGCTGAAGAAGATCACCGACACCGAGCAGCGCATCGACGACCTCGAGGTGCTGGTCGAGATGGCGAACGAGGGTGACGACCAGGAGTCCGCCGACGAAGCCCTCGCCGAGCTCAAGGCGATCCAGAAGATGATCGGCGACTTCGAGGTGCAGACGCTCCTGGACGGCGAGTACGACGACCGTCCCGCGGTCATCACGATCCGTGCCGGCGCGGGCGGTGTCGACGCGGCGGACTTCGCCGAGATGCTCCTCCGCATGTACCTGCGGTACGCCGAGCAGCACAACTTCAAGACCACCGTGATGGACACCTCGTACGCCGAAGAAGCGGGCATCAAGTCCGCGACGTTCGAGATCGACGCCCCGCACGCGTTCGGCACGCTGTCGGTCGAGGCCGGCACCCACCGCCTGGTGCGGATGTCGCCGTTCGGTGCCGCAGGCAAGCGCCAGACGTCCTTCGCCGCGGTCGAGGTCATCCCGCTCATGCCGGAGACCGCCGTCATCGACATCCCCGAGAACGACATCCGCGTCGACGTGTTCCGCTCGTCGGGCCCCGGCGGGCAGTCCGTCAACACGACTGACTCCGCGGTGCGCCTGACGCACATCCCGACCGGCACCGTCGTCTCGATGCAGAACGAGAAGTCGCAGATCCAGAACCGTGCTGCCGCCATGCGCGTGCTGCAGTCGCGCCTGCTCCTCCTGAAGAAGGAAGAGGAGAACGCGAAGAAGAAGGAACTCGCCGGCAACATCACGGCGAGCTGGGGCGACCAGATCCGCTCCTACGTGCTGGCGCCGTACCAGATGGTCAAGGACCTCCGGACGGAGCACGAGGTGAACAACCCCTCAGCCGTGTTCGACGGTGATCTGGACGGCTTCATCAACGCGGGCATCCGCTGGCGCAAGCAATCCGCCGCCGAGTAGGGGTTCGTGAGCCGCGCGCCTCGCTTGCTTTCCAAGCGGGGCGACCTACCCTGATCCGGTCATGATCAAATTCGACCAGGTCACCAAGGTCTACTCGGGCAACCCGAGTCCGGCGCTCGACAACCTCACCCTCGAGATCCTCAAGGGCGAGTTCGTGTTCCTCGTGGGCGCGTCCGGTTCCGGCAAGTCCAGCTTCCTGCGCCTCGTGCTCAAGGAGGAGAAGCCCACCAGTGGGCAGATCCACGTGCTCGGGCAGCGCCTCGGGTCCCTGGCATCGCGGAAGGTCCCGTACTTCCGCCGCAACCTCGGTGTGGTCTTCCAGGACTTCCGTCTGCTGCCGAACAAGAACGTGTTCGACAACGTGGCGTTCTCGCTGCAGGTCATCGGCAAGAGCAAGGGCTTCATCAGCGAGGCCGTGACCGACGTGCTGAAGCTCGTCGGGCTCGCCGGCAAGGCCACCCGCATGCCGCACGAACTCTCCGGTGGTGAGCAGCAGCGTGTGGCCATCGCCCGCGCCGTCGTGAACAAGCCGGCGATCCTGTTGGCCGACGAGCCCACCGGAAACCTGGACCCCACCACCTCCGCCGGCATCATGGCGCTCCTCGAACGCATCAACCAGGGAGGCACCACCGTGCTGATGGCGACGCACGACGCCAGCATCGTGAACCAGATGCAGCGTCGGGTCATCGAGCTCTCGAACGGCACCGTCCTGCGCGACGAGCAGTCCGGCGGCTACCAGACCCAGGCCGTCCCGATCCAGCGAGGCACCGTGTCCAACACCACCGGCATCCAGACGATCCCGGGGCTCATCCGATGAGGCTCGGGCTCGTCATGTCCGAGGTCGGCTCGGGCCTGCGGCGCAATGCGTCGATGGTCGTCTCCGTCGTCCTCGTGACCTTCATCTCCCTGACCTTCGTCGGCACGGCGATCCTGCTCCAGATGCAGATCAACCAGATGAAGGGGTACTGGTACGACCGGGCGCAGGTCGCCGTCTACCTGTGCACCGACACCGACACCACGGGCAACTGCACCGGCGCGAAGGCCACCGCGGACCAGCGCGAGCAGGTCCAGGCGCAGCTCGACTCGTCGACGCTCAAGCCGTACATCGAGAAGACCTACTACGAGAACCAGGACCAGGCCTTCACCCGGTTCAAGGAGCAGTTCAAGGACTCGGCCGCGACGGAGTTCGTCAAGCCGGAGTACCTGAACGAGACCTTCTGGGTGAACTTGAAGAACCCCTCGCAGGCCGACGTCCTGGTCGAGAGCCTGTCGAAGGTCGCCGGCGTGCAGAGCGTCGTCGACCAACGCGGGTACCTGCAGCCGATCTTCAACCTGCTCAACGCCTCGTCGTACACGGCGATCGGCATCGCGGCCCTCATGCTCGTGGCGGCGGTGCTGCTCATCGCGACGACGATCCGTCTGTCGGCGTTCAGTCGACGGCGAGAGCTCGGCATCATGCGGCTCGTCGGTGCGTCGAACCGGTTCATCCAGACACCGTTCGTGCTCGAGGGGGTGATCGCCGCCGCCATCGGAGCCGTCCTGGCCGGTGGCGCGATCACCGCCGTGGTCTGGTTCTTCGTCCGGAACTTCCTGGCGGAGCGCTTCACCGGCACGGCGTTCATCGGCATGGGGGACGCGGCCATCGTGGTCCCGGCGGTGATCGTGATCGGCGTGCTCCTCGCCGCGGCGTCGGCGTCGATCGCCATCCGCCGGTACCTGAAGGTCTGACCCAGCACAGCATCCGCGAACGGGCGGCGCGCCGGGAAGGTGCGCCGCCCGCTTCGTGTTGAGTAGTCTGTAGGGCTGCGCGGGAAGACCCACGCAGCACACTGCACCGGTCACCATCGAGAGGAGTCGTCATGGCGAAGGAACGCGGGGAGAAGATCGTCGCGACGAACCGTCGCGCCCGGCACGACTACCTCATCGAGGACACGTACGAAGCGGGCATGGTCCTGTCCGGCACCGAGGTGAAGTCCCTGCGGATGGGGCGGGCGTCCCTGGTGGACGGGTACGCCTACATCGACGGTGGCGAAGCGTGGATCGACGCCGTGCACATCCCGGAGTACACCGAGGGCACGTGGAACAACCACTCGCCCCGACGGAAGCGCAAGCTGCTCCTGCACAAGCAGCAGATCGTGAAGATCTCGCACAAGACGGCCCAGGGCGGGTACACGCTCGTGCCGCTGCAGATCTACTTCCACGACGGTCGGGCCAAGATCGAGATCGCTGTCGCGAAGGGCAAGCGCGAGTTCGACAAGCGCCAGGCGCTGCGCGAGAAGACCGACAAGCGTGAGGCCGAGCGGGCCATGCGCACCCGGAACCGCGTCGGCGAGTAGCGCCGACGTATCTCCTCGGCTAGACTGAGGGACTGCTCCGACAGGGGCATTGGCAACTCAACAGCGTGACAGCGGCTCGCACGTCCGGCCCGCATGGGGATGATCGGTTTCGACATTGCCTGTGTGCCGACGGGAAGCGGGCCGAGGACCCACGGTTATCTCGTTAACGATCCGTGGAAAACAACAAGTGCCAATTCCAAGCGCACTGACTTCGCTCTCGCTGCGTAAGCAGCCCAGCACATGAAGTCCGTCGGCCAGGTGATCGTCTTCTAACCTGATACCGGCGTCATCCAGAGGACTTGCTGCACGGTTGCGCCTCAGGGCCGTGCGGGACTTGCACTGAGACTGGGCCCGTCGTCCTAGAAGCCGGTAGCAAAGGACGGGGCCGAGCAGAACGAACTATCCGGATACGCCCGTAGAAGACGTCGAATTGCAGCGATGGACGGGGGTTCGATTCCCCCCATCTCCACCATTCGCCGAACGACGAACCGCTGTCACGCTGCGCCACCTGAACGCCCCGGCACCGTCCCTGGACAGTGCCGGGGCGTTCGCTGTTCCGCCACGTCCGAGGACTACGCTCCGGAGCAGGCGCGCAGAACACGCTCGCGTCGAACCCGAACGAGAGGTCAGCACGTGGTGCAGGAGATCGCGATCCGTGTCCGTCTGCGGGAGCAGGAACGAGTGGTGCTCAGCGAGTACGAGCGGATCGTGGGCTCCGTCGCCACGGTCGCGGCCCTCGCGGCCTGGCTGCCGAACCCCGACGCCCGCCTGGTCGTGCGCGGTCGCGGTGCCGAACCGGTGCGGCTCGAGACCGTCACGTACGGCTCGGTGGTCGAGATGCTCGTCGTGCTCGACCAGCGTTCGGCCGGGGTCGAACGTGCCGCGTCCGCCATCGCCGCGCTCGTCGAGTCGGTCCGCCACGAGCACGTCGCCGACGACGTCTCCGGGGTCGCCGGGGAACTCGATCGGCTCGACCGCGCTGCCCCGCGCGGACGCTCCGCCGTGGAACGCGAGCTGCGCACGTTCCTCGAGGGGGCGCGGTCGGACGTCCTCGCGCGCAAGGCGACCACCCGGGTGCGGGCCGCGCAGGCCCTGCTCCGGCTCGCCGAGGCGGACGCGGTGCTGACGGTCGAACGGGTCGCCGACGCCCTGGCGCCGGTGCTCGAGGAGCACGCGGTCGACGTCGAGCTGGACACCGGGTCGGCCGTGGTCGTCGAGCCGATCGACGGGGTGGAGTCGCCCGAGAACGAGCCTGCGTCCGCTGACGCTGACGCTGACGCTGACGCTGACGCTGACGCTGACGCCGCGCAGGCGGAGCCGGAGGCTGTGTCGGCCGTCCTGCCGCTGCCGGCGGGTGCGAGCAAGGCGACGTCGAAGCAGGACGGCGACGGGAAGAAGGAGAAGTCCAAGAAGAAGGACGACGACAAGAAGAAGTCCAAGAAGAAGGACGACGACAAGAAGAAGTCCAAGAAGAAGGACGACGACGGGAAGAAGAAGTCCAAGAAGAAGAAGTAGCTCGCAGCCGCTCCCGCTAGAAGTCGAACAGGTTCCCCCGGATCCCTCCGGCGCCGTACTCCCGTCGCAGCAGCCCGCGGCGCCGCAGCACGGGCACCAGGTCGCCGAACATCCGGTGGATCTGCACCGGGTGCAGGTCGCCCGAGAAGATGATCCCGTCGTTGTCGGCGTCGCTGCCGAGTTCCTCGATGAAGTCCGCGAACTCGTCCGCGGTCCCGACGAACCCGGACCGCGATCCGGACCCCGAGCCCGACGCGATCCGCCCCTGCCGCGCCTTGCGGGTGAGCAGCTCCCGCAGCGGTGCGTCCGGGGTGTCCCCGAGCAGCCCGCGGATCGTGCCGGCCGAGACGTGCTCACCGAAGGTCCCGTCGGGCACCGGGGCGTCCAGGTCGAGCGCGAGCAGGTCGGTCTCGGAGTCGCTCGACCACGCGACCGCCGCCGCACGCAGCGCGTCGTCGGTGGGGTGCTCGGACGCCGCGACGATGCGGTCGGCCTCCTCCGGCGAGGACACGATCACGGGCTTGAGCACGAACAGGATCCGCAGGTCCGCAGTGGACCGCCCTGCGGCCTCGGCTGCCGCGATCACCCGGGCGCGGTAGTCCGTCACCGCGGCGGCGGACAGCGGCGCGAGCGCGAGCTGCACGTCCGAGTGGGTGCCGGCGAACGCGAGCCCCCGGCCCGAGCCACCGGGGGAGACGACCACGGGGTCCGACGCCAACGGCAGGGCGTTGAGCGGACCGTCAGCGGTGAAGTGGGCGCCCTCGTGGTGGAACGCGTCGAGGGCGTCGCCGTCCGCGAAGTGCCAGGAGTCCGGTGCGCCGACGTACGCGTCGCCCCACGAGTGCCAGAGCCGGCGGAGCAGGGTGATCCACTCCTCGGCGCGGTCGTACGCCTGGTCGTGCGGCAGCGGCGGCAGGCCGGCGTGGCGTGCGCTGCCGACGTCGGTGACGACGTTGATGCCCAGCCGGTCCGAGGACAGGTGCGCCAGGGTCGCGAACTGCCGTGCCGCCAGGTACGGCGGGGTGATGCCCGCGTTGACGGTCGGCGCGATGCCGATGTGCGAGGTGGCGGCGAACAGGTACGGGGCGAGCAGGAGGGGGTCGTGCTTCGGGCCGCCGTACGCCTGCCGGATGCGCAGGTCGAGGGTCGCGGGGGAGCCGAGCGAGACGGCGTCCTCGGCGATGACCAGGTCCATGCCGGCCTGCTCGAGCGTCCGGACGGACTGTTGGTACAGGTCCGGCTTCGTCCAGTCGTGGCCCCAGTCCCAGTCGGACCGCCCCCACGCCTGGGGGCCGAAGCCGCGCGAGAAGAAGTACCCGAAGTGCTGCAGCCCGGCCATTCAGCGCTCCTGCCGGTCGAGGGCCGGCCCACCGACCGCTGTGCGTTGCGCGTCCGACGCTCCACGCGCCTCCAGGCCGGCGGCGGCGTCTGAGGACCGCACCGCGGCGAACCCGCGTTCCAGGTCGCGGAGCAGGTCCGCGACGTCCTCGATGCCGACCGACAGGCGGATCAAGCCGTCGCTGATCCCCTGCTCAGCTCGCTCCTCCGGCGTGCGGCCGACGTGCGTGGTGGTGGCCGGGTGCAGGATCAGGGAGCGCACGTCGCCCAGGTGGGTCATCCGGCTGAACAGCTGCACGGCGTCGATGAACGCCCGCGCGGCGGCTTCGCCACCGGCGAGCGTGAAGGCGAAGACGGACCCGGCCCCGCGGGGCAGGTAGCGCTGGGCGAGGTCGTGGAACGGACTGGAGGCCAGGCCCGCGTGGTCGACGCTCGTCACCTCCGGCTGCTGGTCCAGCCAGGACGCCACGGCCAGCGCGTTCGCGCAGTGGCGTTCCACCCGCAGCGACAGCGTCTCGATGCCCTGGCGGAGCAGGAACGCGTTGAACGGGGACGGCGCCGGACCGATGCGTGCGGCGACGACGTCGCGGGCGAACACGGCGAACGCCCGGTTGCCGTACCGCTCGACGTAGCTCTCGCCGCCGAGGGACCGTTCGGGGCTGGTCAGGTGCGTCCAGCGCTCGGGGGCCGCGGTCCAGTCGAACCGGCCGCCGTCGACGACCACGCCGCCGAGTCCGGCACCGTGGCCGGACAGGAACTTCGACGCCGAGTGCACGACGATGTCCGCACCGTGCTCGACCGGGCGCACCAGGTACGGCGTGGCCAGGGTGTTGTCGACGATCAGCGGGACGCCGGCGCGGTGCGCGGTCTCGGCGACGCCGGTGATGTCGAGGACGTCGTTCTTCGGGTTCGGGATCGTCTCGGCGAAGAACGCCTTCGTGTTCGGTCGGACCGCGGCGGCCCAGGCGTCGAGGTCGCGGGCGTCGGCGACGAAGTCGACCTCGATGCCGAGCCGGCCGAGGTTCTGCAGCAGCAGGCCGCGGGTGCCCTCGTAGATGCTCCGGGCGCTGACGACGTGGTCGCCGGCCTGCAGCAGGCCGAGGAACGCCACGGTGGCCGCTGCCTGACCGCTGCCGACCAGGATCGCTGCGACACCGCGTTCGAGCAGCGCCACGCGACGCTCGACGTCGGCGTTCGTGGGGTTGCCGAGGCGCGTGTAGGTGTAGCCGTCGTCGGTGTCGGCGAAGCGGTCGCGGGCCTGGTCGAAGTCGTCGAACAGGAACCCGGAGGACATGTGGATCGCGGGGACCCGGGCGCCGTGCCCGGCGTCGGGCACGAAGCCGCCGTGTACCTGCTCGGTCGCGAAGCCGTGGTCGTCGGTCGCCATGGGACACCTCCGGGGGTCATCTGGCGGTAGCCTCGCAGCCCCTCGGCGCGGACAGGCGATTGCGGCCCCCGGTTACGCGAGCGCAGCCTCAGACGAGCGCGCCGACCCCGGTGACGACGGTGTCCCAGACCTGGAGCAGCGGCTCGCGCGCCAGCCACACCGCGACGGCGTTCACGGCGACGAACAGCACGAACCACAGGGACGCCGGCACCCGCATCTCGGCTGCGGCGATGTGGAAGTCGGTCTGCACCCGGGCGCCGGTGACCAGCCAGCGCCCGACCTGCACCACCGAGCGCAGGCCGTCGACGACGAAGAAGGCCCCGACGGCGGCGACCACCAGGACGGTCGTCTCGGACGGGCGCACGGCCACCCACAGGGCGAGCGCGTCGAAGCCGAGCACGACGAGCAGGCCGAACCAGTTCCGGACGAACGCCAGCGCGACGAGCCCGATGACCGCGAGCACCACCACGGGCAGCCACCGTGCGCCGTGCAGCACCCCCGTCACCAGGAGCACCCCCGCCCACAGGGGTGCGCTGTAGCCGGCGTACAGGTTCAGGATCCGGACGAGCCACCGGACACCGCCGGGCACCCGGCCGAGCTGGACCCAGGCCTCGCCGGACCCGTCCGGGTGCAGCTCGATCCGCTGGATCCGCCCGCCGAACGGCACGACGACGATCGCGTGACCGACCTCGTGCGCGATGGTCGCCGCGATGCGGGCCACCCGGCCGACGAACGGCACGAACGGCAGGACGGCGCCGACGAGGAGCGCGACGAAGACGAGGGGCGGGGCTGCTGTGGTCAAGGGACCAGCATCGCAGCCCCGCCCAGGAAGACCCTGCGGGATCGGCGTCAGGGGAGCACGGGCGTCGTCAGCACCACCGTGACCAGGACCACGGTGCCGGTGATCGCCAGGGCGGTGAGGACGGCGAGGAACACCGTCAGACGGTTCACGCGTCGGCGCCCGGCTATTCGACCGTCACCGACTTCGCGAGGTTCCGGGGTTTGTCGACGTCGCACCCGAGCTGCAGGGCCAGTTCCCGCGCGAGCATCTGCAGCGGCACGACGGCCTCGAGCGGCCCCCAGGGCGCGGTCATCGCGCCCCAGGCCAGGTCGCCGGTGCCACGGCGGCCGAGCGCGGGGATGTCCGCGGTCTCGCCGCCGATCGTGATGACGAAGCCACCGCGGGCCCGGACCTCGGCGATCGCCGACTGGATCTTCGGCTCGCCGTGGTCGATGACGACCACCGGGGTGCCGTCGTCCACCAGCGCGAGCGGCCCGTGCTTGAGTTCGCCGGCGGGGTACGCCTCGGCCCAACGGTAGCTGAGCTCCTTGAGCTTCAGGGCGCCCTCGGCGGCGTACGGCAACCCGGCGCCGCGGCCGAGGAAGAGGAAGCCCGTCGCCTCCTTGACGCTCGACACCAGCAGCGGCATCCGCTCGGCGGACACCCGCGCAGCGTGCTCGATCCGGGCCGGCAGGTCGAGCAGCTCGTCGACGAGCACCTGCGCGCGTGACGGTTCGATGCGGCCGGAGGCCACCATCGCGGAGATCATCGCCGCGACGCCGACGACGACCTGCGCCGTGAACGTCTTCGTGGCGGCGACCCCGATCTCCGGGCCGGCGTGGCAGTCGAGCACGGCGTCGGCCCGTCGGGCGAGCGAGGAGTGCATGTTGTTCGTCAGTGCGAGCACCGGGTGGCGGTCCTCGAACCGGTCCAGGGCGCGGAGCACGTCCGCGGTCTCACCGGACTGGCTGATCGCGACGACCAGGGTGCCCGGACCGAGCACGGCCTGTTCGGCCTCGCTCGCGACGACGATGTCGGTCGGCACCCCGCCGATCCCGCGCAGTGCGGTCGCGATCACCTGACCGGCGTTCAACGACGTGCCGCAGGCGACGATCGCCAGCCGGTGGAAGCCGGCCAGGCCGAGACCCACCCACATGCTGCCGTCGGCGGTGCGCCGGGCCACCCGGTCCAGGATCGTGGCGACGACGTCGGCCTGCTCGTCGATCTCCTTCGCCATGTGGTCGGTGTGGTCGCCGAGGTCGAGCGCGGCGGCGGCGAACGGGGACGGCGTGGGGAACGGCACGGGCACCGTGATGCCGTCGGACGACCACGTCCAGGCCTCACCGAGCTCGACGACGTCGCCGTCGCGCAGCGCCACGAACGTCTCGCACCACTCGGCGATCGCGCCGATGTCGCTCGCCACGAAGTCACCACGGCCGGAGCGGGCGACGACGAGCGGCGAACGGTCCGCCGCCACGACCATGCGGCCGTCCCGGGCGTCCAGGACCACGATCGCCCAGGAGCCCTCGAGCTGCGCCGTCGCGATCTGCACCGCGAGCATCAGGTCCGGGTCGACCGCGAGGGCCCGCTCGACCAGGTGCGCGATGACCTCGGAGTCGACGTCGGACCGGAAGCGGTGGCCCTGCGCCTCGAGCGTCTGCCGCAGCCGGTCCGCGTTCTCGATGATGCCGTTGTGCACGATCGAGATCCGGCCGGTGCAGTCGGCGTGCGGGTGCGCGTTCGCCTCACGCACGGCACCGTGCGTGGCCCAGCGGGTGTGGCCGATGCCGACGCCGGTGAGCGCGTCACCGGAGCGTGCAGCGACGAGGGTGCGCAGGTCGCCGACGCGGGAGACCGAGCGGATCGTCTCGGTGCGGCCGGCGGCCGTCCGGACGGCGATGCCGGCGGAGTCGTACCCGCGGTACTCGAGTCGTTCGAGTCCGTCGAGCAGGTAGGGGGTCGCGTCGTCAGACACGCGGGCCGCGATGATGCCGCACATCGGCTGTCCCTTCGGGGGAACGAGGGTGGGTGGAACGGGGAGGTGGGACTGGTGCGGCACCGACCGCCGTCGGGTCTGCCGCGCGTCCGGGGCCTCCCGGCCCGGGAACCGACGCCCGTCCTCGGATCAGGCGAGGACGGACGTCGGTGTCGTTGGGCCGAGGGGTTCGGGTACCGGACGAGGTACCGCGGGCTGGCCCCCGGGGGAGGGGCACGGCGGTCGGTGCAGGAGAAGCCTCACCCGCCGCCGACCACACGGCAACACCCGTCGGACGCTCTTGCGGTTCCCCGCGTGCGGGGGCACACCGCGCTGCGGTCGCGTGCGGACTCCCGCAACCGCCGGCGCACCAAGCGAGGGACGACGGACGGGAGGCCCGGTACCAGCTGGTACCGGGCCTCCCCTCCGTCCTGTGGTGCGTCTCCTACGTGAGGAGCGCGACCAGGTGCGATCGCGACCGCGCGCCGACCTTGCGGTAGATCTGCGTGAGCCGCAGCTCCACCGTGCGCTGCGACATGAACAGCGACGAGGCGATCTCGCGGTTGCGGTAGCCCTCGGTGACCTTCTGCACCACCGCACGCTCCTCGGCGGTCAGCGACGTGAGCACCGCCGACGCGTCGGGGGCGCTGCGCGGCGTCCCCGGGAACGCCGGCGAGAGCACCGGTGCGGACCGGATCGACGACGAGCCCGTGCCGAACTGCGGCATCGCCGCAGCCGGCGCCGGCGTCACCAGCGGTCGACGCAGGCCGGCCGCCTCGTACGCCGCCGCCGCCGCCGCACCGAGGCGCGGACGCTCAGCCGGGTTGCCGACCGCGGCCAGCGCCGCGAACGTGCGAGCCCGCTCGTACTGCGAGTCGTGCGGCTGGAACAGCTCCAGCGCACGGCGACGAGCCGTCTCGCGGGTGGTGTCGTCGGCGACGAGCGCGAGGCTCCGCGCCAGCACGAGGGCACCCCAGCGCCCGGGACGGGCATGGTGGTCCGCCGCCAGACGGGCCGTGATCGCCCGCGCGTCGTCGATCCGTCCGAGACGCACGTACGCCTCGACCAGGTCACCGAGGTGCCGGAGCACCGCGGGGTTCCGGAGCGACCGACCGATGGCGTCGGCGGCCTCGAGCGCGGTGGCTGCCTCGTCGAGGCGGCCGTCGAGCAGCAGGACCTTGCCGCGGAGCGCGTGCAGCTTCGCCGTCGCACCCCAGAGCCGACTCGTCGAACGGTGCTCGAGGCACCGGTCCACGACGTCGAGCGCCTCGGCGGAACGGCCCTCGGCGAAGTGCCGCCACGCGACGGCGATCGCCCGGGAGGGCTCACGCAACCGCTCGGCGACGGACGAACCGGACTCCCACACGTCGATCGCGCGGAGCGCCTGCCGGAAGTTGCCGGAGCGCACCTCGTTCTCGGCCGTCAGGTAGCGCGCCGCCTCGGTCCACACCGCTGCGGTCTCCTGCCCCCGGGCGAGCACGAGTGCGAACACCCGTCGCGCGCTCCGGTAGCGCTCGCCGATGCTCAGCGCGTGGGCGAGCAGCAGCAGGGCCGGGTCGGACATCGCCACGAGCTCCGACGTCGCGAGCCCGTCGTGCAGCTCCGTGTCGGGCGGCAGCACGCCGTCCACGGCAGCGATGAGCTCCCGCGCGGTCGTCGCGATCTCGAGGGTGTGCGCGGACGCCGACCCCTCGAGCGGTTCGATCCGGTGCAGCAGATCCTTCGCCTGGTCGAGCTCCCACGCCTCGGCACGGAAGCACGCCACCATGGCCATCAGACCGGCGACGGCGTCCACCTCCGCCGGGTCGGTCGCGTCGACGGGGACGAGCAGCTCGTCCGCGTGCACGGCGTCACCGCTGAGGTACTCGGCCGAGTACTGCAGCCGGAGCCGGCGGACCTCGTCCGGCGTCGTCCGGAACGGACGGAGCGCCGCGAGGTACCGCGCGGCGAAGCCGAGCAAGCGCTTGCCGAGCATGGCCTCCGCGACCCCGAGGAGCGCGACGTGCTCGTCCTCGGTCCCGCCACCGACGTGCAGGGCACGCTCGGTCAGCGCGATCGCAGCGTGCACGTTGCCGTCCACGACGTACGACCGTGCAGCCTGGAGCAGTGCGACCACGTCGGGGACGTCGTCGACGAAGCTCCGGTGCCACGCGGCCGACCGCGGGTCGCTCTCCGCGCTCGCCGTGGCCAGCTCGGCGTGTGCCGCACGACGGTCACGGGCGGGCATCCGCCAGTAGAGCGCGGAACGGACCAGCGGGTGCCGGACGGTGACGCTCTGTCCGCGGACGGTCGCGAGACCGGCCCCGACCAGGTCGTCCAGCTCGTCCCGGTCCCACGCCGTGGTCTTCGCGACGGGCACCAGGGCGAGCTTCGCGAGGACGTCCAGATCGCGTCCCGCGGCGGGCCCGAGTGCGAGTGCCGCGATGGCCTCGGTCATCGGAGTGGGTCGGAGCGGGAGCACGATCGGCTCCGCACCGGTGAGTTGCTCCCGGGTGAGCACCGCGAGCTGTTCGCGGAGCGCGCCGGGGTTGCCACCGGTCTCCTCGGCGAGGACGGCGAGGACGCCGTCGTTCGCCTCGGCCGGTGCCATGGCCCGGGCGAGGACCAGGGCCTCGTCCGACGGCAGCGGTTCGATGCGCAGGGTCGGCAGGGCCGCGAGCGGACCGTCCGACGGCACCGAGCGGACCGTCGCCACGACGCGCAGGGCGGTGCCCGCGAGTCGTCCGGCGAGGAACGCGATGAGTTCCTGGCTCTCCGTGTCCATCCGGTCGAGGTCGTCGATGAGGACGAGCGTCGGCGGGAGGGTCAGGGCGTGCACGGCGTCGAGGAAGTCGTGCGCCGCCGCCAGCCCGGCCGTCACGGCGGCCGCGGTCCCGCCTGCCTGCAGCAGGTGGGCGATGTGCGCGGTCGCTCGGGGGTCGTCGAGCGCGGTGAACAGGGAGGTCACCCCGGCCAGTGGCCAGCGGGATTCACTCCCGTTGACACCGACCCGGACGACGGGGAGGGAAACGCGGTTCGAGACCGCGTCGAGGACGCTGCTGCGTCCGGAACCAGGGTCGCCGACCACGACCATCGCGGACTCCCGTGGGAGCACTGCGAGGGTCGCGATCCGGTCGACCTCGAGACGTCGACCGGTGAGTGCCATGACTCACCGGCCTCCGGGTCCGGAGGTGGATGCTGCGAGGAGGGCGTCGGCGAACACGGGGGTCGCTGCGACGGGGCGCACGGAGGCGGACCGGACTGCTGCACGGCGGGTGACCGTGGCGGAGTGCGGACGAGCGGCGGCGACTGAGCGCGCGCCGGAACTGTCGTGGATTGGATGCGGTCGACGAGTGTGGGTGCACTCGGTTCCGCTCGGGAACGATGATGTCATCGTCTGTATCACCCCTCGGGTTAGGGTCTTCGGACGAACACGACCGGTCTGTTCCGCCGTCCGGATCTAGGGAATCCGAGAGCATCACGTGACCTGCCGTCTGGAGCACGATAACTCAGGTACCGGCCCGCCGAGCGGACTCCGGCGAGCAGATGTCCAGAACGGTGCCCCCAGTACGGGGGGCCACGAGGGGGTGTGACACCCGCCCTCTGCACCCCGATCCGGGTCCGCCGGACGGAACCGGGGTACAGGTCTGTCCGGACCTCGTTCGTCGTCGCAGGTGTAGCACGGACGGGATGTCCAACGCCGAACCGACCGACGCCCGCCTCGATGACCGCACCCGGTGGCGTGCCTTCGCCGTGTGCGTGGCGGTCGCGGCCCTGACGATCCTCGACCTGTCCAAGGTGAACGTCGGGCTGCCCTCGATCGAGCAGTCGCTCGGGGCCACCAGCTCGTCGCTCCAGCTCATCGTGGCGGGGTACGCGCTGGCGTTCGGCCTCGCCCTCGTGCCCGCGGGTCGGCTCGGGGACCTGAAGAGCCGGCGCGTCATGTTCATCGTGGGGCTCAGCGCGTTCACCGGATCGAGCCTGCTGTGCGCGGTCGCACCGAACATCCAGGTCCTGATCGTCACCCGGATCCTGCAGGGCTTCGCCGCCGGGATCCAGATGCCCCAGGTCATCGGACTCGTGCAGCAGCTGTTCCGCGGGCCGGAGCGGGGCCGCGCGTTCGGACTGTTCGGGGCGATGATCGGCATCTCCACCGCCCTCGGGCCGACCATCGGCGGTGGCCTCATCGCGATCGGCGGCGAGGAGTCCGGCTGGCGGCTGCTGTTCTGGATGAACGTGCCCCTCGGGATCGCCGCACTGCTCTTCGCCGTCCGCCTGCTGCCGAGAGGTGCCCAGGGGAAGGCGCAGGACCGCGAACTGGACGTCGTCGGCATCCTGCTGCTCGGTGCCGCCATCATCACCCTGATGCTGCCGTTCGTGCTGACCAGCGGCGGCGGTGGTTCCGCGACCCGCTGGTTCTGGCTCGTCGGCTTCGCGGTGTTCCTCGTGCTGTTCGTGCTCTGGGAGCAGCGGTTCAAGCGGCAGGGCAAGTCGCCCGTGGTGCACTTCGAGCTGTTCCGGCTGTCGTCGTACCGCAACGGGCTGTCGATCGTCGCCGTCTACTTCGCGGCCCTGCCGGCGTCGTTCCTCATGGTGACGCTGTACCTGCAGGAGGGCCTCGGGCTCGCACCGCTGTTCGCCGGCATGGTGAGCATCCCCTTCGCCGCGACGAGTGCCGTGGGTTCCTACATCGGCGGACGGATCGTCGACCGGGTCGGGCGGGCGCTGGTCGTCGCCGGGCTCGGGATGGTCGTCGTCGGCTTCCTGCTGCTCATGGTCGCCGCCGTCGCCACCCCTCCGGAGGTCACCCCGTGGGCGATGGCCGGTGCGTTCCTGGTGGGCGGACTGGGTGGCGGGTTCGTGGTGTCGCCGAACCAGACCCTGACCCTGGCCGAGATCCCGGTCGAACAGTCCGGGGTGGCGGGTTCGATGCAGCAGCTCGGACAGCGTGTCGGCACCGCGATCGGCACCGCGGTCGCGACGAGCATCTTCTACGGCATCGTGCGGAGCGAGGCGGCGGGGTCGGGATCCGGCGGGTCGGGCGGGCGTCTCGACGCGTACCACGACGCGTTCCGCAGTGGCACGACGTTCACGGTGTCGCTGATGGCGCTGGCGCTGGTGCTGGCCGGTGCGGACCTGGTGGCGCGTCGGCGCGCGGCGCGGCGTTCCGACGGTGAGTCCGAGCACTCCAGCTCGGCTGCGGGGTCCGCCGAGCAGACCGAGGCGTCGGGTCCCGCCGAGCGCGGCTGATCGCCCGCCGACCGTGCTCAGGCGTCGCGGCGGATGACCTCGACGACGGCGTCGTGGACCAGGCCGTTCGAGGCGAGGGCGCTGCCGTGCCACGGCCCGGGGTCACCGTCGAGCGAGGTGAAGCGGCCGCCGGCCTCTTCCACGATGGGGACGAGGGCCGCGATGTCCCACGGCTTCAGGTCCGGTTCGCCGGCGACGTCGAGGACGCCCTCGGCCACCATCATGTACGACCACATGTCGCCGTAGGCCCGGGTTCGCCAGACCCGGCGCGACAGGTCGACGAGCGGCTCGAGGCGGTCGTCGTCGTCCCACTGCTGGATGCTGTTGTAGCTGAGGCTCGCGTCGGCGAGCTCGGACACCCCGGAGACCCGGAGCGGCCCGTCCAGCGAGAACGCGCCGGAGCCCTCGGCCGCCCACCAGCGCTTGCCGAGGGCGGGAGCGCTGACGACGCCGAGCACCGGGCGGCCGTCGACCGCGAGTGCGATGAGGGTCGCCCACACCGGCACACCACGCAGGTAGTTGGCGGTGCCGTCGATCGGGTCGACCACCCACTGGCGGTGCCCTTCGCTGACGGCCTCGGCCCCGGTGTCCGCCGTCGTCTCCTCGCCGAGGAACGCGTCGTCCGGTCGCTCGGCGGCGAGTCGCGCGCGCAGGGCCCGTTCGACGGCCTGGTCGGCGTCGGTGACGTGCGTGCTGTCGGCCTTCTTCGTCACGTGCAGGTCGGCGGCACGGAAGCGCTCGAGGCTGATCGCGTCGGCGGTGTCGGCGAGGGAGCGGGCGAAGTCCAGGTCGGCGCTGAGGTCCACGTCGCCCAACCTACCGTCGCTACGCGGCGACGACCTCTTCTTCCTCGAGCCGGGTGGCCTCGCGCTCGCGGGCGATGCGGGTCCGGCGGGCGACGAGCCCGTGCACGACGACGCAGAGCAGGAGCGCGGCGGCCAGCCAGAGGGCGAGCACGAGCGACGACCGGCCGAGCGAGGCGTCCGGGAAGTACTGCAGGTCCTGTGCGGCCTGCAGCCACGCGGCACCGCTCCAGAAGGTGTGCAGGGCGGCGAAGAACCCGGGCTGGAAGGCCGGCTGGAAGATCCCGCCGGACGACGTGAAGTTCAGCATCACGAACAGCATCGTGAGGATCGGGGTGGTCCACCGTCCGAGCACGGGGTGCAGCCCGACGCCGAGCGCGACGATGATCGCGTCGTAGAGCCAGGCGAACAGGAACACCTGCCAGTGGTGGGTGGTGATGACGCCGTAGATCGGTCCGGCGACGATCACGCCGATGCCGGCGACTACCCCCGCGGTGGCGAGCCCGATGACCGCGGTCCACACGGCACGGAGCTTCGTCGCGACCGAGGCCACGGCGATCGCGGACGCGTACCCGCCGACGCTCAGGGCGACGAGCAGGAAGAACAGCCCTTGGCCGGTGGTGTCCTGGTCGCCCGTGGGCACGACGTCGACGACCCGGAACGGCACGTGCTGGTCGTAGGCGATCGGCAGGAACACCTTCTGCGCGGCGCTCGCGGTCGTCTCCGACGCGGCGGTCGAGACGTAGAGCGTGGCACCCGTCGCCGTCGGCGCGTACACCGCGGCGAGGTCGCGGTCGCGCACCTGCTGCTCGGCCGCCTTCGTCGAGCCGACGACGTGGGCCACGAGGGCCCCGTCGGACTGGTCGGTCACGGTCTGGGCGAACACCTGGGTGGCCGCGCCCTGACCGACGATGCCGACGGGCAGTTCCTGCGGTGCCGGGGCGTGGAACGCGCCGAGGTACGCCAGGCCCATGCCGGCGGCCAGGAACAGCGGCACGAGGATGTGCGAGGCGAAGGTCAGCAGCACGCGACCGAGGCCGGCGGGGCGCACGACGCTGTCGGAGCGCTGCGGCTTCGTGGGCCGGGGGGACTTGTGGGTGGGGGAGTGGTGCGCGTGCGACGTCGTCGTCGTGCTCGGGGACGGGGCGTCGACAGCGGGGGTCGGCGCAAAGTTGTACTTTGCAACTTCAGACACGACCGCAACTGTACAACCCCGATGCGTGCTTGTCGACGGCGGCCCGGTGCCGAGGCGCCGTCCGGTGCGAGGTTGCGCGGGAACCGGAGTGGTCACGACTCACCGCGCGCCGACGCTCGAGTGGTCACGAACTGTCGGTTGCCGCACCCCCAGCCGACAGTTCGTGACCACTCGCCGCACGCACCGCGGGGTGTTGCGACCAGCCGCCGACCAGCCGCCGACCGGCCGCCGACCGGCCGGCATCACCGCACCGCGCGCTACTCGGAACCGGGGTCGGACGCGCCCATCCCGGTCAGCAGCGCCCGGAACGAGTCGAGCCGCTCGACACCGGTCGGCCCCAGCTCCCCGTCCTGCACCCGGTCGACGATCTCCCAGTCGTGCGCCTGCGCCAGCGGGATGCCGTCCCGCGCGGGCAGCACCGGCACGGCGTGCGACGCGAACGCCCGGAAGACGTTCGCGGGGTCGACGTGCCCGAGGCCGAACGACCGCACACCGGGCGTGTCGATGATCCACCCGCCGTCGCGGACCCGCAGCGCGATCGACGACGACGACGTGTGCCGCCCCCGACCGGTCACCGAGTTCACGACGCCGATCGCGCGCGTCGACCCGGTCAGGGCGTTCACCAGGGTCGACTTGCCCACACCGGAGTGCCCGACGGTCACGGTCACCTTGTCGTCGAGCAGCTCGTGCAGCGCCTCGAACGGGACGTCGTCCGAGCGGCTCGTCACGATCCGTAAGGAGAGGCACGCGAAGTGCGCCAGGAACGCAGCGGGGTCGGCGAGGTCGGTCTTCGTGATGCAGAGGATCGGGTCGAGGCCGGCGTCGAACGCGGCCACCAGGTACCGGTCGATCAGGCGGGTGCGCGGCTCGGGGTCGGCGGCGGCCACCACGATGAGCATCTGGTCGGCGTTCGCCACGATGACGCGCTCGACCTCGTCGGAGTCGTCGGCGCTCCGTCGCAGCAGTGTGGTGCGTTCGGCGACCTTCACGATTCGTGCCAGCGACCCGGGGTCGCCCGAGACGTCCCCGACGAGCGACACGTGGTCGCCGGTGACGACGGACTTCTTGCCGAGCTCGCGGGCCTTCGTCGCCGTGATGACGTGGTCGTCGATCAGCACGCCGAACCGCCCGCGGTCGACGTTCGTCACCCACCCCACGGGGGCGTCGTCGTACGTCGGCCGGGTCTTCGTGCGCGGCCGGTTGCCCTTCGGGTTCGGCCGCACCCGCACGCTCGACTCGTCGTACTGCCCGTACGGCTCGTCCGCGTCGGAGTCGTCACCGTCGGTGTCGTCCCACCAGCTCATGCGTCAGTCCCCACTCACCGGTGCCGCGGCCACCGAGGACGCCACGAGCGCCGCCCACAGCTCCGGGAACTGCGGCAGCGTCTTCGCGGTCGACCCGATGTCGTCGACGGCGACGCCGTCGACGACGAGGCCCACGATCGCCCCGGCGGTCGCCATCCGGTGGTCGTCGTACGCGCCCCAGGCGCTGCCGTGGAGCGGCGCCGGCTCGATCCGCAGGCCGTCGTCGAGTTCGTGCACCGCGCCTCCAGACCGGTTGAGGTCCGCCGCCAGCGCGGCCAGGCGGTCCGTTTCGTGCCCCCGCAGGTGGCCGATCCCGGTGATCTCGCTCGGGCCGTCCGCCAGCGCGGCCAGCGCGACGAGCGCCGGGGCCAGTTCGCCGCCGCGGCTCAGGTCGAGTTCGAGACCCGGCAAGGAGGCCCCACCCCGGATCCCGACGCCGCCGTCGACGACCAGGTCGTCACCGTCACGGACCACGCTCGCCCCCCACAGGGGCAGGAGCGTCTCGAGGTCGGCACCGACCTGCGTCGTCTCGGTGGGCCAGGTGCGGATGCGCACCGTGCCGCCGGCGACGAGCGCGGCGACGGCGAACGGCGCCGCGTTCGACAGGTCGGGCTCGATCGTGACGTCACGCGCGCCGATCGGGCCGGGGTGCACGACCCACTCGCCGACCGACGGCTCGTCGACCCGGACGCCGCGGGCGCGGAGCGTCGCGACGGTCATCTCGATGTGCGGCATGCTCGGCAGGCGTTCGCCCACGTGGGTGAGGTGCAGGCCCTCGTCGAAGCGGGGCGCCGACAGCAGCAGCCCGGAGACGAACTGCGAGGACGCCGACGCGTCGATCGTCAGGGCCCCACCGCGGACCGAGCCGGTGCCGGTGAACGAGAACGGCATCGACCCGCCGCCGTCGTCCGTGACGTCGACACCGAGGTCCACGAGTCCCTGCACGATGGCGTGCATCGGCCGCTTGCGGGCGTAGGGGTCGCCGTCGACCGTGACGGGCCCGACGGCCAGGGCGGCGAGCGGTGGCAGGAAGCGCATCACGGTGCCGGCCAGCCCGCAGTCCAGGCGGACGTCGCCGTGCATCGGGGCGGGCGTGATCCGGAGGTCCGGACCGTAGGGGTTCGGGGCGGTGCCGGCCGCCGGCTCGAGCTCCTCGATGCCGACGCCGAGCGCACGGAGGCCCGCGATCATCAGCGCCGAGTCACGGGAGTGCAGCGGGAGCCGGATCGTCGAGGGGCCGTCCGCGAGGGCCGCGAGCACGAGCTCCCGGTTCGTCAGCGACTTCGACCCGGGCAGCGCGACGTCACCGCGCAGCGGACCCCCTGCGACCGGGGCGATCCAGGGGTCGGCGGGCTGGGCCCCGCTGTGGGAATGCATCGTGTCTGCCATCGGTTCACCAGGGTACTGAACGCACCGGGAGGATCAGTGGCGACAGCAACACTCGCACGAGAGCGGACCGGCACGGCAACCGTGCTGACCGCGGTGCCGACGACGCTCGGCACGCTCGGCCTAGACTTGGCGGCGATGACGACCGACGAACCGCAGGCAGCTCCGCACCACCTGGTCGACGAGACCGAGGTGCAGCTCGACGCCGTCGAAGAGGAGCACGAAGCCCTCGACGACGCCGCAGACGAGCCGGTGGACGCGAAGACCGTCTCCGAGGGGGAGCTGCGGTCCCTGTTCGAGGACCAGGCGCTGCCCTTCATGGACCAGCTCTACGGCGCGGCCATGCGGATGACCCGCAACCCGGCCGACGCGTCGGACCTGGTGCAGGAGACGTTCGTCAAGGCCTTCGCCGCGTTCCGCCAGTTCAAGCAGGGCACGAACCTGAAGGCCTGGCTGTACCGGATCCTCACGAACACGTTCATCAACACGTACCGCAAGAACCAGCGGAACCCGTACCAGGGCACCATCGACGAGCTCGAGGACTGGCAGCTCGGCGGAGCGGAGAGCGTCACCCAGTCGATCTCCGCCCGGTCCGCCGAGGCCGACGCGATCGACCACCTGCCGTCCTCCGCCGTGAAGGACGCACTGCAGGCCATCCCGGAGGACTTCCGGATGGCCGTGTACTTCGCCGATGTCGAAGGCTTCTCGTACCAGGAGATCGCCGACATCATGAAGACCCCCGTGGGGACGGTCATGAGCCGCCTCCACCGTGGCCGCCGGCTCCTCCGTGGGCTCCTGGCGGACCACGCCCGTGAGACCGGCATCGTCCCGGACGCAGCGTCGACGGCGACGATGCGTGGACGGGGCCGAGGCGCGGCACAGACGACGAAGGCAATCGCGGCCACGGGTCGCACCGGACGGAAGGACGCACGATGAGCGGCTGCGACTGCTCGAAGGCGAAGGCCGAGCTCGAGGAGTTCCTGCACGACGAGCTCCGGCACGAGGACGCCGCGGACATCCGCGAGCACATGGACGGGTGCGAGGACTGCCAGACCGAGCACCGCGTCGGCGTCGTGCTCATGGAGACCGTGCGACGCGCCTGCAAGGAGACCGCTCCCGACCAGCTGCGCAGCGAGATCCTCGCGCGCATCCGGGTGGAGCAGGCCACGCACTGACCGGTGTCAGCGGCCGGCGGTGAACCGGGCTGCGACGGTCTCGGCGTCGAGGACACGGTCGTAGACGGTTGCCGAGTCGATGTCGCCCGTGAACCCGAAGTTCCCCGAGTCGGGCCAGCCGACCAGGGTTCCGCGGCCGGTGCGCCAGTGTCCGTCGTACTGCCGAGCGGCGACGGCATCGGTTCGTCGCTCCTTGCGCTGGCCGTCGACGTAGAGGGTCATCGATCGTGACTCGAACGTCGCCACGGCGTGGTGCCACTCGCCGTCCGCGACGTCACCGCCGCCGACCGTGAAGTTGAAGAGGTTGCCGGCGCCCTGCACGCCGAAGCGCAGGCCGCCGCCGGAGTCGATGTACAGGTGCCGGTCGCGGTAGGTCGATGCGGGGGCGGTGTCGGACGTGAAGCCGAACACCCGGCCGCCCGCGGGATCGGCGGACCGGAACCACACCTCGAGTGAGAAGACCTGCGGTCCGGTGGTGGGCCGGTCGGTGACGGCGTAGTCGTCGGTGCCCGCGCCCGGGTAGGTGCTCCACGGGTTCGCCGCGCAGCTTCCGTCGACACGTGACGCGTCGCCGACGAAGCGTCCGTCCGCGCCGTGTCCGCTGCTGTCCTGCACGATGTCGCCCTGTTTCTCGGCGAAGTCCCACGCCAGCTGGCTGCCGGCGGGAGCGGGTTCGTGGAAGCACGGGAACGTACCGGTGCCGAGGGTCGTGGCGGTCGCCGTGGTGCCGCTGAACCCCGCCCCTGCAGAGCCGGCGGCGAGTGCGATGGTCAGGACGGTGACCGCGGCGACGACGGACAGCGAAAGGCTCGCCGCGACGTCCGGAGCGCCGGTACCCCCTGCTCCGGACACGGGTGCTCCGGTGCCGGGCGTCAGGGCAGCCGTGCCGAGGTCCCAACGCGGCGTCCCACACCGTCGACAGGGTCGGCCAGCGGTGATGTCGCGATCGGCCCGTGCCGCCCGCACGAGCGCGAGCGCCGCCACGACGGCGATGCCGATCGGCACCCAGGACTGCTGCCGTGACCACACGGTCGGGAGCCCGATGCCGGGGAAGCGCAGCACGCCGACGCCGAGGACGGCCTCGGGCATGACCGCCGTCCGGTCCGCGGTCGGGTTCGCGTCACCCCGGAGCCGCAGGCGGCCGTCCTGCTCGATGCGCTCCAGCCGGTGGAGCCGGAGCCGCTCGGCGTGATCGGGGTCGTCGACGAGCAGCACGCGACCGGGATCGACGGCATCGGGACCGGCGGGCATGGCGGCGACGACGTCACCGGTCCGGATGCCCGGGGCCATCGAATCCGAGACCACCGTCGTGACGTGCCAGCCGAGGGATGCCGGCAGTGCGGCCCAGACGGCGAGCAGCAGCACGGACCACAGGACCGTGCGCGACGCGACCGCGAGGAGCAGCCGTGGTACGTCGCCGGTGCACCGGACGTGTCGGTGGGTGGCGGTGGACATCGGCTGCTCCTCGGTTCGGTCGGGTCGGGCGGGAGGGATCGGGATGGGGACGGGGATCAGTCGGTCTGCGCTTCCCACACGAACGTGGTGCCGGCCTCGGACGACTGAACCGTGTTCGGCGCGCCCTCGCCCAGGTCGTAGCTGAAGCGGTAGGTCGTGCTCGTCGTCCCCGTGGTGGGCTGCCACGCATCGACCCCGGTGCCGAACGACTCGAGTTCCATCAGACCGGCGAGCGTGCCGTCGTGCACGGTCGTCCCCGTGGTGAAGGTGCTGCAGTCGCCCGCGGTGCCGAGGCTGCCGCGCTCGACGGTCAGCCCGACGTGCTCAGCGAGGGAGTCGGCGTCGGCCGCGTCTGCGGCGTAGAGCTTCACGGTCGAGGCGTTGGTGGTGTTCGCCGTGACGGTGATGCAGTTGGAGCCGGCGGACCCGGGCACCAGGTCGTCGACGTCGAACATCGCGAGGCCCTGGTCGTCGTCGGTGAGCGAGACGGCACCGGTGCGCCAGCTGTTCGCGGCGTTGTCGGTGCTGCTCGAGAAGGCGGCGTACGAGGCCGCGGCGATGAGTGCGCCGCTGGCGACGACGGCGAGCGGGAACGCGATCCAGGCTGCGGTGCGGCCGTGGCGGGAGGTGATGTGCATGGCTGTCCTGTCGGTCGGGATCACCCGGCGGGTGATATGCAAACAGGGTATATGAATATCAGTTGCAACGGAACCCCGTCGCAACACGACCGAACGCACGGGTAGGTTGGCCGACATGACCCTCTCCGTCGAGTCGACCTCCACCTGGTCCGACACGGACGTCGCCGACGTCGCCGCCCTCGTCCGTCTGCTCGGTCACGACGTCGACGATGCGTCGATGCGTGCGCGCCTCGCTCGACTCACACCCGAAGCCGGCCACCGGACCTGGGTGGTGCGGGGTGACGACGGTCGCGTGGTCGCCGTCGCCGGTGCCCAGGTCACCTGGGCGTACGCGAGCGACGAGCCGACGGCGCAGCTGCTGCTGCTGGTCGTCGACGACACGGCCAGGAGGCTCGGCACCGGTTCGGCGCTCATCGGCACGTTCGAGGCATGGGCGGTCGAGCAGGGAGCGCGTCGCCTCAGCGCCGTCAGTGCGGCCGCCACCGACAGCGCGCACCGCTTCTACCAGAAGCGCGGGTACCACGACGCCGGGGTGCGGTACACGAAGATCGCGTAGCGCCGCCGCCTTCCGCGCGAACGTCGAAGCGCCCCGTGCCGGAGTCCCTCGGACTCCTGCACGGGGCGCTTCCTCGTGGCTAGGCCGATGCGCTCAACGCGGTGTTGATGACCTCGGTGGCCTCTTGCGCGGAGCGCTTCGAGGAACCCGTGGCCGGTGCGGCACTCGCCGAGCGGGCCGCCACAGACAGCTGCCGGCCGCCCAGGTGCGGCGACAGGTTCATGCAGACGAACGGCCAGGCGCCCTGGTTCTCCGGTTCCTCCTGCGCCCACACGACGTCGGCGTCCGGGTAGCCCGCCAGAACCTCGAGGATGCGGTCGAGGGGGAGCGGGGCGAGCTGCTCGAGGCGGACCAGTGCGACGTCGGTGATGCCGCGCTTGTCGACCTCGGCGCGCAGGTCGTGGTGCACCTTGCCGGAGTGCAGCACGACGCGGCGCACGGCACCCTTGTCGGTGATCCGTGCGTCGTCCAGCACGGGCTCGAAGGTACCGGTCGTGAAGTCCTCGACCGCGCTCGTCGCCTGGCGGAGCCGGAGCATCGCCTTCGGCGAGAACACGATGAGCGGCTTCTGCGGACGGGCCCAGGCCTGACGGCGGAGCAGGTGGAAGTACGACGCCGGGGTCGACGGGCGCGCGACGATCATGTTGTCCTCGGCGCACAGCTGCAGGTAGCGCTCGATGCGCGCCGACGAGTGGTCTGGCCCCTGGCCCTCGTACCCGTGCGGCAGCAGCAGGACGAGGCCGGAGCGCTGCCCCCACTTCTGCTCGGCGGACGAGATGAACTCGTCGATGACGATCTGGGCGCCGTTCGCGAAGTCGCCGAACTGCGCCTCCCAGAGCACGAGCGACTCGGGGCGCTCCACCGAGTAGCCGTACTCGAACGCCATCGCCGCGTACTCGCTCAGCAGCGAGTCGTACACGTAGAACCGGGCCTGGTCCTCGGTGAGGTTCGACAGCGGCAGCCATTCCTGGCCGTTCACCCGGTCGTGGAACACCGACTGACGTTGGACGAACGTGCCACGTCGGGCGTCCTGTCCGGCGAGGCGGACGGGCTTGCCCTCGACCAGGATCGACCCGATCGCCATGAGCTCGGCCATCGCCCAGTCGATGCCGCCGTTGCGCGTCATCTCGGTGCGCTTGGTCAACAGCTGCTGCAGCTTCGGGTGGATGGAGAACCCGGCGGGCGGGTTGCTGTGCGCGTCGCCGATCGCTCGGACGAGCTCCTCGGACACGGCGGTCTCGTGCACCTCGACCTCGGAGTCGTCGCGCTGCGCGGCCGGGCGTTCGAGACCCTGCACCGCGCCGTCGTCGTCGACCTCGATGACCGGGATGGTGCCGGTCTGCGCCTCGTGCGTCTCGGCGAAGGCGCGTTCCAGGCGGTCCTGGAAGTCGCGGTGCGCCTCGTCGTACTCCTCTTGCGTGATGTCGCCACGGCCGACGAGGGCCTCGGTGTACAGCGTGCGGACGGAGCGCTTCGCCTCGATGAGGTTGTACATCAGCGGCTGCGTCATCGAGGGGTCGTCGCCCTCGTTGTGCCCACGACGGCGGTAGCAGATCAGGTCGATCACGACGTCGCGGTGGAACTCCTCGCGGTACGCGAAGGCGAGTTCGGCGACCCGGGCGACGGCCTCGGGGTCGTCACCGTTCACGTGGAAGATCGGCGCCTGGATCGTCTTCGCGACGTCGGTGGAGTACACCGAGCTGCGCGCCGACTCGGGCGGGGTGGTGAACCCGACCTGGTTGTTGATGACGAGGTGGACCGTGCCGCCGGTGCGGTAGCCGCGGAGCTGCGACATCTGCAGCGTCTCGACGACCACACCCTGGCCGGCCATCGCCGCGTCGCCGTGCACGAGCACGGGGAGCACACCGAAGCTACCGGGGGCCTCGCGGTCCTGCTTGGCGCGGACGATGCCCTCGAGCACGCCGTCGACGGCTTCGAGGTGCGACGGGTTCGCGGCGATCGTCACCGGGATGCTCGAGCCGTCGGACGTGCGGAACACGCCCTCGGTGCCGACGTGGTACTTCACGTCGCCGGAGCCCTGACCGGACACCGTGCCCGGCAGCGAAGACCCCTCGAACTCACGGAAGATCTGCCCGTAGGTCTTGCCGGCGATGTTCGTCAGCACGTTCAGGCGGCCACGGTGGGCCATGCCGATCGCGACCTCGGCCAGCCCGGCTCCGGCGGCGTGTTGGATCAAGGTGTCGAGGAAGGCGATGGTGGACTCGCCGCCCTCGAGCGAGAAGCGCTTCTGGCCGACGTACTTGGTCTGCAGGAAGGTCTCGAACGCCTCGGCCTCGTTGAGCTTGCCGAGGACGCGGAGCTGTTCTTCCTTCGAGGGCTTCGAGTACGGCACCTCGATGCGCTCCTGCACCCAGCGACGCTGTTCCGGGTCCTGGATGTGCATGTACTCGATGCCGACCGTGCGGCAGTAGGCGTCGCGCAGGATCCCGAGGACGTCGCGCAGCGGTGCCGAGGTGGTGCCGGCGAGCCCGCCGGTGACGAACTCGCGGTCGAGGTCCCAGAAGGTCAGCCCGTGGCTCTCGATCTCGAGGTCCGGGTGCGTGCGCTGGCGGTACTCGAGCGGGTCGATGTCGGCCATCAGGTGCCCACGGACTCGGAAGCTGTTGATGAGCTCCTGCACGCGGGCGGTCTTGTTCACCCGGTGCGCCAGGTCGACGTTGATGTCGTTCGCCCATTGGATCGGCTTGTAGGGGATCCGGAGCGCGGCGAAGATGCCGTCGTAGAAGCCGTGCTCGCCGATCAGGCGCTCGTGCACGTGCTTGAGGTACTCGCCCGAACCGGCGCCCTGGATGACGCGGTGGTCGTAGGTGCTCGTCAGCGTGATGGTCTTGCCGATGCCGAGCTCGACCAGGGTCTTCGACGCCGAGCCCTGGAACTGCGCCGGGTACTCCAGGGCGCCGGCACCGATGATCGAGCCCTGCCCCTTCGTCAGGCGGGGGACCGAGTGCACGGTGCCGATGCCACCCGGGTTGGTGAGCGAGATCGTCGTGCCCTGGAAGTCCGCCGGGGTGAGTTTGTTGTCGCGGGCACGCCTGACGAGGTCTTCGTAGGCGGAGAGGAACTGGCCGAACGTCAGGGTCTCCGCGCGCTTGATGCTCGGCACCAGGAGCGAGCGGGTGCCGTCCTTCTTCGGGACGTCGATCGCGATGCCGAGGTTCACGTGCGCCGGGGCGACGACGAACGGCTTGCCGTCGCGCTCCTCGTAGAAGACGTTCTGGCTCGGGAAGTCCTTGAGCGCCTGCACCATCGCCCACCCGATCAGGTGCGTGAAGGAGATCTTGCCGCCGCGGGCGCGTCGCAGGTGGTTGTTGATGACGATCCGGTTGTCGATCATCAGCTTCGCCGGGATGGTCCGGACGCTCGTCGCGGTCGGGACCGTCAGCGAGGCGTCCATGTTCGACGCCAGCGTCTTCGCCATGCCCCGGAGCGGGGTCGCCACGTCCTCGTGGGTCTCCTCGTGGTCGTCGGCGGCGTCGTTCGCCTCGGCCGGGATCGGCTGCGGTGCCGGCTGGCGCGAGGTGGTCTTCGCCTGGATCGGGCCCGGCTTGGCTTCGCCCGGGGTGTCCCCGGTGGCCGGCTGCTGCGTCGAGGACTGCTGCTGGCTCGGTGCCTGCTGCGCAGCCGCTGCCTGCTGCGCGGGGGACCCCGCCGGAGCCGCGGGAGCCGGAGCGTCACCGACCTGCGTGCGGTGGTAGCTCTCGAGGACCGGCCACCAGGACTTGTCGACCGACTCCTTGTCCGCGACGAACTGCTCGTAGAGCTCGTCGACGAGCCACTCGTTCGCCCCGAATTCGCCCGCGGTCTCGTCCGTTCCGGTCAGATGGCTCGACACAGCCGATCGCCCACTCTCCGTCGATAGATGCTCGTGTGTGTCGTGCGGAGCAACCCTGCGCCGCACAGGTGCCAAGCCTAGCCGCTCCGACATGTCCGTTCCGTGTCAGCCGCGACGCGAGTCGGCAGCCCCCGAGCACCCGGTCGGGGCCCTGACGGGAGCCGTACAGTGGAGCGCATGAGGTTCTACGAGACGCGGCCGACGCACGACCTGACCTACTCCGACGTCTTCCTCGTCCCGAGCCGTTCCGGCGTGACGAGCCGCTTCGACGTCGACCTCGCGGCGAACGACGGCAGCGGTGCCACGATCCCGATCGTCAGCGCCAACATGAACTCTGTCACCGGCCCCCGGCTCGCCGCCACCCTGGCCCGCCGCGGTGGTCTGGGCGTGCTGCCGCAGGACATGCACCTGCAGGACCTCGACGCCGCGATCCGCTGGGTGAAGGACCAGCCGGTCGACTTCGACACCGCCTACGACATGGGCGCGCAGACCACCGTCGCCGAGGCCCTCGAGCAGCTCCTGCCGGTGGCCGGCCGTGGTGTGGTCGTCCGCGACGCCGACGGGGAGTACCTCGGCTGCGTGCCCGCGACCCGCCTCGGCACCGCCGGCCCCGACGCCGTCCTCGGTGACCTGCTGCACGGCGCCTCGACCGCGATCGACGCCGAGGACGCCGGCACGCCCCGGCACGTCTACGACGTGCTCTCGGCCGCCGAGGTCGACTTCGCGCCGGTGGTGCGGCACGGCCGCGTCGTCGGCACCACGAGCCAGACGAGCGCGATCCGCTCCGACATCTACACGCCCGCCGTCGATGGTTCCGGGCGGCTCCGGGTCGCCGCCGCGCTCGGCATCAACGGCGACGTCGCAGCCAAGGCGAAGGCGCTGGCAGCCGCGGGCGTGGACGTCCTGGTCCTCGACACCGCGCACGGCCACCAGGACGGCATGCTCCGCGCGCTCCGCACGGTCGCGTCGCTGCAGCTCGGCATCCCGCTCGTCGCCGGCAACGTCGTCACCGCCGACGCCGTCGCGCACCTGGTCGGAGCCGGAGCGGACATCATCAAGGTCGGCGTCGGCCCGGGCGCCATGTGCACCACCCGCATGATGACGGCCGTCGGTCGTCCGCAGTTCTCCGCCGTGCTCGAGACCGCCGCGGCGGCCCGCTCCCTCGGCGCGCACGTCTGGGCGGACGGCGGGGTGCGCTACCCGCGCGACGTCGCCCTCGCGCTGGCAGCAGGGGCGTCCGCCGTCATGATCGGCTCGTGGTTCGCCGGCACGCTCGAGGCCCCCGGCGTCCTGCGTCGTGACGCCGCGGGCAAGGCGTACAAGGAGAGCTGGGGCATGGCCTCGGCCAAGGCCGTGCGTGAGCGGTTCGAGCGGCTCGACCCGTACGAGCGTGCCCGCAAGGCGCTCTTCGCCGAGGGGATCTCGTCGTCGACGATCTACCTCGACCCGGAGCGCCCGAGCGTCGAGGACCTGCTCGACATGATCACCACCGGCGTCCGCAGCTCCGCGACCTACGCGGGTGCGTCGTCCCTCGCCGAGTTCTCCGAGCGTGCGCTGGTCGGCATCCAGTCCGCCGCCGGGTACGAGGAAGGCAAGCCCCTGCCCGTCAGCTGGTAGCGCGGGCGGGGCGCGCGTCGCCCTGGTCGCGACCACGAACGGACGGGAGGCACGGTGCCAGCTGGCCCCGTGCCTCCCGTCCGTCCTGCCGGTGCGTCTACCGGCGTCGGGTCGCGTCCTCGACCTCGCCCACCAGTTCTTCGAGGATGTCCTCGAGGAACAGCACGCCGATCGTGCGGCCGTCCGCGTCGAAGGCGCGGGCCACGTGGCGCCCCGCGGCCCGCATGGTCGCGAGCGCGTCCTCGAGGTCCATCTCGGTGTACAGCGAGATGAGCTGGCGGATGCGCTTCGGCGGCACCGGATCGTCGAACTCGTCCGGCCGCAGGTCGATGACGTCCTTGACGTGCACGTAGCCCGTGGGGGAGCCGTCCTCGCCGACGAGCACGTAGCGGGAGAACCCGCGCTGGGCCACGGCGTGCTCGACGTCGGCCGGGGTGGCGTCGTCGGGCAGGGTGACGAGCTCGGCCATCGGCACGGCGACGTCACGGACCTTCTTCTCGGTGAACTCGAACGCCAGGGCGAGCTTGCCGTCGTCGGTCAGGGTGCCCTCGCGGCGGGACTGCTCCACGATGGTCTGCACCTCTTCCACCGTGAACGCGCTCACCGCTTCGTCCTTCGGCTCGACGCGGAACAGCCGCAGCACGGCGTTCGCGACCTCGTTCAGGCCGACGATGACCCAGTGCAGGCCGTGACCGATGTACCAGAGCGTCGGGACCAGCAGCAGCGCGGCGCGGTCCGGCATCGAGAACGAGATGTTCTTCGGCACCATCTCGCCGAACACCACGTGCAGGAACGACACCAGCAGCAGCGTGAACACGAAGGCCACGGTGCCGATCACCTCGGCGCTCCAGCCGGTCAGGTGCAGCGGGACCTCGAGCAGGTGGTGGATCGCCGGCTCGGACACGTTCAGGATGAGCAGCGAGCAGACCGTGATGCCGAGCTGGGTCGTCGCGAGCATGCGGGTGGCGTGCTCCATCGCCCACAGGGTCATCTGCGCGGCCTTCGAGCCCTCTTCGGCGCGTGGCTCGATCTGCGAGCGGCGTGCGGAGATGACCGCGAACTCTGCCGCGACGAAGTACGCGTTGCCCATCAAGAGGACGACGAGCCAGAAGATGCCCCACCAATCGGAGCTCATCGCAGTCCCTCCTTGCAGCCAGAAGATCCCGCTGCGCCCATCACCGAATCGGAGCTCATCGGGTGCTGCCCTTCGTCGTGGTGGTCGGGGTGCTCCCGGTGGACGGGATGATGATCGCGGTCGCCGCCGTGTCGGTCGACGGGCGCGTCGGGGTCCAGCGGATGCGGTCGATCCGACGGCCGTCCAGCCGCTCGACGCGGAACACGCCGCCGTCCAGGGGAACCTCGTCGCCGACGACGGGCAGACGGCCCAGCGTCGACATGACGAACCCGCCGACGGTCTCGTACGGGCCCTCCTCGGGCACCTTCACGCCGGCGCGGTCCTCGAGCTCGTCGGGACGCAGCAGACCGGGGAAGGTCAGCCAGTCGCGGGAGCGGACCACGTCGATTCGGGCGCGGTCGTGCTCGTCGGAGACCTCGCCGACGATCTCCTCGATCAGGTCCTCGAGCGTGACGACCCCGGCGGTACCGCCGTACTCGTCGACGACGATGACCATCTGGTAGCCGCGACCGCGGACCTCGGCGAGCAGGGTGTCGCCGGGCATGGTCTCCGGCACGCGTTCGGCGTCGGTCATGAGCGCCCCGACGGGGACCTCCGGACGCTTCTCGCGCGGCACGGCGACGGCCTGCTTGACGTGCACGATGCCGACGACGTCGTCCGCGTCCTCCTCGATGACGGGGAAGCGGCTGAAGCCGGTCTTGCGGGCGAGGGCGATGACGTCCTCGGCGGACTCGGACACGCGGATGGTGGAGAGCCTCGGGCGCGGGGTCATCACGTCGCTGGCGCTCAGCTCGGAGAACGAGATGGTGCGCTCGAGGAGCGTCGCGGTGTCCTGTTCGAGCGAGCCCTCGGACGCCGACCGGCGCAGCAGCGAGGTGAGTTCCTCGGCGCTGCGGGCACCGGAGAGTTCCTCCTGCGGCTCGATGCCCAGCGACCGGAGCACGGCGTTCGCGGTGCCGTTCAGCAGCGCGACGGCGGGCTTGAAGACCGTCGTGAACGCGATCTGCAGCGGGACCACGAGCCTGGCGGTCTGCAGGGGCAGCGCGAGCGCGAAGTTCTTCGGCACGAGCTCGCCGAGGATCATCGACAGCAGGGTCGCGATGACGAGCGCGACGATCGAGCCGACGGTCTCGACGATGCCCTCTGGCAGGTTCATCGCCAGGAACGGTGCCTCGAGCAGCTTCGCGATCGAGGGTTCGAGCAGGTAGCCGGTCAGCAGCGTGGTCAGCGTGATGCCGAGCTGCGCGCTGGACAGGTGCGTCGAGGTGACCTTCAGCGCGCCGATGACCGGTGCGAGGCCGGCTTCACCCCGGTCGCGCCGCGCTTCGACGTCGGCGCGGTCGAGGTTGACCAGTGCGAACTCGGACGCGACGAAGACACCCGTGCCGAGGGTCAGCAGGATGCCGCCGATCAGCATGACGATGTCGATCGGACTCATGATTCACCCCCGTTCGCGCACAGGGATGACGTGCAGCTCACCGAGTGAGCGGCGGATGAGTGAGGCGAAGAACTATTCGGGGGATCGTCCACAGTGCTGCCAATCGTACTGCCTGCGCGGTCGCTGAACCGTGAATCCGTACAGAACCGACCGCGCCTAGGCCGTGATCCGCGCGCGGTGGTACTGCTGCGGCTCGTAGTCCACCGGCACGCGGAGCTCGACGGCGGCACGGAGCGCGAACGACGGGTCGCGGAGCATCTCGCGACCGATCATCACGACGTCGGCGAGGCCGGTCGCGACGATCTGCTCGGCCTGGAACGCCTCGGAGATCATGCCCACGGCGATCGTCGGGATGCCGGCGTCGCGCTTGATCGCCGCCGCGTGCGGCACCTGGTAGCCGGGCCCCACCGGGATCGGGGCGCTCGCGACGTTGCCGCCGGTCGACACGTCGGCCAGGTCGGCACCGTGCTCGGCGGCCCAGCGGGCGACGACGGTGGTCTCGTCGAGGGTGAGTCCGCCCTCGACCCAGTCGGTGGCCGAGAAGCGGACGACGATCGGGAAGCCCTCGCCGACCTCGGCGCGCACGGCGTCGACGACCTCGAGCAGCGCGCGGGCACGGTTCTCGAGCGAGCCGCCGTACTGGTCGGTGCGCTGGTTGCTCAGGGGCGAGAGGAACTGGTGCAGCAGGTACCCGTGCGCGGCGTGGATCTCGACCAGGTCGAACCCGGCCTCCACCGCGCGGCGGGCGGACTGCGCGAAGGCGAGGGCGACGACGCGGATGTCCTCGACCGCGAGCTCGCGCGGCACGTCGTAGCCGTCGAAGGCCACGGCGGACGGTGCGACCGTGGTCCAGCCGCCCTGGTCGGCGGGGACGGTGCCGTGCGTGGTGTCCCAGGGCCGGTAGGTCGACGCCTTGCGGCCCGCGTGTGCGAGCTGGATGCCCGCGGCGGCGCCCTGTTCGTGCAGGAAGTCGACGATCGGCTTGTAGGCGTCACGCTGCTGGTCGTTCCACAGCCCGAGGTCCTGCGGGGTGATCCGTCCCTCCGGCACGACGCCCGTCGCCTCGACCACGACCGCGCCGGCACCGCCCTTGGCGAAGCCGCCCAGGTGCACGAGGTGCCACGGGGTCGGGATGCCGTCCTGCTGGTCCACCGAGTACTGGCACATCGGGGAGACCCAGATGCGGTTGCGGACGGTCAGGTCACGGACGGTGATCGGGTCGAACAGGGCGTGCGTCACGCGGGCTCCTCAGAGGACGGGTGCCGGCGCCTCGGCCAGTCCCTTCAGGAACGACCGCAGCGACGCCGGCGACGTGTAGTGGTGGCCGACCGCCCCGATCGCTTCCGCACCGGTGGCGTTCTCGGCCCTGTTGTCCACGAACACCATCTGACCCGGGTCGATTCCCAAGCGCGCACAGGTGTCGCGGTAGATGGATGCAGCGGGCTTCAGGACGTGCTCCTCGGCGCTCACCACCACGGTCTCGAACAACGAGCCCATCGGGGACCGGCGGTACGGGTCGCCGAAGTCGAAGCCCGCGTTCGAGAGCAGGGCCACACGGGTGCCGGCGTCGTGCAGCTCCTCGACGATCTCGAGGGTCTCCGGCTCGACCTCGAACCACCCGGTGAAGTCGATCGCCCAGAACCGGTGGATCTCGGAGGTGCTCCAGGTCCGTCCGGTCCGTTCCGCGATGGCACGCCAGTACGCCACGACGGACAGGTCGCCGCGGTCCAGGTCGTGACGGAGCTCCTGGTACACCGGGAACAGCTTCTCGGCCGGCACCCCGGTGGCGGCCACGAGTGCGTCCCGCGAGGCGTGCGGCGTCCGGCTGATCACCTCGCCGTAGTCGAAGACCACCACGCGACCAGGCAGGAACAGGCTCATGTGCTCCACCGTAACGTTGGGCCGGTGAACGACTTCGTGCCCGTCCGACCGTCCGATGCCGCCGCGTGGGTCACCGCGCCGACGGGGGAGTCCACCAAGTACCGCCGCGGGGTGCTCGGCGTCGCCACCGGCTCCGACCAGTACCCGGGCGCCGCGGTGCTGGGCGTCGACGCCGCCGTGCACACCGGCGTCGGCATGGTCCGGTACGTCGGACCCGCACGCGCCACCGATCACGTGCTCACCCGCCGCCCCGAGGTCGTGTCCGGCATCGGCCGGGTGCAGGCCTGGCTCGTCGGCTCCGGTGTCTCGGCATCGTCGCTCGGAGAGTTGGACGCGACGACGGCGTCGGGCTTCTCGCACGCGTCCGACGACGGCGTACCGGTCGTCGTCGACGCCGGGGCGATCCCGCTCGTCGAGCTCGGGCCACTCGCCGTGCTCACCCCGCACGCCGGTGAGCTCGCTTCGTTCCTGGGAGTCGATCGCGCCGAGATCGAGCAGGACCCGGCCGCCGCAGCGCTCCGTGCGGCCGAGCAGACCGGCAGCGTCGTGCTGCTCAAGGGGGAGCGGACCCACGTGGTCACCCCGGACGGGTCGGTGCGGCTCGTGGCGTCCTCGGCGACGCCGTGGCTCGCGGCGGCCGGTGCCGGGGACGTGCTCGGCGGGCTGCTCGGGGCGCTCGTCGCCGCGCGGCAGGGCTCCGTCGAGGCGGCCGGTTTGTCGCTCGCGCCGTCGGATCTCGCGCACCTGGCCGCGTCGGCCGCGGTGGTGCACGGGCTCGCGGCGCGGCGGGCCTCCGGCGGCGGACCGTTCCCGATGACGACGCTCATCGCCGAGCTGCCGGGGGTCGTGCGGGACCTGGTGGTGGACGGGGACGCGCGCGGCTAGCGGTCGGTGCGCGTGCACCTTCCGACGATCCACGAGAGGATCGACGCGTGTTCTGTCGCCGGATGCGCACGCAATAGGTTCGTGCGCATGTTCCGACGGGACACCACGGGTTCGACAGTTGGAAGGTCGCAACATGCGCACGCATCAGCGAGCGGGTGCGGCCCCAGGACGCAAGCGACCGACGGCCTGGAGGCGCGGTGCCAGCTGGCACCGTGCCTCCAGGCCGTCGGCGGTCACCTCACGGGCGTGACGCGCGTCGCGGACGTCAGCTCGCGGGTGTCGCGTGCACCAGGAACTCGACGGAACCGGCGTCGTCGACCTTGACGAACCCCAGGCTCGGGGCCTGCACGCCGTAGTCCGAGAAGGTGATCGGGACCGAACCGGAGATGTCGACGCCGTCGCCGTTCAGGCCGACCTGCAGCTTCGCGGTGACGTCCTTCGTGACGCCGTGCAGGGTGAGCTTCCCCGGAGCCGTCACGGTCGTCGTGTCGGAGCCGCTCGGGACCGCGTCGGCGATCGGTTCGGTGAGTTCGAAGGTGGCCTCGGGGAACGCCGCCGCGTCCATCGCGGAGTCGCGGAAGTAGGCGTCGCGCTGGTCGGAGTCGGTGGTGATGTCGGCGACCTGCACCGTGATCTTCGCGGCGGTGATGCTCGTGCCGTCGACGGTCGCGGTGCCGGCGACGCTGTCGGTGCGGCCGGTGACGGTGACGTCGGAGCCGTTCAGGACCTCGTGGACGCGGTACCCGGCCTCGGAGTCGCCGCCGACCGTCCACTCGCCGGACAGGTGCGTGTCGTCAAGGGTGGAGGCCTCGCGGGTGGCGGCGACGGACGGCGCGGCCGAGGCCTTCGCGTTCTCGGTGCTCGTGTAGACGTTCGTGAAGACGACCGCGCCAACGACGCCGAGGACGACGACGGCGGCGATGACGGAGATCCAGATGACGGCCTTGCGGCGCTTGCGCGGGGTGTCGGAGGTCACGAAAGGAACGGTGACACGTCATGCTCGGGAGAGCCTGAGATCGTGGCATCGATCGCCCCTGGTCCGGCCGCTACGCTCGTCCGGTGCAGAGGACCTCGACCCGGTGGCTCGAACTCGCCGGCTTCGTCCTGGCGTTCGTCGCCGTGCACGGGTTCCTGTGGTGGCTGACCCTCGTGTCGGCGAACCTGCCGCTCGGTGACGTGACCATCACCTACAGTCGCTGGATCGAGACCGGGCGGACCGCGGACTTCTGGGTCGGCATCGACGGCGCGTGGGTGTACCCGATCCTGGCGATCGTGCCGATGGCGGCTGCGGCGCTCGGGGGAGTCGAGTCCATCGGCACCGGCTGGCTGCTGCTGATGGTCTTGCTCGACGCCATGGCGTGCGCGTCCCTGTGGCGGTTCCGGGCGCGGGTGGGGTCGTCCGACCGTTTCGGCGTGCACGGCGTGCGGGTCGTCTGGTGGTGGCTGCTGTTCTTGCTCGCGCTCGGGCCGATCGCGCTCGGTCGGATCGACACCGTCGCGACGGTGTTCGCGCTGGTGGGCGTGGCGTTCGTGGCCTCGAGGCCGGCCGTCGCCTCCGCGCTCTTCACCGCCGGCGCGTGGACGAAGGTGTGGCCCGCGGCGCTCGTCGCGGTGCTGCTGCTCCTGCGTCGCGGACACCGCCGCGGTGTGCTCGCCGGAGCCCTGGTGCTGAGCGCCCTGATCGTGCTCGTCGACGTGCTGTGGGGCGGTGCGCCGTACCTGCTGTCCTTCGTCGGTGAGCAGACCGGCCGTGCGCTGCAGATCGAGTCACCGCTCGCGACGCCCTTCATGTGGGCCGCAGCCTTCGGCGTCCCGGGCGCAGCGGTGTTCTACGACCAGGAGATCTTGACGTTCGAGGTGTCCGGTGCCGGCACGTCCGCCGCCGCCGCGGTGTCGACGCCGCTGATGGCCGTCGTCGTGGTGGCCGGGGTCGTGCTCGCGCTCTGGGCCGCACACCTGGGCGCCCGTCGGGCCGAGCTCGCACCGGTCCTCGCGCTCCTGTTCGTCGCGGCGCTCATCGCGACGAACAAGGTGGGGTCGCCGCAGTACATCGGCTGGTTCGCGGTGCCGATCGTGTGGGGACTCGCGGCGGGTACCCCGAGTGCGCGTCGGTTCGTGCCGATCGCGGTGCTCGCGCTGCCGATGGCCCTGCTCACGCAGCTGGTCTACCCGGGCTACTACGACCAGGTGCTCACCGTGCAGCCGTGGATCCTCGTGGTGCTCACGCTGCGGAACGTGCTCGAGGTGGCGATCCTGGTGTGGAGCGTGGTCGTGCTGGTGCGGATGGGACGGGCTGCGGGGTCCGGACGGGTGTCGGCGCGCTCGTCGCCGTCCGTGCGCGACCAGCCCGAGCCGGGCAGGATGGACGCATGATCGTCGCCTTCTCCGTCGCTCCGTCCGGTGGTCCCGCTGCAACGTCCGACGGGTCCGTGCACGACGCCGTCGCGGCCGCCGTGCGCGTGGTGCGCGAGAGCGGGCTGCCGAACCGCACCTCGTCGATGTTCACCGAGATCGAGGGGGAGTGGGACGAGGTCATGGACGTCGTCAAGCGCGCCACCGAGGCCGTCGGCGAGTACGGCACGCGGGTGTCGCTCGTGCTCAAGGCCGACATCCGCCCCGGGCACACCGGTGAGATCGACGGCAAGCTCGAACGGCTCGAGGCCGCGCTCGGCGAGTAGCGGTCAGCGGCGCCGACGCGGACGCCTACGGCGACGAGGGTCGGTGCCGAAGACCGCGGCGACCGTCAGCAGGACGAGGCCGGCGACCGCGAACACCACGACGACGACGATCCCGACCGGGTCGGTGACGTCCTCGCAGTTCGCAGGCGCGCCGGCGGCGCAGGAGGCCAGGACGGTCGTGACGGTGGGCACGTCGCCATCCTGCGTCCTCGGCGCGGACGACACGCCGGTGCCCTCCCTCGGATGTCGGTGGTCGGGTGTCTCATGGTCTGCATCGAGCCACACCGGGTGGCCTGCGAGACGACGAGGAGCGCGTGATGATGCACGACGGCTGGTGCCCCGACTGCGACCTGCGAACGGTCGTCATCGACACGGATGAACAGGGCGACAACGCCTGGGCGACCTGCGCGGAGTGCGGCACCGGATGGGTCCACCGCGACGAGCTGCCCGAGCCCGCAGTCACCACCGCACGTCAGGCCCACGCGGAGCGTCAGGCGGCCTGACCTGACGCGCTGGCGGGCCGACGGTCGTGCTCGCCCCCGGGGCTTGCCGAGGGGTTTGACCCGAGTCTCGCGCCGACGGGCACTGCACGTGTCGCAGACCGCAAGAACTGTCCGCCTGGCCGAGACTCCCGCCGCCGCCGCCGCCGACCCGCCGCCGCCGACCCGCTGACCGCTCCGGCGTGCGCAGCGCGGCTGCCAGCGCGGCGACCACCGGGCACTGTCCGGCTTCCGTTGGGGCTTTGGAGCGGTCTACACTGCGAAGACCGGGTGATCGACACCGCCCGGCCAGTCCCGTTCGCCGCTGAACCCGGACCGGCACTCCCCGCCGTGACCGCGCTGCCCGAACGGCAGTCCCGCTGTGACGGCCGCCCAGACCCTCCCGTCACGAGAACAGGCCCCATGTCACAGCTCACGCCTGCGCGTCGCACCCTCGCGCTCATCTCGCTCGCCCTCGGCGGGTTCGCCATCGGCTCGACCGAGTTCGTCGCGATGGGATTGCTGCCGAACATCGCGCAGGCCCTGCTCCCCGAGCAGTACGGCATCGACCCCGACGCCGGGATCGCCCACGCCGGCTGGCTCGTCAGCGCGTACGCCCTCGGGGTCGTCGTCGGTGCGCCGACCATCGCGGCGATGTCCGCCCGGTTCCCGCGCAAGGGCCTGATCCTCGTGCTGCTCGTCGGGTTCGTCGTCGCGACGATCGCGAGCGCGCTGCTGCCCTCGTTCGGTCTGGTGCTCGTCGCCCGCTTCGTCGCGGGCCTGCCGCACGGCGCCTACTTCGGCATCGCGTCGATCGTCGCCGGCGACATGATGGGCCCGGGCAAGCGCGGCAAGGGCATCGCCATGGTGCTGCTCGGCCTGTCGGTCGCGAACGTCGTCGGGGTCCCGGCGATCACCTGGGTCGGACAGGTGGCCGGGTGGCGGGTCGCCTACGGCGTGGTCGCCGCGCTGTTCGCCCTGACGTTCCTGGCCGTCGCGGCCTTCGTGCCGAAGAGCGCCCGCGACGAGCACGCAACGATCGGTCGTGAGCTCCGGGCGTTCCGTGTGCCGCAGGTGTGGATCGTGATGGGTCTCGGCGCCGTCGGGTTCGGCGGGTTCTTCGCGGTGTACTCGTACATCTCGCCGCTCGTGCAGAACGTCACCGGCATGCCCGAGTCGTTCGTGCCGATCGTGCTCGTCGTCGTGGGCATCGGCATGGTCGTCGGCGGAGTGCTCGGCGGACACCTGGCCGACCACAGCGTGAAGCGCACCATCTACGTCGGCATGTTCGCGCTGATCGGAGCGCTGCTCCTCACCGTCCTCACGGCGCAGTGGCTCTGGGGCATGCTGCTCGGCGCGTTCCTGCTCGGGGCGACCTCGTCCGCGATCCCGCCGGCGGTGCAGTCGCGCCTGATGGACGTCGCGGGGGATGCCCGCACGATCGCGGCGGCGCTGAACCACTCGGCGTTCAACATCGGCAACTCGATCGGTGCGGCCCTGGGCGGCGCCGTCATCGCCGCCGGCTTCGGGTTCCTCGCACCGGGCTGGCTGGGCATCGGCCTGGCGCTGCTCGGTGTGCTGGTGACGATGGTGAGCTACGCCGTCGAGCGGCGGAGCACCCGTCGCGCGTCGCTGCGCTCCTCGTCGCCGTCGACCGGTCCGATCACCGCACCGGTCCCGACGGCCTGACACGCGGGGTGCGCGCGCGCACCGACGGACGGGAGGCCCGTGGCGACGCCGCCACGGGCCTCCCGTCCGTCCGGTGGGTGCGGGAGACCGCCCATGGTGAGCAGAAATGGTCGGTTCCCGTGACGGGACCCGACCATCTGTGCGCACGAAGCGCAGCGTGCACGCGGCGCTACAGGCCCAGGGGGCTGCCGTCCTGCACGATGATGCCGTCGGTGATCGCACGCTTCCGGAGCGCCACCTTCGTGCCCACGTCGAAGCCGGCGACGCGGTACTTCTCGCGGATGCGCTTGAGGTAGCTCTTCGCGGTCTCCTCGGAGATGCCGAGCTGGTAGGCGACGCTCTTGACGGGCTCGCCACCGCCGTACAGGGCCATCACGCGACGCTCCTGGGCGCTGAGCTTCGGGACACCGCCGACGTCACCGCTGTTGATGGCGAGGTCGAGTTCGGCCGAGACGTACTGCTCGCCGCGCTGGGCGGAGCGGATCGCCTCGACGATCATGTCGGCGTCCTCGCTCTTGACGAGGTACCCGAGGGCGCCGGCACCGAGGGCCTCGCGCACGACGTTCGGCTCCGAGTACGTGCTCATCACGACGGTCTTGACGCCCGCGGTCTTGAGCGTCGAGATCTTCAGCGACACCGGGATGGAGTCCTTGAGGTCCAGGTCCAGCAGCACCACGTCGACCGGGAACGCCGGGCTCGTCAGGAGCTCGGGCCAGGTCGTGACGGCGGCCACCAGGGTGATGTCGTCGGCGGCGTTCCGGATCCACTCCGTGAGCGCGCCGAGGAGCATCCTGTGGTCGTCGACCAGTGCGAGTCGGATCGGTTCCTCTGGAGTCGCCATGCTGGCGTCCTTTCTCGGTGCGGTTGCTCGGCCGATCCTAGGAGGATGCGGGCCGGAAGTCGGTGAGGCGTGCGGGTGCCCGGCAGCTACATCGACGGATGTCGGTTCACGACGCAGTGGGCGACGATGTGCAGCGTGCCGTCGCGGACGGTCTCGGTGTACGGGCCGATGCGCTGCAGGGCACTCCAGGCCGTCGGGCCGAGGCTGCGCCGGGGCACCCCGCGGGACTCGATCACGACGGGCACGTCCATCGTGTCGTCGCTGACCGGGTGACCGTCGGAGCCGATCGGGCCGAGGGTGACGGAGACGACGGGCATGCCGGGCTGCGCGGTGCGGCCGTCGCCGACCATCTGCCAGATCGCCTGCAGCAACCCGTCGCGCTGCGTGGGGGAGAGGTGCCCGGCCAGGGCGGTCGGGTCGGCGACGCTCACCGAGCGACCGAGGTGGTCGGACTCGGTGATGGCGTGGTAGAGCCAGGTCTCGCGGCGTCCCTCGATCAGGTGCAGGCGGAGCTCGGTGGCGAGCGACGCGGCGACGGAGCTCGAGGCGTCGGACAACGGCAGGGGGTCGGTGCCGTTCGCGACGGCGTCGAGCAGCTTCTCGGCGGCCAGGTCGAGCCGGGCGAGCTCGTCCGAGGCGAGCATGCCGACGGCGAACTGCGGCGCCTGCACGTTGCTCTGCACGAGCACCCGGTCGAGTTCGCGCTGCACGAGCTGGCGGAACCGCTGCACGACGTACAGCGCGAGCGCCGGCGGCACGACGACGAGTGACAGCAGGGACACGATGCCGGGCATGGTGTCGTGCGTGATCGGCGTCGACGCGACGGCCATCACGATGAACGCGATGCCGAGCACGCCGATGGCGGCGGCGACCTCGCGGGCGGGTCGGAGCGTGGCGATCGGCAGCAGGGCGAAGCCCGCGGCCATCGACGCCGTGGCGGTGTGTGCGATGTCGTGCTCGGGCCAGATGCCGATGAAGTCGAGCGTGACGACGCAGGCCAGCACGACGCAGATCAGCGCGAAGGCCGGACCCGTCAGGCGTTCGCCGTAGGTCAGGACGCTGAGTCCGACCCCGACGGCCGCGACGAGGTAGAGCGCCCAGGCGACGGCGGGCAGCCACGGGTCGGAGTACTCGTTCCAGCGCACCAGGAAGAACGCGATGCCGGCGACGGCCTCGATCGCGGTGAGGACCGCGGCGCCGAGGCCGAGGTACCCCGCACCGAGCGAGGCGCCGGGCTTCGCGGCCTGCCGCAGGGACCGGGCGCCGGTGGACGTCGACGGGAGCCCTCTGGCCTGGCGGCGTTCGCTCGTGCGGTACCGCTCACGCGCCTCGCGGCGGGTGCGGGGTGCGGGCGGAGCCGTCTCACCGGGCAGGCGGCGGCCGATGGTGTCCTCGGGGACCCGGGTCATCGCGGTGCCTCCAGGACGACGGTGGTGCCGGAGCCCGGCGCGGAGAAGAGCTTGGCGTCGCCGCCGACCTCGCGCAGGCGGTTCACGACGCTCTCCTTGAAGCCGAGTCGCTCGGCACTGACGGTGGTGAGGTCGAAGCCGACGCCGGAGTCGGTGACCATCGCACGGACGACCTCGTTGTCGTGGACGATCGTGACGTGGGCCTCGCCGACGCCGGCGTGCCGACGGACGTTCTCGAGGCACTCGCCGAGCGCGAGCAGGAACGCGTCGAGCACGTTCGACGGCAGCAGGACCTGCCCGGTGCCGTGCCAGCTGACCTCGAGCCCCATCCGGCCGAAGCGCTGCTTGACCGACTCGAGGGTCTGCCCGAGCGGTGACTCTTCTTCACGGGTGAGCGAGTAGTCACCGGACTGCGAGGGCTGCGGGGTCGCACCGAGGCGCAGGTGCCGCAGCAGTCGGGCGTCCTCGGCGGCCTGCTCGCGCATCGCCTGCTCGGAGACGCCGACGCCGGAGTGCGCGAGCAGCGTCAGGGTCGCGAGCACGGTGTCGTGCAGCAGGCGGGCACCCTGGCGGCGCTGCGCCTCGGTCTCGCTGGCCTGCCGTTCGGCGCGGTGGGCGGTGCCGATGCTGTAGATGCGGCGGGCGACGCGGGGGATGCTGCGCGAGATCCAGATCGCCACGACGGCCATCAGGATCCACCCGAGCAGTGCGCCGCTGACCGGGGTCGACAGGAGCGAGCCCGATCCCCAGACCATGAGCACCACCACGGCACCGCCGCCGGCGATGGTGATGCCGAGACCGACCGGGTGCCCGCGCTGTGCCATCAGCGGTGCCGAGAGCCCGCCGGCAGCCAGGGGCATGACGGCGCTGGCGACGAGGGGCCGCGCCGAGTCGTCGACGCCGGTGAAGAGCAACACCATCGTGGCGAGCCCGGCGACGACGATGGCGGCGGTCCACCACACTTCACCGCCGCGGCCGAAGCACACGAGCGCGGTGATCATCGCGGCGATGCAGAGGAGTGCGCCGATGAGGGACGCCGTGGGCACGGCGGCCGCGGAGAGGATGCCCACGACGCTGACGAGCGCGCAGACGATGCCCACGACACGGGTCGCCGACCGCAGCAAGCGGTCGCGTTCCTGTGCGATGAAGTCCATCGATGTCCTGGTTGGTGACGATCTGGGTGGTGCGGGAAACCGAGCGTCGGTCAGTGCCGGGCTCCACGCCATCATTCCACGCGCGCCACCCGTTGGGGGGTCTTCGGCGCGCCGCGGTGACGGCAGGCCCCGCTCAGGGCTCGAGCAACCGCCGCAGGTGCGCCCCGACCTGCTCGTGCTCGATGAGGAACCCGTCGTGTCCGAACTCGCTCTCGATCACCGCTGCGGTGTCCCCGTCGAGCGCGTCCGGCACGCCCGCGGCGATCCGGTGCTGGTCCTCGACGGGGAACAGCCGGTCGCTCGAGATCCCCACGACCAGGGTCCGCGCGGTCACCAGCCCGAGGGCGGCCGACACCCCGCCGCGCCCGGCACCGACGTCGTGCGAGTCCATCGCGTACGTCAGCGTGACGTAGCTCGAGGCGTCGAACCGCCGCGTGAACTTGTTGCCGTGGAAGTCGAGGTAGCTCTCCACGGAGAACCGGCCGTCGTCGCCGAGCGGGGAGACGTCGCTCTGCCAGGACCGCGCAAAGCGGCTGTTCAGCTCGTCCGACGCGCGGTACGTCATGAGCGCCATCCGCCGGGCCAGTGACAGTCCCCGGTGCGGTCCCTCGCCGGCCTCGGCCTCGAAGTAGTCGCCGCCGGCGAACGCCGGGTCCATCTGGATCGCCGCCCGCTGCAGCGAGTTCGCCGCGATCTGGTCGGCGGTGGTCTGCGCCGTCGACGCCAGGACAGCCAGACGCTGCACACGCGCGGGGTGCGAGACCGCGAACTCGAGGGCGTGCATGCCGCCCATCGACCCGCCGACGACCGCCGCGAAGGTCTCGATGCCGAGCCGGTCGGCGAGCTGCGCCTGCACCTCGACCTGGTCGCGCACCGTCACGAACGGGAACCGCGAGCCCCACTCAGCGCCCGTCGGCGACACCGACGACGGCCCGGTGGTGCCCTGGCAGCCGCCGAGCATGTTCGGCGCGATCACGAACCACCGGTCGGTGTCGATCGCCCGGCCGGGCCCGACGACGTCACCCCACCAGCCGGCTGTGCGGTGGCCCGGGCCGGGGGCGCCCGCGACGTGCGAGTCACCGGTCAGTGCGTGCAGGACGAGCACCGCGTTGTCGCGGGCGGCGTTGAGCGTGCCCCACGTCTCGTAGGCCACGCGCACGGACGGGAGGCGACCGCCGCGCACCCACTGCTCGCCGAGGGACTCGAAGTGGCGTGCACCCGGGTGGTCACCGGGACGCCAGGCACCGGTCACGGGCGGCTTGCCGAGTGTGCCGAGTTCGGTGCCGGGCACCAGGGTGGACGGCACGGAGTCCTCGGGGGTCGTCTGCCAGTCCATCGTGGGTCCAGTCTGCCGGGAGGCGCGGGTCGCCGCCGCCGTGTTACGTCACGCCCGTCGCGCGGCCGGGCTCCGGGCCGCGCTCGCCGTTGCGTGCGTACGCATGTTCCGACATCGTGCGCGTCGTTCGACTCGTGGATCGTCGCACGATGCGCACGTACCGGATGCGTGTGCAACGAGCGACGTCCCACGCGTCGATCGACACGTGGGACGTCGCAACATGCACGCGCATGGGCAGGCGGGCAGGCAGGTGGGCGGGCAGGCAGGCGGCGCGCAAGCCCTACGCGCGCTGGCTCTCCTGCGCGATCGCCCGAGCCGCGGCGAGCCCGGCCTCGAGGTCGGCCTTCAGGTCGGCGATGTTCTCGATGCCGACCGACAGGCGCACCAGGCCGGGCGTGACCCCGGTGGTGAGCTGCTGCTCGGGAGTGAGCTGCGAGTGCGTGGTCGACGCCGGGTGGATGACGAGCGAGCGGACGTCGCCGATGTTCGCCAGGTGCGAGAACAGCTGCAGGTTGTCGACGAACGCCTTGCCCGCGGTGACCCCGCCCTTGAGCTCGAACGACAGCACGGCGCCGACGCCCTTCGGCGCGTACCGGTTCGCGGCGGCGTACCAGGGCGACGTCGGCAGACCGGCGTAGGCGACCGTGGCGACGTCGGGGTGCTGGTCGAGCCACTCCGCGATCTCCTGCGCGTTGGACACGTGCCGCTCGATGCGGAGCGACAGGGTCTCGATGCCCTGCAGCAGTGCGAACGCCGTGTCCGCCGAGTTCGACGCACCGAGGTCGCGGAGCAGCTGCACCCGGGCCTTCACGATGTAGGCGAGCTCGTTGCCGACCGCCTCGGCGAAGACCGCACCGTGGTACGACGGGTCGGGCGTGTTGAACTCCGGGAACCGGTCGGCGTGCTGCGACCAGGCGAACTTCCCGCCGTCGACGATGATCCCGCCGATGACCGTGCCGTGGCCACCGAGGAACTTCGTGGCCGAGTGCACCACGATGTCGGCGCCGTGCTCGAACGGACGGATCAGGTACGGCGTCGCGATCGTGTTGTCGACGATCAGCGGGACGCCGGACTCGTGGGCGACGTCGCTGACACCCGTGATGTCGAGGACGTTGATCTTCGGGTTGCCGATGGTCTCGGCGAAGAACAGCTTCGTGTTCGGGCGGACCGCGCGGCGCCACTCCTCGAGGTCGTCCTGGTCCTCGACGAACGTCGTCTCGATGCCGAGCTTCGCCAGCGTGTACTTGAACAGGTTGTACGTGCCGCCGTAGATCGACGACGACGACACGATGTGGTCACCCGCCCCCGCGATGTTCAGCACCGCGTAGGTCTCGGCAGCCTGGCCGGACGCGACGAGCAGGGCCCCGGACCCGCCCTCGAGCGCGGCGATCCGCTGCTCGACGACGTCGTTCGTCGGGTTCATGATCCGGGAGTAGATGTTGCCCGGCTTGGCGAGCGCGAACAGGTCGCGCGCTTCGTCCGAGTTCGCGAAGACGTACGAGGTCGTCTTGTAGATCGGCGTCGCTCGGGCGCCCGTGGTCGGGTCCGGCTGTGCGCCGGCGTGGACCTGGGTGGTCTCGAACTGCCACTGCGCGGCGTCGTGCTCGGTCATCTTGGTGCTCCTGTCCGGTGCGGCTGGTCGTCGGGTCGCCTTGCGCTCGGCCCGGAGGCTCGGCGCTGCTGTGCGTCGGGTGTCACGGTACGCAGGTGGCCGGGCCCGCACCACCGCACCCGCCTCGGGACGTAACGCACCCGCCGGGCCCGCCCCGCGCCTCCAGGCCAGGATGGTGCCCGGGGCTGACGGCGGCGACCACGGGGATCGGTCGCGGCCTGCCGCGACGTCGCGCGCTGCCGACTGAGCGCAGCGAAGACGACTGCTTGCGCGGCAATGTCACGCGTCGCGGCGGAACAGCCAGTCGACCTTCGGCTCGAGCAGCCACCGCATCCCGCGCCGCACGAAGGGCTGCGCCAGGAAGAGGCTGACGACGCACGCGATGACGACCATGAGGAGCACGAACGGCCAGGCCGAGTGCTCGCCGGCCAGGACGCCGGACTCCCGGATCGGGTAGAGGACGAACGTGTGGAGCAGGTAGACGTACATCGTCGCGGCGCCGAACTGCGTGATCCAGATGTTCCGACGGGGGATGAGCACCAGGAACGACGCCGTCAGCAGGGTCGCGAGCAGCATCAGGCCGAACCGCACCGCACCCGCCCACCAGGCGTCCTCGCCGAGCCCCGAGTAGGAGTCGTCGTAGAAGAACCAGTGGTGCAGGTCGAACTCCTTGAACTGCGGGATCCAGACCGCGCACGACACCGCCCAGGCGGCGAACACCACGACGGCGGCGATCCGCACCCGGACGACCGTGCGACGGGACGCCTCGTACCAGCGGTCGAAGACGCCCCACTGCTTGACCTGCCACCCGAGCAGGAAGAACGGCAGCAGGCTGATCGCGCGGGACAGCGAGAGCGTCGAGTCGACGTTGTCGAAGTAGCCGACGCCGATGCTGAACACGACCGCCCAGAACAGTGGCCACCGCAGCTGCGCCAGGTACGGCAGGATCAGCTTGAAGATGCCCAGGGCCAGCAGGAACCACAGGGTCCACGTCGGCTTCGTCGGGTTGAAGTCCTTGCCGCCCTCGACGAGGCCCTGCACCACGGTCCAGATCGTCTGCATGATGATGTACGGCACGACGATGTCCGTGATCGTCCGGCGCATCCGCTTCGCGGTCGGGGTGTCCGCCGACGAGAAGTAGCCGCTGATCACGCCGAACGCCGGCATGTGGAACGCGTAGATGAACGTGTAGAGGGCCAGGGCGTGCTCGCTCGCCGGCGTCTGCCGCTGGATCGCGTGCCCGATGACCACGAGCGTGACCGCGACGAACCGCGCGGTGTCCCACATCGGGATCCGGCGCGGGGCTCGACCGGGTTCGAGCTGCGTCGCCGGGGCCGAGGGGGCGGGAGGGGCGGCATCCGTCGTCATCGCCGGTCACGTTACCGGATCGTGACCTGGACGGCCCGGTGCGGTGCCGGAACCGTCCCGCTCGGTACGGTGGACGGACCGGGCCACGACGTGCCCCGGTCACCGACGCAGGAGGCAGATCACATGGCAGCACGGCGCGCAGTCGTCACCGGAGCGAGCTCGGGCATCGGGGCGGCCACCGTTCGGCTGTTCCGGTCGCGGGGCTGGGACGTGCTCGCCGTGGCCCGCCGCGCCGCGAAGCTCGAGGCGCTCGCCGCGGAGACCGGGGCCGAGACCCTGGTCGCCGACATCACGGACGCCGACGACGTGGCGGCGCTCGCCGCGCGGGTGGCGGACCTCGGCGGCGCCGACGTGCTCGTGAACAACGCCGGTGGGGCGTTCGGTTCGGCGAGTGTCGAGGAGTCCGACGTCGACGACTGGCGCGCCATGTTCGAGGTCAACGTGATCGGCACGAAGCGTGTCGTCTCCGCGCTGCTGCCGCACCTGCGCGATCGCGCTCGCGCGTCCGGGGGAGCGGACATCGTCACGGTCACCAGCACCGCCGGGTTCGTCGCGTACGAGAACGGTGGCGGCTACAACGCCGCGAAGTTCGCCGAGCACGCCCTGGTCGGCGCACTCCGGCTCGAGCTGAACGGGGAGCCGATCCGGGTCGTCGAGATCGCGCCGGGCATGGTGAAGACCGACGAGTTCGCGCTCACCCGGTTCCGCGGGGACGAGCAGAAGGCCGCCGCGGTGTACGACGACGTGCCGGAGCCGCTCGTGGCCGACGACGTCGCCGAGGCGATCGTGCACGCCGTGGAGCTGCCGGCCCACGTGAACCTCGACCTCGTGACGATCCGGCCGGTGGCGCAGTCGGCGCAGCACAAGCTGGCCCGCGGCCCGCTGACGCCCCGCTGAGCGGACGGCGCCCGACCCGCGCCCAACCCGCGCCGGACCCGCGCCGGCCCCACGCAGCGCCCGGGCGGCGGGCGCGGGTCGCGGGCGTGGGCTCCCTGCCGGTACCGTGGTCGGATGCCGATCAGCAGCGAACCCGAGCCCGCGGCTCCGTCCACCGTGACCGTGACGAGCGGGCCCGAGGTACTCGGCTGGCTCGAGTTCGGTGACGCCGCACGCCTGCTCGCCAAGGACGTCCTGTCCAGCGGCTTCGAGCCCGAGGTCGTCGTCGCCGTCGCCCGCGGCGGACTGATCATCGCCGGCGCCGTGGCGTACGCGCTCGGCACCAAGGAGTGCGGCTCGATCAACGTCGAGTTCTACACCGACGTCGAGCAGCGGCTGGAGGAGCCGGTCGTGCTCGCCCCCGCCCTCGACGCCCCGAGCCTGGCGGGCAAGCGGGTCCTCGTCGTCGACGACGTGTCGGACTCCGGCCGCACCCTGCGCCTGGTGGTCGACATCATCCGGAACGCCGGTGCCGACGTCCGGAGCGCCTGCCTGTACTCGAAGCCCGGCACCGTCCTCGAACCCGACCACGTGTGGCGTCAGGTCGACGGCTGGATCACGTTCCCGTGGAGCGCCCTCGCCCCCGTGACGGCCGAGTCGTGAGCATCCACCTGGTCGGCGGCGGTCTGTTCGCCGCCTCGGACGCCGCAGCGCCGTTCCTCGCCGAGGCCACCGCCCGTTCGGCAGCGGTCGGCCGGAGCACCCCGCGCATCGCCCTGCTCTCCGTGGCGGGCCCGGACGGCGGCAGCCCGTCGTCGACCGCCGACATCGCCGAGGTCCTCGGCGGCCCGCGCACGGCCGAGGTGCTCGTCACCGAGGTCGCAGCCGGTCAGGTCTTCGACACCACCGTCCTGAGCGACGTCGACGCCCTGGTGGTCGGCGGCGGCGTCACCCCCGACTACCTGGCGGCGATCGCCCCGCTCGTCGACCAGCTCCGGCTGCTCGTCTCCGACGGTCTGCCCTACCTCGGCTACTCGGCCGGTGCGATGATCGCCGCCGACCGTGCCCTGGTGGGCGGCTGGCGCATCGGCGGCGTCGAGATCTGCCCCGAAGCGGCGTCCGAGGGCCTGGACGAGGTCGAGCTCCGCGAGGGCCTCGGCCTGGTCGACCTGACCATCGACGTGCACGCGGTGCAGGCCGGCACGCTCGCGCGGCTCATCGCCAGCGCCGAGGCCGAGTTCGTCACCGCCGGACTCGCGATCGACGAGGACACCACGCTCGTCGTCGGCGAGGGCGCGCTCGAGGTCCGCGGGACCGGCAGCGTCTGGCGCGTGATGGCCGGCGAGGAGTCGGTGGCCGTCGCCACCATGGGCGCGTAGCCGACGTGGAACCCCGGCCGCTCGCCGACCTGGTCGACCCCGGCTGGGCGTCGGCGCTCGCACCCGTGGAGCCCGACGTGCACCGGATCGGCGCATGGCTGCGGGACGAGACCACTGCGGGCCGTCACTACCTGCCCGCTGGCGGCGACGTCCTGCGTGCCTTCACGACCCCGTTCGACGCCGTCAGGGTGCTGGTCGTCGGGCAGGACCCGTACCCGACGCCCGGCCACCCGATCGGCCTGTCGTTCGCGGTCGACCCGGCCGTCCGTCCGGTGCCGCGCAGCCTGGCGAACATCTACCGCGAGCTCGCCGACGACCTCGGGGTGACGCCGCCGCAGCACGGTGACCTGCGGGCCTGGTCCGACCAGGGCGTCCTGCTGCTCAACCGGGTGCTCACCGTGCAGGCGGGCGAGGCCGGCAGTCACCGCGGCAAGGGCTGGGAGGCGGTGACCGACCAGGCCGTCCGTGCCCTCGTCGCCCGTGGCGGCCCGCTCGTCGCCGTGCTCTGGGGCGCCCAGGCCGGGTCGGTGCGACCGCTCCTCGGTGACACCCCGGTCGTCGCGTCGGCCCACCCGAGCCCGCTCAGCGCGTCGCGCGGGTTCTTCGGCAGCCGCCCGTTCTCGCAGGTGAACGCCCTGCTCGAGTCGCAGGGCGCACCGCCCGTCGACTGGACGCTGCCCGCTCAGTAGGCTCGGCACGTGCTCGAGGAGGAATACCAGCGACGGCGGGTCCTGCCGCGACACCTGCGTGCCCCCGTGGCGACCGAGACGGCCTTCGAGTACCGCATCCGTGCGGCCGAGGTGGGGGACCTGCCCCACGTGCGCGAGATCCACACGCATTACGTCCGCAACTCGTCGGTGACCTTCGACCCGGCGGCGTTCACCTACGCCGCGTGGAAGAAGCGCTACGACGACATCCGGAAGCGCCGCCTGCCGTTCCTGGTGGCGGAGAACCCTGCCGGACAGATCCTCGGGTACGCCCTGGTCGACGCGTGGAACCCCCGGGACCGCTCGAACCACGTCGTCGAGGACTCGATCTACCTCGGCGCCGCGTCCGGTGGCAAGGGGCTCGGCCGCGCACTGATGGAGGCGCTGCTCGACGAGTGCCGGTCGGCCGGCGTGCGCGAGGTCGTCGCCGTCATCGCGGACCGCCAGGCCGAGGCGTCGATCCGGCTGCACGAGCGGCTCGGCTTCGAGGAGGTCGGCCGGATGGGGAAGGTCGGCTACAAGTACGACCGCTGGCTCGGCACCGTCACGATGCGGCTCCGCCTGCGCGGCCCGCGGCTGTTCGCACGACGACGCTGACGGACCCGACGCGGTCGACGCGCGTCACGCACGAGAACGTGGGCAGTGCGGACGGGAGGCCCGTGGCGGGCCCGGCACGCGCCTCCAGGCCGTCTCCGGGTCGCGTCGGACCGCCGTGGCCGGGTCAGCCCGCCGGGGCCTCGGTGATGAACTCGTCGCGCGTCACGCGGAGCAGCGCGGTGGCCGCCGCCGCCGCGGCGTCCGCGTCACCGTCGACCGCTGCGCGCCCGACGGCCTCGTGCCGGAGCGCCGCCTCGCGCGTCCAGCGCGTGATGGGGTCGCGCGACTCCGACGTGCGGGTGCGCAGGAGGGCCTCGACCGTGCCGGCGAAGTGCGCGAACACGGCGTTCCCCGACCCGGTGAGCAGTGCACGGTGGAAGCGGACGTCGGCCTCCAGGTAGGCGCGGCTGTCCTCGCGTCCGCAGGCGTCGAGCATGTCCTCGGCGGCTGCGAGCACGGCGTCCGCGCCCTCGGAGCCGGCGGTCAGGGACGCCGCGACCGGTTCGACGCCGAGCCGGAGTTCGACGAGCTCCCGCTGCTGCACGAAGTACGCGGGGGATCCGCCGCGCCACCGGATCACGGTGGGGGCGAGCAGCTCCCACGCGGTGATGTCGCGGACGAGCGTACCGACCCGCTGCCGGGGCTCGACCAGGCCGAGGGACTGCAGGACGCGCAGGGCCTCGCGGACGACCGAGCGGGACACCCCGAACTCGTCGGCCACCAGTTCGGGTCGGACGACGGCGCCCGTGGCCAGGTCGCCGTCGACGATCCGCTGGCCCAGGGTGTCGAGCACGTGGGCGTGCAGTCCGCGTGCGGTGGGCATCGTTTCCTCCGTGCAGTACGGGTCACGCGGTCGCCGTGACACCGGTCCCATCGAAGCGGCAGACTCCGGAGACGGGCGGTCGGCGCGCGGGACGACGTCGTATAGTCTGATTAATCAGATTATTGAGGGTCGGCGTTCGTCGCGCCAGCCCACCCTCGACACGAAGGCGACGGAGCCGCGCAGCAGCGACTCCAGGAAGGGGTGCTGATGCCTCACGCTCTCCCGGACCACCTGCTCGCCGCGGGTGGCACCACCGAGACGGTCGACCCGTCCGGTTCCATCCCGCAGCTGATCATCGCGGCGCTCGTCGGCATCGTGGTGATCATCGCGCTCATCACCTGGCTCAAGGTGCACCCGTTCATCGCGCTCACGATCGGTGCGCTCGGCGTCGGGATCGGCGCAGGCCTCGCGCCGGACAAGGCGGTCACGAGCTTCGGCGACGGCTTCGGCGCGACCATGACGAGCGTCGGCATCCTGGTCGGGCTGGGGGCGATGTTCGGCAAGATGCTCGTCGACTCGGGTGCAGCGGACCGTGTCGTGGACACCCTGGTGCGGAAGTCGCCGAAGGCGGCGCTGCCGTGGACGATGGCCCTGATCGGGGCGCTCATCGGGTTGCCGATGTTCTTCGAGGTCGGCCTCGTCCTGCTCATCCCCATCATCGTGCTGGTCGCCAAGCGGAGCGAGGTGCCGATCATGAAGATCGCCGTCCCCGCCCTGGTCGGCCTGTCGACGATGCACGCGTTCGTCCCGCCGCACCCCGGCCCGCTCGTCGCGATCTCCACCGTCGGTGCGAACCTCGGCACCACGCTCGCCTTCGGCATCGTGCTGGCGATCCCGGTGATCATCCTGGCCGGGCCGCTCTTCGCCCGGTTCGCGGCCCGCTGGGTCGACATCCCCGTCCCCGACATGTTCGGGTCGCGCGGGGCGGTCGCCACCGCCGGCCCGGGGTCGGGTTCGGGTTCCGGGTCCGCCGCGTTCGTGGACGACCCGGCACACCCCGGACGCCAGGCCCGGCGCGGCCCCGTCACGCAGGACACCGCGTCCCTGCCCAACGGCAAGAGCGACTTCACGCGCGTCATCAGCGAGCCGCGCAGCCCGTCGTTCACCGTCGCCCTGGTCGGCATCCTGCTGCCGGTCGTGCTCATGCTCGCCCAGGCGATCCGTGAGGCCACCGCCCCCGACGCCGCCGGCTCGTGGGTGAGCCTGCTCGACTTCCTCGGTTCGCCGATGATCGCCATCGGCATCGCGGCCGTCTACGCGATGGTCTTCTTCGCGATCGGCGGTGGCATGGACCGCTCGGCCGTGTCGAAGTCGCTCGAGAGCGCGCTGCCCCCGATCGCCGGGGTGCTGCTCATCGTCGGCGCCGGCGGTGGCTTCAAGCAGGTGCTCATCGACACCGGGATCGGCGGCGTGATCGCCGACGCCGTCAAGGACTCCGGCGTCTCGGTGCTGCTCGTCGCCTGGGTCGTCTCGGCCCTGGTCCGCGTGGCGACCGGGTCCGCCACGGTCGCCACCGTGACCGCCGCCGGCATCATGGCACCGATCGCCGCCGACCTGTCGACCCCGATGACGTCGCTGCTCGTGCTCGCGATCGGAGCCGGGTCGGTGTTCCTGTCGCACGTCAACGACGCCGGGTTCTGGCTGGTGAAGGGGTACCTTGGCACCACGGTGGGGCAGACGTTCAAGACGTGGACGGTGCTCGAGTGCCTCATCTCGGTGTTCGGTCTGGTCGGGGTCCTGCTGGCCGGGGTGTTCATCCGATGAGCGGCGCAGCAGACCTCGGTGCGGCCGATGCTGCCGGGGCGGCCGACACCGGGCTGGACGCACGTGTCCTGGTGGTGATGGGGGTCTCCGGGTCCGGCAAGTCGACCGTCGCCGCCATGGTGGCGGAGCAGATCGGGTGGGAGTTCGCCGAGGGCGACGCGATGCACCCACAGGCGAACGTCGACAAGATGCACGCCGGCACCCCGCTCACCGACGAGGACCGCTGGCCGTGGCTCGACGTCGTCGCCGGCTGGATCCGCGGACACCTGGACGCCGGCACGAACGGCGTCGTGACCTGCTCGGCCCTGAAGCGCTCGTACCGCGACGTGCTGCGGGCCCCCGGGGTGGTGTTCGTGCACGTGGCCGGTGACGGTGCGCTCATCGAGGAGCGGATGTCCGAGCGTTCCGGGCACTTCATGCCGACGTCGCTGCTGCAGTCGCAGCTCGCCACGCTCGAGCCGCCGCAACCCGACGAGGCCCACGTGACGATCGCCGCCGACCGCACCCCCGAAGCGGAGAGCGCCGAGGTCGTGGCGCGGCTCGGACTGGTCCGGATCCCGAGAGCCTGATCGGGTGGCGCTCGGCAGCATGGCGGCATGGCGATCGACGACTCCCTCTCGCTCCTGACCCGCGGCTACGGGTTCGGTGCCCACCTGTGGCGCCGGACCCGTCCGGGGGCGCGAGCGGTGGGCTTCCGACTGCTCGGACGTCCGGCGCTGCTCGTGCGTGGCGCCGAGGGCGTCGGGCTGTTCTACGACGGCGACCGCACGGCACGCCACGGCGCGATGCCGGCGATCGTGCAGCGGACGCTGTTCGGTGTCGGGTCGGTGCACAGCCTCGACGGGGCGGAGCACCACCACCGCAAGGCGACCTTCGTCGACGTCGCGTACGAGGACGAGCAGGTCCGGCGGCTCGCACCCCTGCTGACCCGGGAGTGGGCGACCGAACGCGACGCGTGGCTCGCCGGCGGCACCCGGTCGGCGTACGACGCTGCCGTCGGCGCGATCGGCCGTGCGGTCATGCGGTGGGCCGGACTGCCGGGGACGCCGGCGGCGAAGACCCGGTGGGCGGCACGGCTCGCCCAGGTCGTCGACGGCTTCGGGGTGCCCTACTCACCGGAGTACCTGCAGGCCGTCCTGAACCGGCACTGGTCGGACCGGCACGCCCGGCGGCTGGTCGAGGCCGTGCGTGGTGGCCGGTTGGCCCCCGAGCCGCACACCGCCCTGCACGAGTGGGCGTGGCACCGGGACCCCTCCGGGGCGCTGCTGCCGGCGCGGCTGGCCGGCATCGAACTGCAGAACAGCATCCGGCCGGCCATCGCGGTGGCCCGGTTCGTGGCGTTCGCGGCGAAGGAGCTGCACGACCGGCCGGAGTGGCGGGCACGGATCGCCGCCGAGAGCGGGGCGGCCGACACCGCGGACGGGCCGCGCGTCGACGGGCCGCGCGTCGACGGCCCGCTCGCCGTCGCCTTCGCGCAGGAGATCCGCCGGACGGCGCCGTTCGTGCCGATGCTGCCCGCCTGGGCCACCACGGACGTCGAGCTCGACGGCGAGCACCTGCCCGCCGGCGGGCGCGTGGTGCTCGACATCACCGGGACCGACACCGACGAGCGCTCGTGGGACCGTGCGGGCGACTTCGACCCGTCGCGGTTCCTCGGCGTGGACGACTCCGAGGCGATCACGACGTTCGTCCCGCACGGCGGCGCCGACGTCGCCACGGGACACCGGTGCCCCGGCGAGAAGGTCGCCGTCGCCGCGCTCGCGGCCGCGGTCTCGGTGCTGAGCGACCCACGGCTGACGATCCTCGACGACGGGCTGCAGGTGGACCGCCGCCGGCTGCCGACGAAGCCGGCCTCGGGTGGCGAGGTCCGGGGCCGCTGCCCCTTCCACTGACCCGGTCTCAGCTGAACCGGATCGGCGTGCCGACGGGCAGCGCGGCGAGGGTCCGGGTCATCTCCGCCGAGATCCGGACGCAGCCGTGCGAGCTGCCGGTCGGGTCCGGGTAGTAGTGCAACGCGGTCAGTGCGGCGTTGCCGCCGTACGACGGGATCCGGGACGAGTGCGCCCCGGTCAGGATGATCGGGTTGCCCTGCGTGTACGCGACGCGGGTGTCGACGTACGCCGCCTCGACGTAGGTGGCGGTGTCGACCGGTGTGGGGTCCTCGGGCGTCCCGAGCCGGCCGGCCTCGGTCGCGGTGACCTCGCCAGTCCGGGTGACGACGGACACCGTGCTGGCGGCGACGTCGACCCGGATCATCCGGTCGGTCCGCGTCACGGTGAAGTCGGACGCCCGGGCCCAGGCGAACGTCGCGCTCGGCGCGTCCGGGTCGCCGCCGTCACCGGGGGTGCGGTTGCGGGACGGAGTCGACACCAGGAGCATCCCGCCGTCCCGGCCGGGGGAGCGACCCCACACCGCGGTCGCCGCGGGTCGGTTGATCGTCGACACCAGGTGGGACAGGGTCGCCACCGGTCGGGCGCGGCTGGACGGGCTCGCGTACAGGGCGACGAGCGGCGTGCGCGGGGTCGCGATCTGCCAGGTGTCCTCGGGCTCCACGTCCCCGCCGTCGAGCAACTGCGGCACGACGGCGTCGTGGAACGCCAACGGCAGCGCGGCCAGGGTCGCGTCCGACGGTGCAGCGGGGACGGCCGCGAGCGTCGGCGTCGGCGTGGCGCTCGGGGTCGGTGTCGTCGTCGCCCGTGCCGCCCGGGTCGGCTCCGGCGCCGGTGACCCGACGGTCGCCCCCACCACGACGGCGGCGACGGCGAGCACCACCACCCCGGCGGTCGTCGCGATCCAGGTGTTGCGTCGCATGCTGCGCCCCCTCGGTCGACCCGTCAGCGTTCGGTGACGGTTCCGCCCTCGACCCGCCACTGCCGGTCGAGTCGGACGGTCTCCAGCATGCGCCGGTCGTGTGTGACGAGCAGCAGGGTCCCGTCGTAGGACTCCAGCGCCTGCTCCAGCTGCTCGATCGCGGTCAGGTCGAGGTGGTTGGTCGGCTCGTCGAGCACGAGCACGTTCACCCCGCGGGCCTGCAGCAGCGCGAGCCCGGCCCGGGTGCGTTCGCCGGGGGAGAGCGCCGAGGCCGGTCGGCCGACGTGGTCCGCCTTCAGCCCGAACTTCGCGAGCAGCGTCCGGACGTCGGCGGTGGTGTACTCGGGCACGATCGCCTCGAACGCCGCTGCCAGGGGCTGGTCACCGGTGAACGCCGCACGCGCCTGGTCGACCTCGCCGACCGCGACGCTCGAGCCGAGCGAGGCCGTGCCCGTCGTCGGCGCCTGCTTGCCGAGCAGTGCCCGCAGCAGGGTGGACTTGCCGGCGCCGTTCGGACCGGTGATGCCGATCCGGTCACCGCCGTCGACCTGCAGCGAGACCGGGCCGAGGGTGAAGTCGCCCTGGGTGAACGTGGCGTCCGACAGCGTCGCGACGACGGCCGACGACCTGGGTGCGCTGCCGATCGTGAACTCGAGCTGCCACTCCTTGCGCGGCTCCTCGACCTCGTCGAGCCGGGCGATGCGGGACTCCATCTGCCGGACCTTCTGCGCCTGTTTCTCGCTCGACTCCGAGGCGGCACGGCGGCGGATCTTGTCGTTGTCCGGGCTCTTCTTCATGGCGTTCCGGACACCCTGGCTCGACCACTCGCGCTGCGTCCGTGCCCGCGAGACCAGGTCGGCCTTCGTCGACGCGAACTCGTCGTACGCGTCACGCTTGTGCTGCCGGGCGATCTCGCGCTCCTCGAGGAACGAGTCGTACCCGCCGCCGAACAGCCGGTTCGACGACTGCGCCAGGTCGAGCTCGAGCACCGAGGTCACCGAGCGCGCCAGGAACTCACGGTCGTGGCTGACGAGCACCACCCCGCCGCGTAGCCCGCGCACGAACGCCTCGAGCCGGTCGAGGCCGTCCAGGTCGAGGTCGTTGGTCGGCTCGTCGAGCAGGACGATGTCGAACCGCGAGAGCAGCAGCGCGGCGAGCCCGACGCGGGCGACCTGCCCGCCGGACAGCGCGGTCATCAGGGAGTCCGGGCCGACGCCGTCCGCACCGGAGTCGCCGGTGCCGGGTTCGAGGCCGAGGTCGGCGAGCACCGCCGGGATCCGGTCCTCCAGGTCCGCGGCCCCCGCGGCGAGCCAGCGGTCGAGCGCCGCCGAGTACCGGTCGGCCGCTGCGTCGCCGGCGTCGGGGTCCCCGAGCGCCGCCGCCGCTGCGTCCATCGTCGCGGTCGCCTCGGTGCAGCCGGTCCGCCGCCCGAGGTACGCCGCGACGGTCTCGCCAGCGATGCGCTCGTGCTCCTGGGGGAGCCACCCCACGAACGCATCCGTCGGCGCCAGGGACACCGTGCCCGCCAGCGGCTCGTCGACCCCGGCCAGCAGCCGGAGCAGCGTGGACTTGCCGGCACCGTTCACGCCGACGACCCCGATCACGTCGCCCGGCGCCACCGTCAGGTCGAGGGAGTCGAACAGCGTGCGAGCGGCGTACCCGCCGGACAGGCCCTTGGCGACGAGCGTGGCGGTCATGCGCCCATCGTCCCACGCGGAAGCGGCACCCCCGGCGTGACCCTCAGCCCCTGGGCGCCAGTCGACCCGCACCCACCGGCAGCAGCCCGCTCCGGTACTCGAGCGCCGTCGCGCCGCCGACCGACACCGAGGCCGCCCCGAACCGCCACGCGCGGTTGAACAGGTACACGCCGATCACCGTGTCGCCGTCGTCCGGCACCGCCCACGTGCCGGTGCCCCACTGGGCCGGGTGCCCCACCCCGTCGACGGTGACGGTCGGCCGGGCGAACCAGGCGAACAGGGGCCGGACGAGCCGGAGTTCGATCCGGCGCTTCGTCGTGCCGGAGGGGAGAGTGGTGTCCACCGTCGAAGGATACGGGCCACCGCCGCACCGGCCGGGCACGCACGGGCCACCGCCGCCTAGGCTCGGAGCCGTGTTCGAACTCCACCACCTCTCCGCACAGGAACTCTGGGACTGGATCCGCCGGGGCGAGGCGACCGCCCTCGAGGTCACCGAGCACTACCTGGCCCGCGTGGAACGCCTGGACGCCGGACTCGGCGCCTTCGTGACGGTCACCGCGGACGCGGCCCGGGCCCGAGCCGATCGCCTCGGTCACCTGGTGCCGACGTCGAGACCGTTGTGGGGCCTCCCGTCCGCCGACAAGGACCTGTACGACCGCGCCGGGGTCCCCACGCGGAACGGCACCGCGAGCCTGCCGGAGCGGCCCGCGTCGGCCGACCACCCGCTCGTCGCCGCGCTCGACGCGGCCGGCACCGTCAGCCTCGGCAAGACCGCGACACCGGAGTTCGGCATGTCCTCGTCGTCCGAGACCCGGCTCGGCGTGACGCGGAACCCCTACGACACCGCGCGCGCGCCGGGCGGGTCGTCGAGCGGTGCGGCCGTCGCCGTCGCCGCCGGACTGCTGCCGGCCGCGGTCGGGTCGGACGGCGGCGGATCGGTGCGGATCCCCGCCGCGGCGACCGGACTCGTCGGGCTGAAGCCGAGCCGCGGCCGCGTGCCGTCGATGCCCGGCCGCTCCGGCGTCGGCGGCCTGTCCGTGGCCGGGCCGCTCACCCGCTCCGTCGCCGACGCGGGCATGCTGCTCGACGCGCTGGTCGCGCCGACCGGGCTGCCGGAGCCGTCGCCCTACGCCCTCGTCACCCCCGACGTCGGCGAGGGGCCGTTCACCGCGGCAGCCGTCCGCGGCGAGGGCCGGTTCGTCGTCGGGGTGCTCGAGGGGTCGCCGTGGGACGACACCGTCGACGTGGTCGTCGACCCCGCGGCCCGGGCCACCGTGGAGACCGCCGTGCGGGTGCTCGGCGAGGTCGGGCACGGCGTCGAGGACGTCCGGATGCCCCGGGTGCCGTACGCCGACGCCTTCCGGGTGGCGTGGGCGAGCTCCGCCGCCCGCCTGCCGCAGGTGCCCGGCATCGACCCGACGTCGCTGACCCCGCTCGTGGCGTGGCTCGTGGCCCGCGGACAAGCACTGTCCGGCACGCAGGTCCTCGACGCGATGACGACGCTCGACGCCTTCTCGACAACGCTCATCGGTGCCTTCGACCGGTTCGACGCGGTGCTCACACCGACCCTCGCGATGACGCCGCGGCCCCTCGGCTGGTACGGCGACGACCCGGACGAGGACTTCCGCCGCCAGTGCGCCTACTCGCCGTGGACGTCGATGGCGAACGTGTCCGGGCTCCCCGCGATCACCCTGCCCGTCGGCGTGACCGACGACGACCACCCTGACGGTGGCGGGCTGCCGATGGGCGTGCAGCTGATCGGACGCCCCGGCGGCGAGCGCGTCCTGCTCGCGATCGGCGCGCAGCTCGAGCGCCGGTTGCGCTGGCAGCGGCGGCACCCGGCCGCCTGGACCGCCTGACGGGAGGCCCGGGGCCGGGTCCCACAAACACGCGTTCTCCGACAGACCACCAGTCGAACGACGCGTGGAATGTCGCAGCGCTCGTGCGCCCGCTCAGCTCGTCTCCCGCACCACCCGGATCACGCCGAGGCTCCCGTCGGTGGGGTCCGGAATGACCATCCCGGCCTCGAGCCCGCTGCGCAGGTAGTCGATCACCTCGGCCGTCAGCCGCTCTCCGGGCACGTACGCCGGGATCCCGGGCGGGTACGGGGTCGCCTGCTCGGCCGCGATCCGCCCCGCTGCCTGGTCGGCGGGCACGAGCTCGACCGCGCCGAAGAAGGCGTCGCGGGGTGTCATCACCGACTCGAGCAGCAGGCCCGACGGTTCCGGGATGCGGACCGGCGGCGTCTGCGGCAGGTCCGGTGCCGCCACGGCGAGCGACTGCAGGGCGTGCACGAGCCGGTCGGTGGTGAAGTCGTCGTCAGCCAGCGACACGTCGATGCCGAGGTGCCGGTGGTCGGAGAGCCCGAGGTCGAGCCGGTGGTGTTCGCGGACCCAGTCGTGCGCCTGGTACCCGGTGATCCCGAGCGCTTCGACGTCGAGCAGCATGCGCATCGGGTCGAGCTGGTGCGATGCCTCCGCCCCGAGCAGCTCGTCGTGCAGGACGTGGATGCCGTCGATCGCCTCGATGCGCTGCCGGGTCTGCTCGGCGAGCACGATGGTCCGCGCGATCAGCCCAGTGCCGTCGCGCATCATGTGCCGACGCCAGCCGTCCATGCCCGCGTAGACGAGCACGTTCGGGCTCGTCGTCATGAGCATGTCCGCGCAGGACCACAGGTGGTCGTGGTCGACGAGGTCGCCACGGAGGTGCAGCACGGACCCCTGCTCGAAGCCGAGGCCCATCTTGTGCACGCTCGTCACGCAGACGTCGGCGCCGGCGTCCATCGCCCACGAGGGCAGCTGCTCGGAGAAGGGCAGGTGCGCACCCCAGGCCTCGTCGACGATGAGGGGCTTGCCGCGCTCGTGGCACACCGCCGCGATGCCGGCGATGTCCGCACAGGTGCCGTACGGGGTCGGGCTGACCACGAGTGCGGCGGCGGCGTCCGGGTGCTCGTCCCACACCGCGGCGTAGTCGGCGGGCGACGGCGGGTGGGAGATCCCCTGGTCACGGTCGAGTCGCGGCTCCACCCAGTACGGCTGCAGCCCGGAGAACACCAGGCCGGCGGTCACCGACTTGTGCGCGTCACGCCTGACCAGGATCCCGCCCTCGACGCCGGCGACCGCGAGCATCGCCGCCTTCACCGACAGGGAGCTCCCGCACGTCGAGAAGAAGACCGTGTCGGCACCGACGGCCTCGGCCATCAGGAACTCCGCGGTGGTCAGGTACCCGTTCGAGGACTTCCGGTCGTCGAGTCCGCCGCTGGCGAGCACGTCGGCGCGGAACGGGTCCTTGCCGAGCACGGCCAGGGTGTCGGCGTCGACGCCGCGGCCCTGCCGGTGGCCCGGTGGCGAGAAGCCGTAGCGGTCTCGGGCGTGGTAGTCCCGGAGCGCGTCGAGGAAGGGTGCCTGGGTCTGGTCGAGGTCGCCGCTCATGGATCCCGTCTACCCGGGCGGCGTGCACCGTCGGCTCAGGACGCCGGACTCGGTGGGCGCGGCGGGAGGTGCGACGGAGTCGTCGTCGTACGACGTCGACGGTGTCGCTCCGCGTCGGCACCCCCACGTTCGCCCCGGGCCGCGCCGGCCGCCCTACGGCAGCGTCGGTGCCGCCGACACCAGCGCCCGCGTCACCGGGTGCTGCGGATCGTCGAGGAGCGACACCGGCCCGTGCTCGACGATCCGGCCGTCGGACATCACCGCGACGGTGTCGCACAACCGCTGCACGACGCCGATGTCATGGGACACCAGCACGAGCGTCAGCCCGAGATCGTCAGCGAGCGACCGGAACAGCTCGATCACCCGGGCCCGGACCACCACGTCGAGGGCGCTCATCGGCTCGTCGCCGAACAGGATCCGGGGCGAGTGCACCACGGCCCGGGCGATCGCGATCCGCTGTCGCTGCCCGCCGGAGAACTCGTGCGGGTATCGGTCGACCGTGTCGGCGGGCAGGTCGACGCGCTCCAGCACGGCACGGACCAGGTCGTCGTGCGAGCCCGGGACCTGCAGGGCCCGCAACGGCTCGGCCACGATCGCCCCGACGCGCATCCGCGGGTCGAGGGACGCGTACGGGTCCTGGAACACCACCCCGGTCTCGCGACGGAACCAGCGCAACGCCCGCGCGGACCGGGACGCGACCACCGGACGGCCGGAGGCGGCGACGGTGCCGGCGGAAGGGGCCTCCAGGCCGGCGAGCAACCGGACCAGCGTGGACTTGCCGGATCCCGATTCGCCGACGATGCCGAGCCGTGCGCCGGGGGCGACCGTCAGGTCGACGCCGTCGACCGCGGTGCGGACCGGACCGGGCTCGAACGGGCCGCGGCGGGGGAGTCGGTAGGTGCGGTGGAGACCGGCGGCCTCGAGGACGGGGAGGGTCACGGGGCGGTCCTCCTGGCGGTGGCACGTGCGGCGTCGACGAGCGCGGCGGTGGCGGGGTGCTGCGGTGCGGCGAGCAGGTCCGCGACGCGGCCCTGCTCGACCACCCGACCGGCGTCGAGGACGACCGCGGTGTCGGCGATGCGCGCGAGCACGGCGAGGTCGTGGGTGACGAACACCATGCCCGCCGGCAGGTGCTCGAACAGGTCGAGGATGCGGGCCTCCGTGGTGACGTCGAGCGCCGTGGTCGGTTCGTCGGCCACCAGGTACGACGGCTCGCCCGCCATCGCCATCGCGATGCAGATCCGCTGCCGCTGCCCGCCGGACAGCTGGTGCGGGTACTGCCGCAGCAGCGACTCCGGGTCGGGGAGGCCCACGGACGCCGCCAGGTCGACCGCTGCCGCGCGGGCCGCACGCCGGTCGAGCCCGCGGTGCAGCCGGAGCGGCTCCGCGATCTGCGCGCCGACCCGTCGCAGCGGGTCGAGCGCTGTGCCCGGCTCCTGGAACACCATCGCGATGCCCGATCCGCGGTGTCGCGCGCGCTCGCGGTCGGGCAGGCCGACGAGTTCGGTGCCGTCCAGGCGGACGCTGCCGGTCACGACGGCGCCGGTGGGCTCCAGGCCCATCAGGGCGAGCGAGGTCATCGACTTTCCGGATCCGCTCGCGCCGATCACGCCGACGCGCTGGCCGGGAGGCACGGTGAAGCTGACGTCGTCGAGGATCGTCCGCCCCGTGATGCGGACCGACAACCCGCGCACCTCGAGCCCGTAGGCTGCGGTGGCGTGGGCGGTGCCGGCTGCGTCGGTGTTGGCTGCGTGGTCGGTCATGCGGTCACCCCCGGCGTGGTCGTGCCGGGATCGGTCCGGTCGCTCGTCGTCAGCCGCGGGTCCGAGGCGTCACGCACCGCGTCGCCGAGCAACGACAGTGCCGCGACGACGAGGGCGATGGCGGCTCCCGGCCAGGTCGCACTCCACGGGTGGACCCCGATGTAGGTCTGCAGGTCGGACAGCAGGCTGCCCCACGAAGCGGTGTCCGATCCGGCGCCGTAGCCCAGGTAGGACAGCCCGGCCTCGGCGAGCACGGCCGTGGCCATCGCGAGCGAAAGCTGCACGGTGAACAGCGGCGCCGCGTTCGGCACCAGGTGACGGAAGAGCACCCCGGCACCGCCGACGCCGGACGCCCGGGCCGCCGTGACGTAGTCGCTCCGGGCGATCCGGCGGATCTCACCGCGGGCCACGCGGGCGATCGTCACGCCGAAGGACAGCCCGACGCTGACGATCACGACGCCGAGCGACCCGCCGAACACCGCGGTCAGGAGCATCGCGGTGAGCAGGGTCGGGAACGCCACCAGGATGTCGAGCAGGACCGCGGTGCCCTCGCGCACCCAGCGGGCGGTGAGCGACCCGATCGCGGTGAGGACGATGCCGACGACGCTCGCGATCACCCCGGAACCGACCGCGACGAGCACGGTGGTGCGGGTGCCGGCGAGCAGGTAGCTCGCGATGTCCCGGCCGGCGGCGTCGGTGCCGAACCAGTGCGCGGCGCTCGGCCCCTCCCACTGGTGGAACGGGTCGGCGCGGAACGGGTTCTGCGGTGTCCAGACGAGTGACACGGCGGCGAGCACGAGCAGCAGGCCGAGCACGACGACGGCGAAGACCCCGGTCGGCCGGGACACCAGGCGGCGGATCATCCCTGCACCTCGCGCTGTCGGGGGTCGAGGGTGCGGTGCACGACGTCGACGGCGAACCCGACGAGCAGCACGAGTCCGGTGAGCACGAGCAGTTCCGACTGCACCTTCGTGATGTCGCGGCGGCCGACGTCGGTCACGAGCATCCGGCCCACCCCGGGCAGGGAGAACAGCTGCTCGACGACGACGGCTCCGACGAGCAGCCCGGCGATCTGGACGCCGAGCACGGCGAGCACCGTGAGGGCGACGCTCGGCAGACCGTGGCGGAGCAGCGCCTGCGTGCGGGTGAGGCCGACGGCGGCGGCGGTGCGCAGGTGGTCGGCATCGAGGACGGAGAGCGTCGCGGACCGGGTGAACCGGAGGATCACGGCGCCCTCGACCGCACCGATCGTCAGCGCGGGCAGCACGAGCGACGCGAACGCCCGCCCGGGTTCCGACCAGCCGTCGAGCGGGAAGCCCTGCGTCGGCAGCCAGTGCAGCGTCACCGCGAACAGGGCGACGAGGAGCATGCCGGCCCACACGACGGGCACGGCGGCGACCGCCTGCGCCGCGAACCCGATCACCGCGCCACCCGGGCGGCGACGGAGCACCGCGGCGATCACCCCGAGCGGGACGCCGATCACCAGCGCGGTCGCCAGGGACATCGCGGCGAGCGGCAGGGTGATCGCGAGCTTCTGAGCGATCTCCGGCGCGACGGCACCGTTCGTCACCAGGGAGCGGCCGAGGTCACCGCGGAACACGCCACCGATCCAGTCGAGGTACTGCACCACGACGGGCCGGTCGAGTCCGAGCTGCTGCCGGAGCTGTTCCACCTGCGCGGGGGTCGACTGCGTGCCGGCGACGACCTGGGCGACGTCACCGGGCAGCACGCGGAGCGTGGCGAAGATGATGACGCTCGCCACGAGCAGGCCGACGACGAGCAGGAGCACCCGCCCGATGAGGAACCGGGTCACGACACCGATGCTACGGGGACGCACCCCGAGCCGCGGCCGCTCCGGTTCACTTGACCGCGAGCTTCGCCAGGTCGAGGCGCGAGTTCCCGCCGTCGACCGGGAAGCCCGTCACGCCGGAGCGCACCGCGGTGATCTCGGTCGCCGTGTAGAGCCACTCGCCGGCCGCGTCCTCGCTGACGATGCGCGCCGCCTTCCGGAGTGCCTCGGTCTTGGTGGCCTCGTCGGTCGCCGCGATCGACTGGGCGTAGAGCGCCTGCACCTTCGCGTTGTCGTACCCGAAGTAGTAGTCCGGGTTCGCCCAGTTGCCGAAGTCACGGGCCTCGACGTGGTCGACCATCGACAGGTCGAAGTCCCGCTCGCCGGACTTCGGTGCCTGGAACACCGAGGACAGCCAGGTGGCGAAGTCGACGCGCTTGACCGTCAGGGTGATCCCGACGTCGGCGAGCTGCGACTTCAGCACGTCGCCGATCGTGGCCGGGTAGATGTTCGCGTAGGTGAGCGTCAGCTTCAGGTCCTGCTGGCCGGCGGCGGCCAGGAGCTTCTTCGCGTTTGCGGGGTCGTACGCGTCGATGTCGGTCAGGTCCTCGTAGCCGGGGTCGAGCTCCGGGATCGGGCCGCCCTGCTCCACGCCGGTGCCGCCGATCGCCTTGATGAGCCCCTTCGCGTCGATCGCCTGCCGGATGGCCCGGCGCACGCGCTCGTCCGTGAACGGTTCCTTGCGGTTGTTGAACGCCAGCGTGTACTTGTCGGTCGTCTTGCCGCTGTGCAGTGCGATGTCGGCGTTGCCCTGCAGCTGGCTCTTGAGCGTACCGTCGACCGGGTTCAGGACGTCGAGGTCACCGTTCGCCATCGCGTTGACGGCGGTCGACGGGTCTGTGATGTACCGGAAGACGATCTTCGCGACCTTCGCCTTCGTGCCCCAGTAGTCCTCGTTGCGGTCGAACGTGAGCGAGTCGCCCTGCTTCCAGTCGGCCACCTCGAACGGACCGGTGCCGTTCGCGCTGTCGGACAGGTCGTTGTCCGCGGCCTTCTCGAGCACCAGGCCCGAGCGGCCGGTCAGGTTCCAGAGCAGGTCGGAGTCCGGCTTCGCCAGTTTCAGCACGACGGAGTCGTCCGACGGCGAGGTGATCGACGTGACGCCCGCGAGCTTGGCGGAGTCGACGTACGAGTCGTTCGACTTGACCTGCTCGAGCGACCACACGACGTCGGCCGCGGTGACCGGCTTGCCGTCCTGGAACGTCGTGCCGTCCCGCAGCGTGAACGTGTAGGTCAGGCCGTCGTCCGAGACCTCGTGTGACGAGGCCAGCACGTCGCGGACGTCGCCCTCGGCGGTCCGGCCGACGAGCCCCTGGTACACGTTGTCGATGAGCACCTGGTCGAGCGCCGCCCCGGACTGGGTGCGGATGTCGAGGCTCGTCGGCTCGAGCACCAGCCCGACGCGCACCGTGGCGTCCTTGCCCCCGGTGGTGTCGGATGAGCCGGAGCAGCCGGCCAGCGCCAGGGCGGAGACGACGGCGACCGCGGTGGCGGCGAGGGCAGCACGCCCGATGCGCGAGGTGCGCGCGGTGCGACGGGGCAGGAGCGGACTCATGGGGTTGTGGGTTCCTTCCGGGCGCGAGGGCTGGGATCGGGCCTCGCGCTCGCACGAGGGTACCGGCGGCTGGTGCCGTCCGGCGACGGTTCTTCGATCGGGTGCAACAATCCGTACCGCTCCGCCCATGCCCGGATCGCCGAAGCCAGTTCGAGGGGTGCCTGGTTCTGCACCGCGTGCCGCGAGGTCACCGTCACGATCTCGGCGTCCGGCAGGCGTTCAGCGAACCCGGCGTGCAGCTTCGGGGAGACGTACCCGCGGTCACCCCGGACGAGCAGGATCGGCACGCGCAGGGCCTCGAGGTCCGGCCACGCGTCGGCGAAGCGCCCCACCGACGACGTCCGCCCGGCGGGCAGGTGCGGGAAGTGGTGACGGCGCACGAGTCGCCCGTCCGCACCGAGGGCCGTCGTGTGCCGGGCCTCACGGAGCAGCACCTGCCGGTCGTCGCCGACCCGTGCCTCGATCGCCCGGTCGACGACCTGATCGAGGGACTCGAACGGCTCCTCGGCCTCGAGCGCGCGGGCGATCCGGTCGACCGCACGCTGCGCGAAGTCCGGCGACATGTCGACGAGCACGAGTCCGGTGACCCGCTCCGGCGCGGTGGCCGCGAGTCGAGCGGACAGGATGGCGCCGAGCGAGTGGCCGACGACGATCCCGGGCGGCACCGCGAGCGCGTCGAGCGCGTCGAGCACGCTGGGCGCCGTCGCGGCCGCCGCGTAGTCCGCGTCCTCCCGCCACGACGACCGGCCGTGGCCGGGCAGGTCGAGGGCGACCGCCGGCTCGCCCACGGCGAGTGCCGTGGTGTCGAAGCTGTGGGCGTCGATGCCGAGCCCGTGCAGGTAGGTGATCCGGGCCTCCTGGCCGTCGTCGCCCCACCGGATCGCGGAGATGTCCTGGCCGTCCGTGGTGCGGACCACCTGCCTGGAGGCGCGGAGCGGCGCATGCACGCCGCTCGCGCTGGCGAGGGCGGGCAGGTCGGCGAATTCGTCGTCGGGGGCTTCGGACACGGGGACGATCCTCGCACCGTTCCGGGGGCCTGGAGACGTGAGGTAAGGCATGCCATACTCGCTTCCGTGGCAACCCGGTATCGCGTCTTCTCCGTCCGCGTGGCCGCCGTCACGTCGCTCACCCCCAACTTCGTCCGGGTGACCCTGACGGGCGACGCGCTCGCCGACTTCTCCTCGGTCGGTCTCGACCAGCGGATCAAGATCGTGCTGCCCCTGCCCGGCATCGGCTTCTCCGAATTGCCGGAGGACGAGGACTGGTACGCCGCGCGGCGTGCTCTGCCGGACGAGACCCGCAACCCGCTCCGCACGTACACCGTCCGCTCGTTCCGGCCGGACGCCCGCGAGCTCGACATCGACTTCGTCGCGCACGGCGACACCGGTCCGGCGTCGCGCTGGGTGTCGGCCTGCCGCGTCGGTGACGAGCTGCGCATCGTCGGGCCGCGGGTCCCCGAGTCGCCGGAGGACCTGCCGACCGGGGCCGCCGAGTTCGCTCCCGGGCACGCGAACCGGATCCTGCTCGCCGGGGACGAGACCGCCGCACCGGCCATCTGCGCCATCCTCGAAGCCCTCGACGTCTCGGCCGTCGGCCACGTCTTCATCGAGGTGCCCACCGACGCCGACCGGTTGCCGGTCACCGCGCCCGCCGGGGTCGAGGTCCGCTGGATCGCCCGCAACGGCGCCACCCACGGGGTCCGGATGACCGACCAGGTGCACGCCTGGGCCTCCACCGTCGCGCCGACGTCCGTCGGCCGCGGTCCCGCTGTCGAGCTCACCGACGTGGACGTCGACGAGCAGGTGCTGTGGGACGTCCCCGCCCCGGTCGACGAGCGCCCCGTGTACGCGTGGATCGCTGGCGAGGCCGGCTGCGTCAAGGAACTCCGCCGCCACCTGGTGCGCGGTGTCGGCATCGACCGCAAGCAGGTCGCGTTCATGGGGTACTGGCGGCACGGCAGGGCCGAGCACTGATGCCGGCCGCGGGCGCCGCGCTCGGTCCGGTCCCGACCACCGCGCTGGGGGCCCGAGGGCTGACCCTGGCCTACGACGACCGGGTCGTGGTGGACACGCTCGACGTCGACATCCCCGACGGCGAGCTCACGGTCATCGTCGGGCCGAACGCCTGCGGCAAGTCGACGCTGCTGAAGTCCTTCGCCCGCACCCTGAAGCCGCGAGCCGGCACGGTGTTCCTCGACGGGGCGCCGATCGACTCGTACCGCCCGAAGGCCGTCGCCCGGCGGGTCGGGATGCTCCCGCAGACCCCGATCGCCCCTGACGGCATCACCGTGCGCGACCTCGTGTCCCGGGGCCGGTTCCCGCACCAGGACCTGCTGCACCCGTCGTCCGGGTCCGACCGGCAGGCCGTGCAGGCCGCACTCGAGCAGACCGAGACCGTGTCACTCGCCGACCGCAGTGTCGACGAGCTCTCCGGCGGGCAGCGGCAGCGGGTGTGGATCGCGATGGTGCTCGCGCAGCAGACCGACATCGTGCTGCTCGACGAGCCGACGACCTTCCTCGACATCGCGCACCAGTACGACGTGCTCGAACTCGCCTCCACGCTGCACGCCGCCGGTCGCACGGTCGTCGCGGTGCTGCACGACCTGAACCAGGCTGCGCGCTACGCCACCCACGTCATCGCGATGCGCGACGGGGCGATCGTCTCGGCGGGGAAGCCAGCGTCGGTGCTCACCGCGGACCTCGTCGAGGACGTCTTCGGCCTGCCGTGCGTCGTCGTCCCCGACCCCGAGACCGGCACGCCCCTCGTGGTGCCGCGGCGGCGCGCGGCCTGACGCGCTTGCGGCGCTGCCGCTGCTGCCGCCTGCTGCCGCCTGGCCGGCTCGCCGCCGAGTGGTCACGACACGTCGTGGGCCGGCGCGCGAGCGGTCACGAATGGTCGGCTGGGGGTGCCGCAGGCGACGGTCTGCGACCGCTCGCCGCGCACCCGGCGGGGTGTTGTGACCGGCCGTGACCCTGTTCCGGCGCCGCCACGCGCCTCCAGGCCGTCGATCGGTCGCGTTTCGTCGCCTGGCCGGCCCGCGGCCGAGTGGTCAGGACACGTCGTGGGCCGGGCGCCGAGCGGTCACGAACCGTCGGCTGGGGGCGCCGCAGGCGACGGTCTGCGACCGCTCGCCGCGCACCAGGCGGGGTGTTGTGACCGGCAGGCGGGTGCAGTGGGCGTGGGGCGCGGCGGCCTGGAGGCCGGGGCGGCGCCGCCACGCGCCTCCAGGCAGTGGGCCGGTCGCGTTTCGTCGCCTGGCCGGCCTGCTGCCGAGTGGTCAGGACACGTCGTGGGCCGGGCGTCGAGTGGTCACGAATCGTCGGCTGGGGGTGCCGCGGGCGACGGTCTGTGACCGCTCGCCGCGCACCCGGCGGGGTGTTGTGACCGGCAGGCGGGTGCAGTGGGCGTGGGGCGCGGCGGCCTGGAGGCCCGGGGCGGCGGCGCCACGCGCCTCCAGGCAGTGGGCCGGTCGCGTTTCGTCGCCTGGCCGGCTCGCCGCCGAGTGGTCACGACACGTCGTGGGCCGGGCGCCGAGTGGTCACGAACCGTCGGCTGGGGGCGCCGCGGGCGACGGTCTGTGACCGCTCGCAGCGCACCCGGCGGGGTGTCGCGACCGACCGAGCCGCCGGTCGGCACGCCCACCGAGGTGGCACGAACTGCCGCCCGACCGGCGTCGGGACGACAGTTCGCGCGACCACGACGACGCGCACACGGCGTGTCGTGCCACCGCAAGCCACCGCAGGCCACCGCAGGCGACCGCAAGCGACCTCGGCGGGACGCAGGACGCAGCGCCCGCCGCACCCGTCAGCGGTAGCCGCCGTCCTCCAGGCCGGCCTCGACCTCGAAGCGGTTCCGCAGGGGATCCCGCCCGGCGACGGCGTAGAGCAGCGGCATGAGCATGCCGTACCGGCGCCACTGCTCGACGTGCACCCGCTCGTGCCGGAGCACCCGCGGGCCGTCGTTGTCGCGGGTCAGGTACACGGACCCGACGCAGGTGCCTCCGCGCCGGAAGACCCAGCGCGGCAGCCCCGTGCAGACCACGAGCCCGTCCTCCACCCGGATCCGCCCGGTCGACAGGGGGACGCCCACGGCGAGCCCGACGGCCGTCGCGAACACCCACCCCGCACGGGACACGGGGGAGTCGAGCAGCGGGTTGCGCACGCTCAGGCCGGGCGGCCGTACGTCTCGAGCAGGCGGAGCCAGATCTCGTTCATCGTCGGGTAGGCCGGCACCGCGTGCCACAGGCGGTCGATCGGGACCTCGCCCACGACGGCGACGGTGGCGCCGTGCAGCATCTCGGCGACGTCCTGGCCGACGAACGTGACGCCCACGACGACCCCGCGGTCCTCGTCGACGACCATCTTCGCGCGGCCCGTGTAGCCGTCGGCCTGCAGGGAGGACCCGGCGATCGCACCGAGGTCGTACTCGACCGCGCGGACGTTCAGCCCCTGCTCGCGGGCCTTCGCCTCGGTCAGGCCGACGCTCGCGACCTCGGGGTCGGTGAAGGTGACCTGCGGCGAGGCGGCGTGGTCGGCGGTGGCGACGTGTGCACCCCACGGCTCGGTGTGCAGCGGCGTGCCCTGGTACCGGGCCGCGATCGCCTCGCCGGCGGCACGGGCCTGGTACTTGCCCTGGTGGGTGAGCAGGACGCGGTGGTTGACGTCACCCACGGCGTACAGCCAGTCGGTGCCGTGCACGAGCATGGTGTCGTCGACGTCGAGCCAGTCGCCCGCGGTCAGGCCGACGGTCTCGAGCCCGAGGTCACGCGTGTGCGCGGCGCGGCCGGTGGCGGCGAGCACCTCGCTCGTGATGACCGTGGTGCCGTCGTCGAGCTCCGTGGTGACGAGACCGTGCTCGTCGCGGTCGACCCGGACCGGGTTGACGCCGGTGCGGACGTCGACGCCGAGTTCGCGCAGGGAGTCGGCGACGAGTTCCCCGGCGAAGGGCTCCATGCCGCCGAGCAGACCGTGCCGGGCGACGAGGGTGACCTTCGCGCCGAGGGACGCCCACGCGGTCGCGAGTTCGGAGCCGGAGACGCCGCCGCCGATGACGAGCAGGCTCTCGGGGACCTGCTGGGCGCTCGTGCCCTCGCGGGTGCCCCACGGCTTCGCCTCGGCGAGACCGGGCACCGGGGGCAGCGTGTGCAGGGAACCGGTGACGACCGCGACGGCGGCGCGCGCGGTGTGCGTCTCGCCGTCGACGTCGATGGTCTTCGGGCCGGTGATGCGGGCGTGCCCGCGGATCAGGTCGATGCCGGCGGACTCGAGCCACGAGACCTGGCTGTCGTCCTTCCAGTCGGAGGTGAACGAGTTGCGGCGGGCGAGCACGTGGGCGGCGTCGAGCGTGCCGGTCACGGCCTGCTTCGCACCGTCGAGCCGCTTGGCGGCGGCGAGGGCGTGTCCGCTGCGCAGGAGCGCCTTCGAGGGCATGCACGCCCAGTAGGAGCACTCGCCCCCGACGAGCTCGGCCTCCACGATCGCGACCGACAGGTCGCGCTTCCTGGCGTAGTCCGCCACGTTCTCGCCGACAGCGCCGGCTCCGATCACGATGAGGTCGTAGTCCGTCATGCTGCCGAGCCTACGCGGAGCGGCAGGGGGGCCGCCGGTCGCGTCGTGCCTGTGGTCAGCCCACCCGGGAGGCGCTGGTCACCGCTCCGACGACGCGCAGGATCACGCCGAGGTCGTCCACCGCCCGGTCCGGGTCGACGGGGGCGAAGCCGGTGAGCGCTGCGCCGACGAGGCGCCGGCCGCGCGTCGCGGCCTGGATGCGCTCGACGAGCGCTGCGCCGTCGAGGCCGAACGGGACGGGTTCGAGGAGTCCGTCGACCTCGGACGGGTCGAGGACGTCGAGGTCGACGTGCACGAAGACCGATGCGGCACCGGTCCGCTCGACCGCTGCCGCGAGTGCGTCCGGGGTGGCGGCGTCGACGTCGAGGTGCACGATACCGGCCTTGTCGAGGGCGGCCCGTTCGGCGTCCTCGACCCCGCGGACCCCGGCGACGACGACCGAGGACGACGGCACCACCGGCAGGCCGGGGAACAGGTCGTCGGGGCGGTCGACCAGCAGGCGCAGGGCGGCGGTCTCGGCGGCGACGGGCTGGGCCCGGTTGAGCGCGCGGTACCCGCTGGACCCGGAGATGCGGACGAACGCGGTGTCCGGTGCGAGGGCGGCGGTCGCGCCGAGGACACTGGCGCCGTCACCGCCGACGACGAGCACCGGCTCGGTGGCGACGGCGGTTTCTTCCGCGACGCGTTCGGCGACGGCGAGCACGGAGGTGTAGCGGGCGACGGCGGTCTCGAGGCGGTCGCCCGCTCCGGCCGGGACGTCGACCACGGTGGTGGACGCCCGGGGGAGGTCGGCCGCGATCGCCGACGCGCCGTCCCCGAGCCGCATCGCGCGCGACGACGCCGAACCCTGCCACTGACCGACCACGAGGAAGTGCATCGTCTCAGTCTGTCAGCTGGGGTCCGGCGTCGTCAGGGCGTTCGTCAGATGCTCGAGGATCCGCCGGACTTCAGCGCGGCGAGCCGTGCCTCGACCTCGGCGTCCTTGCCGACGTCCTCGAGGCTCTCGAACTGGGCGTCGAGGCTGGAGGACTGCAGCTCCTGCTGACCGAGCACCTTCGCCTCTTCGCGGCGGACCTTCTCCTCGAAGCGGCCGAGGTCGCTCGTCGGGTCGAGCACGTCGATGTTGCCGAGGGCGTCATTGACGCGGGACTGCGCCTCGGCGGTCTTCGAGCGGGCGACGAGGTTGTCCCGCTTCGCGCGGAGCTGCTCGAGCTTCTGCTCCATGCCGGCGAGACCGGTCTTGAGCTTCTCGACGGCCTCGTTCTGCGACGCCAGGTTCGGCTCCGCGTCCTTGACCTCTTGTTCGGCGGCGATCTGCTTGCCGATCGCGATCTTGGCGAGGTTGTCGAACTTGTCCGCCTCGGCCGACTTGCCCTCGGAGCGGTACTTGTCGGCGGCGGCAGAGGCGTTGGCGGCCTTCTGGCCCCACTCGACCGCGGCCTTCTTGTCCTCTTCGTGGTCCTGCTCGAGCAGTCGCACGTTGCCGATGGTCTGCGCGATCGCGGTCTTCGCGTCGGCGATGTTGTTCGTGTAGTCGCGGACGAGCTGGTCCAGCATCTTCTGCGGGTCCTCGGCGTCGTCGATGATCTGGTTGATGTTCGCGCGCACGAGGGTGGAGATGCGTCCGAAGATGGTCTGCTTGGCCATTGCTGTTCCCTTTCGTGGAAGTCCTGTGGACGGTGTTGTCGGGTCGTGTCTGGTTCTGGGGTGCCGGAGGTCGGGTCGGGTCCGGTCGTGTCGGGAGCGGGGGAGCGTGCCCGTCAGAAGCGGCCGCCGCCGGAGAAGCCGCCGCCCCCGCCGCCGCCTCCGCCGAAGCCGCCACCGCCGCTGAAGCCCCCGCCGCCGCCGAAGCCACCGCCCCCGAAGGAGCCGCCGCCGTAGCTGCCGCCGCGACCGCCGAGCAGGCCGCCGAGGACGAGTCCGGTGACGAGTCCACCGAGCTGGGCACCACCACCGCCACCGCCCTGGCCGCCACCCCAGCCGCCGAGGTCGTCGTTGGCGGCGTCCATCGCTGCAGCGGCGTACTGCTCGGCCGCGCGGGCGGCGTTGAGCGCCTGGCCCGGGTTGCTCGGTGCGAGCTCGACGGCGTCGTCGTAGGCGCGCTGGGCCTCGGACAGCCGGGTCCGGGCGGTGGGGCCGATGCCGCCGCGGTGCAGGGAGACGTAGTCGCGGGCCTGGCTGATCCGGTTCCGGGCGTCGCGCAGGGCCGCGTCGAGCGCCTGGGTGGCGCGCTGGCGCTGTTCCTCGGCACCGCGGGCCGCGGCGATGGCCTGGTCGATCTCCGTGTTCGCCCGGGTCAGCGCGTCGACGGCCGCCACGGGGTCCTTCGGGTCGAGCCCCTGGCGGAGCACGGCCTCGGCGCGGGTGACCGCGGCGGCGAGGTCCGGCCCGCCCGAGCGCAGGCTGCGGGCGGCGGCGACGTCCCCCTGGATGTCGATGCGCATCGCCTCGGCGCGGGCGGTGGCCTCGTCGAAGGACTGCTCGGCGGCGAGTGCGCCGTCGGTGAGCTGCTGCACCTGGGCGAGCGCGTGCTGGGCGTCACGGACGGCGACGACGGCCTCGCCCTTGTCACCGGCGGCGATCGAGGCGGTGGCCGCGTTCGAGCGTTCGGTGGCGAAGGCGAGCACCTGGTGAGCCTGGTCGACGTTGTTCGCCACGGTCGCGAGGGTGCGTCCGGTGTAGCGGGCGCGGACGCGGTCGAGTGCAGCGGCGGCGGCTCCGACCGAGGCCGGTGCGGCGGCCACGGCCTGGGCGAGCGACGCGGCCGCGTCCTCGATGCCGTCCTCGAGCGACCGGAGCTGGTCGAACGCCTCGGTCTGCTCCTCGATGGCGGCGTGCGCCCGTTCGCAGATCACGATGATCTGGTTCGCCCACTCGGCGCGCTGCTGGGGGGTGTCGGGGATCTCGTCGTCGAGCTGCTGCCGGATCGTGAAGGCCTTGCGGACCTCGCGCTGAGCGGCCTGCACGGCGTCGGCGAAGGGCTTGGCGGCGTCGGGGCCGAACTGCGCGCTCGCGAACCCGACCTCTTGCTCGGCGGTGCGGAGTTCGTCGTCGATGGTGACCAGCGCGCCGCCGGCGGTGCGTTCGAGGTCGGCGAGCGAGGCTTCCTGCGCCTTGGTCGCCGCGGCGGTGCGGCGCTTGTTCCGGGTCCGGATGACCAGGACCACGACGATGAGCCCGACGACCACGGCGAGCAGCAGGATCCACAGCCAGGTGAGGTCCACCGGGGCCTGCGACTGGGTCAGCCCGTCGGCGAAGGCCACGGCGGCGCCGGACCAGTCGCCCTGCTTGAGCCGGGGGAGCAGCGAGTCGTTGACGGCGTTCTCCACGTCGGACGAGGAGATCGCGGTCTCGTTCGTCTGCTGGACGTCGTAGTTGCGTTCGTCGACCGCGACCGAGAGCAGGATGCCGTCGGTGTCGATCTGGTTCTGCTCGAGCACGGCCCGGCCCCACTCGGTGTGGTCGGTGGGATCGGTGAAGGACGGCACGAACACGACGAACAGCTGCGTCTGGGTCTCGGAGTACAGGTCCTGCACGGCCTGCTCGACCCGCGCCTGCTGGGATGCGGTCAGCGCGTCGGCCTCGTCGAGGACGTACGCGCCGCCCAGGTCGACGGGCGCCGTGGCGTGGGCGGTCGCTGCCGGAGCCAGGACGATGAGCATCGCGACCAGGGCCGCCGTCACACGGCTCCACAGCCGCGTTGTCCCCCTGTGCCCGCTCGATCCGTCCTTGCCCGATCCGTGCTGGACCGCTCGCATCCGTCCTCCGTCCGTCGCCGGTCGGTACCCCGTGGCACCGCACCGGACCGCGCCACGAGTGCGCTGTCGCCCGGAGTCTATCCAGGCCACGCAGGGGCACGGACAGACTCTGGGGGAACGCTCCGGACCGTGCTTCCTGTGGACGTCTTGTCCCCCGGACGGGGTAGACTGGCGCCACTGTTCGAGGATGAACGGAAGGGGAAGAACGATGGAACGCACCACGAGCACCGAGGTCGTCCCGCTCGAGGACGGCTACCACCGGGTGTCGACGCCGGCGACGGGTGTGATCGGTTTCGTGCGCGAGCACGACGGCCGCTACGAGGTCCTGCGCGGACGAGTCCGCCAGGCGACCCGCTCCGAGGGTCAGTACAGCACCATGAACGTCGCGCTCATCGCGCTGACGCACGCCTGATCTGCTCTGGGCGCGACCACACGACCGACGGGCGCTGCCCGGGTCGTTGGGTCGCGCCTCCCGACCGTCACGGTGACGCTCCGGACGCCGGCTGCTGACCGCGCGGACGACCGGGAGGCGCTGGTCGCCGCCGTCGCGTCGGCGACCGGCGTCGAGCCGGTCGCGGTGCGCGCGGGGCGCGTCTGCCCGCACTGCGCGGGGACCGACCACGGTCGTCCGTGGGCGACCGTCGCGGGCACCACGGTCGGCGTGAGCCTGTCGCGCGCACCGGGGGTCGTCGCCCTTGCGGTCGGCGCTCCGGCGCTCGGCGTCGACGTCGAACGGGTGTCGCGGGTCGCTGCCGCGCCGCTCGACGCGTTCACCCCGGACGAACTCCGTCGAGCCGACGGGGACCCGGCGCTCCTCGCCGCCGCGTGGGCGGCCAAGGAGGCCGTGCTGAAACGCGACGGACGCGGGCTGCGCGTCGACCCGCTCGCGGTCGAGGTCGACGTGGCCGCCGGCACCGCCAGGTTCGAGGGTGTCGAACAACCGCTCACCGTGCTGTACCCCGCGCCGGACGTGGTGCTCGTCGTCGCGGCGGGTGGGCTGTCCGTCGAGGTGGTCGGGACGGTCAGCGGGCGAGCGTGAGCACCTCGGCGCCGTCCTCGGTGATGGCGATGGTGTGCTCGGTGTGGGCGGTCCGCGCTCCGGTGGCACTCCGCAGCGTCCAGCCGTCGGCGTCGGTGACCAGGACGTCGGTGTCCGCCATGACCCACGGTTCGAGCGCGAGCAGGAGCCCGGGTCGGAGCGTGTAGCCGCGACCGGGGCGACCGGTGTTCGACACGTGCGGGTCCTGGTGCATGGTCGAGCCGATGCCGTGCCCGCCGAACTCGACGTTCACCGGGTAGCCCGCGGCTTCGAGGACGGTGCCGATCGCGTGGGACAGGTCACCGATGCGGGCACCCGGTCCGGCGGCGGCGATGCCCGCGGCCAGTGCCCGTTCGGTGGCGTCGATGAGTGCGAGGTCCTCCGGGCGCGGGGTGCCGACGACGAAGCTGATCGCGGCGTCGGCGGCGATGCCGTCCAGGGACACCGCGAGGTCGAGGGTGAGCAGGTCCCCGTCGCGCAGCACCTGGTCGTGCGGCAGCCCGTGCAGCACGGCGTCGTTCACAGCCGTGCAGATGTGGTGGCCGAACGGACCGCGGCCGAACGAGGGCGCGTACTCGACGTAGCAGGAGTCGGCGCCAGCGGCCTCGATCATCTGCTTCGCCCACCGGTCGATCTCGAGCAGGTTCGTGCCGACGCGGGTGCGTTCGCGCAGGGTCTGCAGGATCGTGCCGACGAGGGCTCCGGTGGCGCGGCCCTTGTCGACCTCGGCGGGGGTCAGGATCTCGATCACGCGGATGATCATACCGGTATTACTATGTGGTCATGGTCCGTCTCCCACTCCGCCCCGACGAGGTCGCGCGCGGTCGTCGCCTCGGTGCGCTGCTGCGTCGTGCCCGTGGTCCGCGATCGATCGTGGACACCGCCCTGGCCGCGGGGATCTCGCCGGAGACGCTCCGGAAGATCGAGACCGGCCGCATCGCGACGCCGGCGTTCTCGACGATCGCGTCGGTCGCGGGCGTGGTCGGGCTGTCGCTCGACGCCGTCTGGTCCGAGGTCAGCTGCGACCCGGCCGACGGCGAGCTGGCTGGCTAGCCGACGCGGCGGCGGAGCCTGCTACCGTCCGCGCGGCGCGGGCAGTGCCGGCACCGACGCCTCGTCGATCCAGGGCCCGGTCACCGCACGGACGTCCGCGACGGAGCGGCCGGTGGCGTCCGCGAACGCACCGAGCACGTCGGGCACGGTGACGGATCCGTGCCGGTGCCGCTCGGTGATGCTCCGCAGCCCGGTGAAGAAGGCGTCGTCGCCGATCGTGCGGCGGACGGCGTGCAGGGCGAGGGCACCGCGCTTGTAGACACGGTCGTCGAACATGTCCTTCGCGCCCGGGTCACCGACCACCAGGTCCTCCGGCTGCTCGAGCAGTCCCTGCCGGTACCGTTCGGCCAGCTGGTCGGCGGTGTCGTCGCCGCGGTCCTCGGACCACAGCCACTCGGCGTAGCAGGCGAACCCCTCGTGCAGCCAGATGTCCTGCCAGCGGGTGACCGTGACGGAGTTGCCGAACCACTGGTGGGCGAGCTCGTGGGCGATGAGGCGGTCGGTGCCGTGTTCGCCGTCGACGTGGTTCCGGCCGAACACCGCCAGGCCGTGGGCCTCGAGCGGGATCTCGAGGTCGTCGTCGGTCACCACGACGCCGTACGCCGCGAACGGGTACGGGCCGAACCGGTCGCCGAACAGCGCGAGCATCTCCGGCACCTGGCCGAAGTCGGTCTTCGCGGCGGCGGCGAGGTCGGCGGGGTGGTGCAGCGTGACGGGGACCCCGCTCGTGCGCACCTTCGTGGTGCGGTACCGGCCGATCTGCACGGTCGCCAGGTAGGTCGCCATCGGCTCGGTGGTGGCGTAGGTCCAGCGGGTGCCGACGCGGTCGCGCTCCTTGGCGAGCAGCTCCCCGTTCGCCAGGACGTCGTACGCCGCCTCGGCCGCGATCTCGATCCGGTACGTGGCCTTGTCGTCGGGTCGGTCGTTGCACGGGAACCACGACGGCGCTCCCGTGGGCTGCGCGGCGACGATGACGCCGTCGGACAGTTCTTCCCAGCCGAGCTGCCCCCACGCGCTCCGCACGGGGTGCGGGGTGCCGCGGTACCGCAGGTGCACGGAGAACACGGTGTCGGCAGCGATGGGGTCGGCCGGGGTGACCGTCACCTTGTGCGTCGCGGTCGAGACCTTCTTGGCCCGGCGTCCGTCGACGTCGACCCGGTCGACCGTGAGCCCGTGCAGGTCGATCACGACCCTGTCGAGGGGCTCGAGGGCGCGCGCGGTGATCGTGGCGGTGCCGTCCAGGCGGTTCGTGGCGACGCGGTAGTCGAGACGGAGCTCGTAGTGCTCGGCGCTCCACCGTCGGTCGCCGCTGTGCGGGGTGTACGGGTCTGCGGAGGGCACGGGGACAGTCAACCTCATGCCGTCGGTGGGGCTGTCACCGACAGTGCGGCCGATGTCCACGGAGCGATCGGGTTGCCGGACCAGCGGGAGCCCGTCGGTACCTGCTCACCGCGCATGACGAGCGAGGACGGCCCGACCGTCGCCCCGGCACCGATGCCGGCCGCTGGGAGGACCACGCTGTGCGGCCCGAGCGTGGCACCCGCGTCGAGTCGGACGGTGTCGAGCTGCATCACGCGGTCGTGGAACAGGTGCGTCTGCACGACCGTCCCCCGCGCCACCGATGCCCCGGAGCCGATGGTGACCAGGTCGGCCTCGGGCAGCCAGTAGGTCTCGAGCCAGGTGCCGCGGCCGATCGTCGCACCGAGGCTCCGCAGCCAGACGGCCAGCGCGGGGGTCCCGGTGGCCTGCTCGGCGAACCAGGGGCGCGCGACGGTCTCGACGAAGGTGTCCTGCACCTCGTTGCGCCACACGAACGACGACCACAGCGGGTGCTCCCGAGCGGTGATCTGGCCGACGAACGCCCACTTCGCGATCGTCGACACCACGGCGGCGACGGCACCGGCGGCGATGAGCACCGGCCCGGCGAGCAGCACCGTCCACCCGATCCCGACGGCCGACCACAGCGCCAGCAGTGCTCCGGCCACGCCGAGCGCGATGGCGGCGGAGACCATCGGGGCGACCAGGCGCAGCAGCTCCCAGCAGCCGCGGGCGACCTTGAGCCTCCCGGACGGACGGAACGTGCGCGCCTCGTCGAACTCCGTCGCCGCACGCCGCAGCCGCACCGGGGGCGACCCGAGCCACGACGACCCGCGCTTGGCCTTCTTCGGCACCGCGGACAGCACCGCCACCAGTGCCTCGCGCGGCACCGAGCGTCCGGCACCCGTCATCCCGCTGTTGCCGAGGAACGCCCGCCGGCCGACCTTCGAGCGACCGATCCGCACCCGACCGCCGCCGAGCTCGTACGTGGCCACCATCGTGTCGTCGGCCAGGAACGCCCCCGACGCGATCTGCGTCAACGCCGGGATGAGCAGCACCGTCGAGATCTCGGTGTCCCGACCGACCCGGGCACCGAGCAGCCGCAGCCACACCGGCGTCACGAGCGAGGCGTACAGCGGGAACAACAGGGTGCGCGCCGCGTCGAGCACCCGCTCGGTCGACCACACCTGCCAGCCGATCCGGGAGCGCACCGGGTGCCGCCCCTCGTGCAGGCCGATGCCGAGCAGCCGCACCGCGACCACCACGAGCAGCGCGTACACCGCACCGGCGACGACCGTCACCAGGGGGACCGTCACCAGCGCACGGAGCACCGCGTCGCCCAGGGTCGACGCCCGCCCGACCAGGGCGAGGGCGACCAGCAGTCCGACCGCGACACCGACGACCGGCAACCCTGCAACGGCCAGGGACCCGGCCCCGTACGCGAGCAGCCAGCGTCGGCGGGTCGCGGGACGGGCCTCCCGGTCGTCACGAGCCGACCCGGTGCGCTCCGCCGGCGCCCCCGCCCAGCGTTCGCCCGCGGGCACCGGGCCGCCGACGGCGGAACCCGCCGTGATCTCGGCACCCGCGCCGACGTGCGCCCCCGGCAGCAGCGTCGTCCGGCTGCGCACCACGGCGTCCTCGTCGACACGGACGTGCCCCAGGTGGAACACGTCGCCGTCCAGCCAGTGCCCGGCCAGGTCGACCTCGGGCTCGATCGACGCACGCTTGCCGATCGTGAGCATCCCCGTCACCGGCGGCAGCGTGTGCAGGTCGACGTCCCTGCCGATCCGCGCACCGAGCGCCCGGGCGTAGTAGCTGATCCACGGGGCACCCGCCGTCGACGGGCCGTCGACCGCCTCGGCGATGCGCTCGGCCAGCCACACCCGCAGGTGCACCGAACCACCACGGGGGTACGACCCCGGCCGGACCCCGGCGAGCAGCAGCCGCGCCAGCACCACCGTCAGCGCCATCTTGCCGATCGGCGTCACGAACACCAGGAGCACCAGCACCAGCACCGGCCAGGGCAGCACCGGCAGGAACGGCAGCGTCGTCGCGTGCAGCACCGCAGCCACCAGGGCCGTCCACGTCAGCACCCGCAACCCCCGGAGCACCTGCACCGGCAGCCCGAGCAGCGTCATCAGCAACCCGGTCGCCGGAGGCACCGGCGTGACGTCACGCGACGACGCCTCGACCGGGCCGGACTCGTCCAACGCCGCCGCCAACGCCCCGATCCGCGGGTGGTCGTACACGTCCGCCACCGTCGTCGTCGGGAACCGCTCGCGGATGGCCGACACCAGCTGCGCCGCCGTCAACGACCCACCGCCGTGCGCGAAGAAGTCGTCGTCGACGCTCGCCACCGGCACCCCGAGGATCGCCGACCACCGCTCGGCGATCCACGCCACCGTGTCCGGCAGCATCGTCGCGTCCGAGGCACCCGGCAACGGCCACGGCAGCGCCGCACGGTCGACCTTGCCCGACGTCCGCGTCGGCAGCGACCCCACCACGGCCACCAACGGCACCAGCGCCGCCGGCAGCTCCTGCCGCAACCGGGCGTTCGCCGCAGCCACGTCCACCGTCGCCCCGGCCACCGGGGCCACGTACCCGACCAGCACCTGGTTGCCCGCCGGGGTCCGCTGCACCACCGCAGCACCACCCGCCACGTCGTCCAGGGCCTGCAGCGCCGCATCGATCTCCCCGAGCTCGATCCGCCGGCCACCGAGCTTCACCTGGTCGTCCGCACGCCCCTGGAACACCAGCCCCTCGGGCTCGTACCGCACCAGGTCCCCGCTCCGGTACGCCCGCTCCCACCCGAGCTCCGGGAACGGCGCGTACTTCTCCGCGTCCTTCGCCGGGTCGAGGTACCGCCCCAGCCCGACCCCGCCGATCACCAGCTCCCCGACACCTCCGGGCGCCACACGGGACCCCGACGCGTCGACGACCGCCAGGTCCCACCCGTCCAGCGGCAACCCGATCCGGATCGGCTGGCTCCCGTCGAGCAGGGACCCGCACGCCACCACCGTCGCCTCGGTCGGCCCGTACGTGTTCCACACCTCACGGTCACGACTCGCGATGCGCGCCGCCAGCTCCGGGGGGCACGCCTCACCACCGAAGATCACCAGCCGCACCTGCTCGAGCGCATCGTCCGGCCACAACGCCGCCAACGTCGGCACCGTCGACACCACCGTGATCGTGTGCGCGATGAGCCACGGCCCCAGGTCCACCCCCGTCCGCACCAACGACCGGGGCGCCGGCACCAACGCGGCACCGTGCCCCCACGCCAACCACATCTCCTCGCACGACGCGTCGAACGCCACGCTCAGACCAGCCAGCACCCGGTCACCCGGACCGATCGGCGCCGCCTGCAGGAACATCCGAGCCTCGGCGTCCACGAACGCCGCAGCACTGCGGTGAGTGACCGCCACACCCTTCGGCACCCCGGTCGACCCGGACGTGAAGATGATCCACGCGTCGTCGGTCTCGCGCGGGAGCTCGGCGCTCGCCGCAGGGTCCGTCACCGGCAGCTCTGTGCCGTCGCGGTCGCGCAGGACACCGCCCGCGCCGATCACCCCGACGACACCGGCCTCGCCGAACACCAGGGTGGCGCGCTCCTCGGGGTCGTCGGCGTCGACCGGCACGTACGCGGCTCCGGCGGCGAGCACGGCGAGGATCGACAGGTACAGGTCACGCCCACCGGAGGGGATCCGCACCCCGACCCGGTCGCCCCGGCGGACACCGCGGCGGGCCAGGTCGTCGGCCTGCGCGCACACGAGGTCGAGCAGGGCGGCGTAGTCGACGCTGCCGGCGGGGTCCTCGAGGGCGGTCGCATCCGGGTGGGTCGCCGCGGTCGCCGCCAGGACGTCGAACAGGGTCCGTGGGGCGGGTGCGTCGCCGCCGCGGGCGAGTTCGAGCTGCGCGTTCCCGGTGCCGGTGGTCATCGAGGCCTCTTCCCGGTCGCGTGCGGGACGACCGGCCCGTGATCCTAGAGGGTCGAGGTGTCCTGCTCGGGAACGGACGGTGCCGCAACGGACGGTGCCGCACCGGTCGGGTCGAGTGCCGCACGTGCCGCGTCGAGCGCCGCCGCGATCCCGACGGAGTCGTCCAGCGTGTGCACCGGGGACTCCGTGCGGCCGTCCGCCACGTACTGCGCGAGCGCCGCCGCCTGCCACACGAGTCCCTGACGACCCCGCAGCCCCGTCGGCTCCTCCCAGTGGTCCTCCCCACCCCGGTGGTGCACCGCGAACGACGCCGGGAACACGAAGTGGTCGGTGTACCGGACCGTGGCCCGGCTCCCGGCGATCACCGCCAGCCCCGGCGTCCACGCCGTCATCGACGTGGCCACCACCGCCTGCGCGCCACCCTCCGCCGTCGACACCGTGACGGACTGGAGGTCCACCCCGCGATCCGAGACCGCCCCCGTCGTGCTGCTGGTCACCGGGGCGCCGGTGGCGAACCGTGCGAACCAGTGCCCGTACACACCGGCGTCGAGGAGGGCACCCCCACCGGCGGCGGGGTCGAACATCCGGTCCGCCGGGTCCGGGTCGTGCGGCCACCCGACGTCGACCGTGGCGAGCCGGACGTCGCCCAGGACCCCGTCCGCGAGCAGACGGGCGACGACGGCGGTGCCCGGCAGGTACCGGGTCCACATCGCCTCCATCGCGAGGACGCCCGCGGCCCGTGCGGCGTCGGCGAGGGTGCGGGTGTCCGCCGCCGAGGTCGTCATCGGCTTCTCGACGAGCACGTGCTTGCCGGCGGCGATCGCGAGCAGTGCGTGCCCGAGGTGCTGCGGGTGCGGCGAGGCGACGTAGACCACGTCGACGGCGGGGTCCGCCACGAGGGCCTCGTACGACCCGTGCACGCCGGGCACGCCGTGGCGGGCGGCGAAGGCCGCAGCACGCTCGGGGGAGCGGGAGCCCACGGCGACGACGCGCTGGTCGGAGTTCGCGTGCAGCGTCGTCGTGAAGTCGTTCGCGATCTCCCCGGGGCCGATCACACCCCACCGGAGCACGGGTCCGCCCCGCAGTGCGTGGACTCCGGGCTCCGGGAACGTCATCGTCATGCCCGAACGCTACCGGGCGGACCCGCTGCGCGCCGCGCAGTTCGTCCTGCTGCTCACGGTCGAGGAGCACGGGGTTCGTCCTGCTGCTCACCGTCGAGGAGCACCCAGCCACGAGGCCGGCGACGCACCCGGAGGAGTCTCAACGGGGGAAGGCCGCCGCAGGCGACATCGGCCGGTGCCGACTCCGCGGAGCGGAGACGTCACCTTGGCCGGCGATTTCCAGTGCCCCCAGGAGGATTCGAACCTCCGCCCCTGCCTCCGGAGGGCAGTGCTCTATCCCCTGAGCTATGGGGGCCAAGGGGTGTCAACAACCGTAGCAGGTCCGGCGGGTGGTCCTGGACAGCGCGTGTCGCGCCGTGGACGTCACGTCGGGCGCCCGGGAGGCGCGGTGCGGGCCGCCCCGGGCCTCCAGGCCGCACGGTGCGCGGCCGCAGTGCCGCGTCAGCCCGCGGGCGTGGCCGTCGCCGACGCGGACGGCTGCAGCGCGGCCCGCACCGCGTCGACGACGGGCTGCGCCCCACCCGGCTCGGTGAACAAGGTCGACTGCGCGGTGATCCAGTACGGGTCGGCGAAGGCGTCCGCGCGGCCGACGTCGCCGCTCAGGGCGAAGTACCCCTCCACCCGGTAGGTGGGGACGGACCCGCCCCGCTCGTACAGGGCGTCCTTCAGGTTGGTGAGCGACTTCTCAGGCAGGTCGGCGACCGCGAGCGTGATCGCCGTGGCGTCCGCGTCGGTGCTGACGAACCGGCACACGCGACCCTGCTGCTTCGCGATGGTCGCGGCGGGGGAACCCTTCGCCGGGGTGAAGGAGTCGTCGAGCTCGAAGGTCTGCCCGTACACCGACAGTGCGCTCGCGGGCAGGAGCTCCGCGCAGGTCTGCGACACCGGCTTGCCCGCCGGGGTCGCAGTGGCCGACGGGGTGCTGTCCCCGCCGCCCGAGCACCCGGCGAGCACGAGGGCTGCTGCGGTGGTGAGGGTGGCGACGGTGAGCGCCCGGGCACGGCTGCGGGGGGTCATCCCGACATGATGCTGCATCGACCGGTGCGGACCTGGGCGTCCCGGTAGGATCGATCCTCGTGACTCCTGCCGAACTCTCCGCCGCGTACCTGTCGATCCTGACCGGGATCGTCGAGCGCCGAGGTGCGTCCGAGACCGTGACGATCGAGGAGTCCCACGTGGTGCTCGAGCGTCCGAAGAACCGCGCCCACGGCGACTGGGCCTCGAACGCCGCCATGCAGCTCGCGAAGCGGCTCGGCACGAACCCGCGCGAGCTCGCGACCGAGATCGCCGGCGAGCTGACCGAGCTCGACGGCGTGGACTCGGTCGACGTCGCCGGCCCCGGCTTCATCAACATCACGCTCGAGGCGGCTGCCGCGGGTGAGATCGCCCGCACCATCGTGGACGGCGGCGAGTCCTTCGGCACCGGCGACCTGTACGACGGCGTCCGGATCAACCTGGAGTTCGTCTCCGCCAACCCCACCGGCCCGATCCACATGGGCGGCGTCCGCTGGGCCGCGGTCGGCGACAGCCTGGCACGCGTGTTCCAGGCGCAGGGCGGACTCGTCACCCGCGAGTACTACTTCAACGACCACGGCGCGCAGATCGACCGGTTCGCCCGCTCCCTCGTGGCCAGCGCACTCGGTGAGCCCACGCCCGAGGACGGCTACGGCGGCGCCTACATCGCCGAGATCGCGGCACGGGTCATCGCGACCCTCGAGCCGGGCGTCGACGTCCGCGACCTGCCGCGCGACGAGGCGCAGGAGCTCTTCCGTCGCGAGGGCGTCGACTTCATGTTCGCCGACATCAAGTCGTCGCTGCACGACTTCGGCGTCGACTTCGACGTCTACTTCCACGAGAACGCCCTGCACGAGTCGAAGGCCGTCGAGCGTGCCATCGCCCGCCTGCGGTCGGCCGGCGTGATGTACGAGGCCGAGGGTGCCGAGTGGCTCCGCACGACCGACTTCGGCGACGACCGCGACCGCGTCGTCATCAAGTCGGACGGCGAGCCCGCGTACATCGCCGGCGACCTGGCGTACTACCTCGACAAGCGCGAGCGCGGGTTCGAGCGGAACCTGATCATGCTCGGCGCCGACCACCACGGCTACGTCGGCCGGATGATGGCGATGTGCGCCGCGTTCGGGGACGAGCCGGGCAAGAACCTCGAGATCCTGATCGGGCAGATGGTCAACCTGCTCAAGGACGGCGAGCCGATGCGCATGTCGAAGCGCAACGGCACCATCGTCACGATGGAGGACCTCGTCGACGCTGTCGGTGTCGACGCCGGCCGGTACGCCCTGGTCCGGTTCGCCAGCGACACCGCGATCGACATCGACCTCGACCTGCTCACGAAGCGCACGAACGACAACCCCGTCTTCTACGTGCAGTACGCCCACGCCCGCACGCAGTCGGTGGCCCGGAACGCCGCGGCGGCCGGGGTCGACCGGTCGGTGTTCGACGCCTCGCTGCTGACCCACGAGTCCGAGAGCGCCCTCCTCGGAGCCCTCGCCGAGTACCCGCGGGTCGTCCGGCACGCCGCCGAGCTGCGCGAGCCGCACCGCATCGCCCGGTACATCGAGCAGCTCGCCGGCCTGTACCACCGCTGGTACGACTCCTGCCGTGTCACGCCCCTCGGCGACGAGCCCGTGACCGACCTGCACCGCACGCGCCTGTGGTTGAACGACGCCACCGGGCAGGTCGTCCGCAACGGTCTCGGCCTGCTCGGCGTGTCGGCTCCGTCCCGCATGTAGCGGTCGCCCCGTCCGCAAGACACCGGTGTTCGCGCACCGGACACCCGCATTCCGCGGTGTCGAGCGCGAACACCGGTGTTTTGCGTCCGGCCCGCAGCCGGGCCGCAGCTGCGCCGCAGACCGGACTGGCAGGGTGGGACGCATGCCCGCAGCCACCGAACGTCCCACCACGCGCCGCCGCTGGCCCGTCGTCCTGCTCGTGGTCGTCGTCGTGCTCGCCGCCCTCGTCGTGATCGCCGAGTTCGTGCTGCGCGGCGTCGTCGACCGGATCATCGCCCAGCAGGTCGAGCAGTCGCTGCCGGACGGCACGACCGGCGAGGTCGACGCCCACGCCGAGGGCATCGTCATCCCGCAGCTCATCAACGGCACGCTCGACCGCGTCGAGATCTCCTCGGCGAAGCTCACGGTCGACGGCATCCCGCTCGCCGCCGACGTCACCGCGCAGGACGTCCCCGTGGACGGCGAGGGCGACGTCCGCGACGTGGACGGCACGGTCACCCTGGCGTCGTCGAGCGTCAAGGACCTGGCGAAGTACAGCCCGCTGTTCGACCGACTGAACCTGGTCGACGGCGGCGTCGAACTGACGGGGTCGTCGTCGGTGCTCGGCTACGACATCACCTACGCGGCGAAGGGCGCCGTCGTCGCGCAGGACGACGGCCGCGGCATCACCATCACCCCGGAGAGCGTCCGGATCACGAACTCCGACCTCGGCCTCAAGGTCGACTCGATCCCGGGCGTCACCGGCGTCCCGGTACAGGTCTGCACCGCGCAGTTCCTGCCCGAGGCGCTGCGGGTGCGCTCACTCGACGTGTCGAGGTCGGACGCCACGGTCCGGATCACCGCGGATGCGCTGCCGCTCAACGAGGACGGCCTGCGGACCGTCGGCAGCTGCGGCTGAGCGGACGGGTGCGTAACGCGGCCTGGAGGATCGGCTCGCGTCGGTAGGATCGGGTCCCGTGAGCGAGAACCCCCTTGCACCGCCGCGGCTGCGGTTCCCGACGGACGCCTCCGAACTGGTGGACCGCATCTGGCCCGCGTCCGCGACGCGGACCGACGACGGCACCCTGGCGATCGGCGGCATCAGCGCGACCGACCTGGTCGCGCAGTTCGGCACGCCCCTGTACGTCGTCGATGAGCGTGACGTCCAGTCGCGCGCCGTCCGCGTGCGGAACGCGTTCGCCGAGGCGTTCGAGCGCATCGGCAGCCACGCGCACGTCTACTACGCCGGCAAGGCCTTCCTGACGACGCAGGTCGTCGCGTGGATGGCCGAGGCCGACCTGCGCGTCGACGTCTGCACCGCCGGCGAGCTCGCGGTCGCCCTGGCCGGCGGCATCGACCCCGGCCGGCTCGGCTTCCACGGCAACGACAAGTCCGACGCCGAGATCGCTCGCGCGGTCGAGGTCGGCATCGGCACGATCGTGCTCGACAGCCACGAAGAGGTGCAGCGCGTCGCCCGTGCCGCTGCCGACGCCGGGGTCGTGCAGCGTGTCCGCATCCGGATCAACACCGGCGTGCACGCGTCCACCCACGAGTACCTGGCGACCGCTCGTGAGGACCAGAAGTTCGGCATCCCGCTGTCCGAGGCCGTCGAGGCCGCGGCAGCCGTCCGCGCCGAGCCCTCGCTCGCCTTCGTCGGGCTGCACTCGCACATCGGTTCGCAGATCTTCGACGACGCCGGCTTCCGCGAGGCCGCACGCCGGCTCATGGACGTGCACGCGACGCTCGTGGCCTCCGGTCCGGTGCCCGAGCTGAACCTCGGCGGCGGCTGGGGCATCGACTACACCGAGGCCGACTCGGCCTTCGCCCCCGAGGACGTCGCCGACGCACTGGCCACGATCATCGGCGAGGCCTGCACCGAGCGCGGCATCCCGGTGCCGGACATCGCCGTCGAGCCGGGCCGCTACATCATCGGCCCGCCCGGGGTGACGCTCTACCGCGTCGGCACGATCAAGCCCGTCACGCTCGAGACCGACGACGGCGGCAGCGCGACCCGCACGTACGTCTCGGTCGACGGCGGGATGAGCGACAACATCCGTCCCGCCCTGTACGGCGCCGACTACACGGCCCGGCTCGCCCGCACCTCCGACGCCCCCGCGGTGCTGAGCCGCGTCGTCGGCAAGCACTGCGAGAGCGGCGACGTCGTGGTGAACGACGAGTACCTGCCCGGCGACGTGCAGCGCGGCGACCTGCTGGCCGTCGCGGCCACGGGTGCCTACTGCTGGGCGCTGTCGAGCAACTACAACCACGTGGGCCGCCCGCCGGTCGTCGCCGTCGCGGACGGTGCAGCCCGTATCCTCGTGCGGGGCGAGACGATCGACGACCTCCTCGCCCGTGACACCGGGGTCACCGCCGTGCCCGCCGACGGCACCGGCCGCTGACCTCCGACCCGACCGGGTCCGCCCACCCCGCAGGGCGCGCCCCCACCGACAGGAACCGCTACCAGATGATCGAATACCGCAACGTCCGTGTCGCGCTGCTCGGGGCCGGCTCGGTCGGTTCCCAGGTCGCGCGACTGCTCCTCGAGCACGGCGACGAGCTGGCCTCGCGCGCCGGTGCCGGGCTGGAGCTCGTCGGGATCGCCGTGCGCGACGTGGACGCCCAGCGCGACGTCGACCTGCCGGCGGAGCTCTTCACCACGGACGCTGCATCGCTCATCCTCGGCGCGGACATCGTCGTCGAGCTCATCGGCGGCATCGAGCCGGCGCGCACCCTCGTGCTCCAGGCCCTGCAGTCGGGCGCGGACGTCGTCACCGGCAACAAGGCGCTGCTCGCGACCCACGGCCCGGAGCTCTTCGCCGCGGCCGAGCAGGTCGGCGCGCAGCTCTACTACGAGGCCGCCGTGGCCGGGGCGATCCCGATCATCCGTCCGCTGCACGACTCGCTCGCCGGTGACCGCATCGTCCGGATCATGGGCATCGTCAACGGCACCACGAACTTCATCCTCGACCTGATGGACCGCAAGGGATCCACGTTCGAGGACGCCCTGGCCACCGCGACGGAGCTCGGGTACGCCGAGGCCGACCCGACCGCAGACGTCGAGGGCTACGACGCCGCGCAGAAGGCCGCGATCCTGGCCTCGCTGGCGTTCCACACCTCGGTGCCGCTCGCCGCCGTGCACCGCGAGGGCATCACCCACGTCACGATCGACCAGGTCCGCGCCGCCCGCAAGGCCGGCTACGTCGTGAAGATCCTGGCGACCGCCGAGCGTCTGACCGACGAGGACGGCCGCGAGGGCGTCAGCGCCCGCGTCTACCCGGCCCTCGTGCCCGAGTCGCACCCGCTCGCGAGCGTGCACGGTGCGAAGAACGCCGTGTTCGTCGAGGCCGAGGCCGCCGGCGACCTGATGTTCTACGGCGCGGGTGCCGGTGGCGTCGAGACGGCCTCGGCGGTCCTCGGCGACCTGGTCTCCGCGGCCCGTCGGCACGTCATCGGCGGTCCGGGGGTCGCCGAGTCGACGCAGTCCGAGCTGCCGGTGTTCCCGATCGGCACCGTCCGCACGAGCTACCAGATCACCCTGCACGTCACGGACGCCCCCGGCGTGCTGTCGACGGTCGCCGGCGTGCTCGCGAAGCACGGCGTCAGCGTCGAGACGGTCGAGCAGACCACCACCGGCGCAGCCGAGGGGACCGCGACGCTCGTCATCGGCACCCACCTGGCGCGTGAGGCCGACCTGGCGGACACCGTCGTCGCCCTCCGCGGCGAGGACGTCGTCCTGGACGTCACCAGCGTCCTGCGCGTCGTCGGTCGCTGACGCGACCACGGGCCTCCAGACCGACCAGCAGGCTCACCGAGCCGAACCACCACCAGATCCACCCCACCGGACAGAGAGAGAAGCCTGATGGCCCACCAGTGGCAGGGAGTCCTGCGCGAGTACGCCGACCGACTCGACGTGACCGAGGCGACGCCCATCGTCACGCTCGGAGAGGGCGGCACGCCGCTCATCCCGGCTCGTCGGCTCTCCGAGCGCACCGGCGCCGAGGTCTACGTGAAGTTCGAGGGCATGAACCCGACGGGTTCGTTCAAGGACCGCGGCATGACGATGGCGATCTCGAAGGCCGTCGAGCACGGCGCGAAGGCCGTCATCTGCGCGTCGACCGGCAACACCAGCGCCTCGGCCGCCGCGTACGCCACGCACGCCGGCATCACCGCTGCGGTGCTCGTGCCCGAGGGCAAGATCGCCATGGGCAAGCTCAGCCAGGCCGTCGCCCACGACGCCCAGCTGCTGCAGGTGCAGGGCAACTTCGACGACTGCCTCGACATCGCCCGCGACCTGGCGGCGAACTACCCGGTGCACCTCGTGAACTCCGTCAACAACGACCGCATCGAGGGGCAGAAGACCGCCGCGTTCGAGGTCGTCGACGTCCTCGGTGACGCACCGGACTTCCACTTCCTGCCCGTCGGCAACGCGGGCAACTACACCGCGTACTCGCGCGGCTACCGCGAGGACGTCGCCGCCGGCCGCAGCACCAAGCTGCCCCGCATGTTCGGGTTCCAGGCCGCCGGTTCCGCCCCGATCGTGCACGGCGAGGTCGTCCGGCACCCCGACACCATCGCGTCGGCGATCCGCATCGGCAACCCGGCCTCGTGGCAGTTCGCGCTCGAGGCGCAGCAGGAGACCGACGGCTACTTCGGTGCCATCACCGACGAGGCCATCCTCGCGGCACACCGCATCCTGTCGGCCGAGGTCGGCGTCTTCGTCGAGCCCGCGTCGGCCATCGGTGTCGCCGGGCTGCTCGAGCGTGCCGACGCCGGCGTCGTGCCGAAGGGCGCGAAGGTCGTCATCACGGTCACGGGCCACGGCCTGAAGGACCCGCAGTGGGCCCTCCGCACGCCGGACGGCGGCGAGGTCACCCCGACGAGCGTGCCGGTCGACACGAAGTCGATCGCCGACGTGCTCGGTCTGGTCAGCGAGCAGTGATCTCCGACCGCTCGTCCGGACCGGGGGAGGGCGTCACCGCCCGCAGCGCTGTACCGGCCGGACGGGCGGTCCGTGCGCTGCCGACCGGATCGGCGGTCCGCGTCCGGGTGCCGGCCACGTCGGCGAACCTCGGCCCCGGCTTCGACTCGCTCGGCCTCGCGCTCTCGCTCTACGACGAGGTCGTCGTGCGCGTGCGTCCCGAGCCCGGCGCGACCGTCACGGTCGAGGGCGTCGGTGCCGGTGAGGTCGCCACGGACGACACGAACCTCGTCGTCCGTGCGGTCCGTCGTGGCCTGGAGCACGCCGGTGTCGACCAGCCCGGTCTCGAGCTGCACGCCACGAACGCGATCCCGCACGGCCGCGGCCTCGGTTCGTCCGCCGCGGCGATCGTCGCCGGGCTCATGGCTGCCCGCGGACTGCTCGAGGGCATCGTCGACCTCGACGCCTCGACGCTCCTGACCCTGGCCACCGAGATGGAAGGCCACCCGGACAACGTCGCGCCGGCGCTCTTCGGCGGCCTGACGATCGCGTGGATGACCGCCGAGGGTCCGGCCTACAAGCGGCTCCTGGTGCACCGCGGTGTCGCCCCGGTGGTGTTCGTGCCGACCTCGACGCTCTCGACCAAGCTCGCGCGCTCCCTGCAGCCCGAGCAGGTCCCGCACGCCGACGCCGCGTTCAACGTCTCCCGCTCGGCGCTGCTCGTCGCGGCGCTCATCCAGAGCCCCGAGCTGCTGCTCGCCGCGACCGAGGACCGTCTGCACCAGGCGTACCGCGCCAGCGCCATGCCCGAGACCGACGCCCTGATCCGGTTGCTCCGGCAGCACGGCCTCGCCGCGGTGGTCTCCGGCGCCGGGCCGAGCCTGCTCGTCCTCGGCAGCGACCCGGCACAGCGCCTGACCGCCGCCGAACTGGTGCAGCGACACGCCGAATCCGACTGGCGGCCGCTCATGCTGGCCGTCGATCTCGGTGGTGCTACAGTGGCAGCGCACTCGGCGCTCGAAGCCGAACCCGCGTAACCGCACGGATCGCTCGTCCTCAGGACAGCTCCTGCGACGTCGCAGGGTCCGGTGCGCGAGTGTGCATCTCTTTCTGATCACCGAATCCCGATCCGTCGTCTGAACGGCGGTCGATGCTCACCTGCATCCGGGACGGTGGAAACTCTCCGCGTTCTGCGGTTCGAAAGGAAACACCGACCTTGACCGACAACAACTCCGCCCAGGTGGAGATCCCCAGCGACCTGCGTGCCCTCCGTCTCCCGGAGCTCCAGCGCATCGCCTCCTCGCTCGGCATCACCGGGCTCTCCAAGCTCCGCAAGGGCGACCTGATCGCCTCCATCGAGGACAAGCGTCCCGTCGACGAGACGCCCGCCGCCCCGGCCGCCGCCGTCGCCGAGACCCCCGCCGAGCCGGCCGCCACCGAGCAGCCGACCCCGCCGGAGCCCGCCGAGACCCCCGCGCAGCCCGCTGCCGAGGCACCCGTCGCCGACCCCGAGGCACCCGCCGAGTCGGCAGCCCCGATCCGTGCCCGTCGTTCGCGCCGCGCGTCGTCCGGTGGCACCGTGAACGCCGCGCCGACCTCGGCCGCCGAGCACACCAACCACGGCCAGACCGGCACCGAGGACCTCCTCGCCGGGCTCGACCAGGTCCGCGCCGAGAAGGACGCCCAGGAGGCCGCGCAGTCCGGCTCCCAGCGCCGTGGCCGTGGCCAGCGGAACGCCGAGCAGCGTGGCACCGAGCAGCGCGGCACCGAGCAGCGCGGCACCGACCAGGGCCAGCAGGCATCGGCCGAGGCCGAGCAGCCGAGCCAGGCGGGCCAGCAGGCCCCGACGTCCGCGGTGCAGGCCGACCAGGACCAGAACGAGTCCGGCGACCAGAACGACCAGGGCGACCAGAACTCCGAGCAGGGCGAGGGCGGCTCGCGTCGCGGTCGTCGCAGCCGTGGTCGCGGTCGTGGCCGTGGGCAGAACGCCGAGAACGGCGAGCAGCAGAACGGCGCCGACCAGCAGAACGGCGGCCAGAACGGCGGCCAGAACGCCGGCCAGCAGAAGCAGAACGGCGCCGACCAGCCGAAGCAGAACGGCGGCGAGCAGCAGAACGGCCAGCAGAACGGCCAGCAGAACGGCGGCCAGAAGCAGAACGACCAGCCGAAGCAGGCCGAGGCCAAGCAGGACGACAAGGCCGACCAGAAGCAGCAGCAGAACGCCGGTCAGCAGAAGCAGCAGACCAGCGGTCAGCAGAAGCAGCAGCAGCAACAGCACGCCGACGAGGCCGAGAGCGGCCGCAGCCGTCGCCAGCGCGACCGCAAGCGCGGCCGTGGCGGCCAGAACGACGACTTCGAGCCCGAGGTCACCGAGGACGACGTCCTGATCCCGATCGCGGGCATCCTCGACGTCCTCGACAACTACGCGTTCGTCCGCACCACCGGTTACCTGCCGGGCCCGAGCGACGTCTACGTCTCCCTCGGCCAGGTGAAGAAGTACCACCTGCGCAAGGGCGACGCCGTCGTCGGTTCGATCAAGCAGCCGCGTGATGGCGAGCAGCAGAGCCGCCAGAAGTACAACGCGCTCGTCGCCGTCGAGTCGATCAACGGCCAGTCCGCCGACGAGGCCGCGGCCCGCGTCGACTTCAACGACCTCACCCCGCTGTACCCGAACGAGCGCCTGCGCCTCGAGACGGAGCCGGGCAAGCTGTCGACCCGCATCATCGACCTCGTGTCGCCGATCGGCAAGGGCCAGCGCGGTCTCATCGTGTCCCCGCCGAAGGCCGGCAAGACCGTCGTGCTGCAGGCCATCGCGAACGCCGTCGCCAAGAACAACCCCGAGGCGCACCTGATGGTCGTCCTCGTCGACGAGCGGCCCGAAGAGGTCACCGACATGCAGCGCACGGTGAAGGGCGAGGTCATCGCCTCGACCTTCGACCGTCCCGCCGAGGACCACACCACCGTCGCCGAGCTCGCCATCGAGCGTGCGAAGCGCCTGGTGGAGCTGGGCCACGACGTCGTGCTGCTGCTCGACTCGATCACCCGCCTGGGCCGTGCGTACAACCTGTCGACCCCGCCGTCGGGCCGCGTGCTCTCCGGTGGCGTCGACTCGGCGGCGCTGTACCCGCCGAAGCGCTTCTTCGGTGCCGCGCGCAACATCGAGGACGGCGGCTCGCTGACCATCCTCGCGACCGCGCTCGTCGAGACCGGCTCCAAGATGGACGAGGTCATCTTCGAGGAGTTCAAGGGCACCGGCAACATGGAGCTCCGCCTGAACCGTCACCTCGCCGACAAGCGGATCTTCCCCGCCGTCGACGTAAACGCCTCGGGCACCCGTCGCGAGGAGCAGCTGCTCTCCGCCGACGAGGTCAAGATCACCTGGCGTCTGCGCCGGGCCCTCGCCGGGCTCGACCCGCAGCAGGCCCTCGAGATCGTGCTGCGGAACCTCAAGGAGACGCAGTCGAACGTCGAGTTCCTGGTGCAGGTGCAGAAGTCGGTCCCCACGACCGGCGCCCACCACAACGGTCACCAGGAGTAACGCGTGTTCGAGTCGGTGGCAGGGCTGCTGGCGGAACACGAGGACCTGACGCAGCAGCTGTCGGACCCCGCGCTCCACGCCGATGCGGCCCGGGCGAAGAAGGTGAACCGGCGGTACGCCGAGCTCAACCAGATCAAGTCCGCGTACGAGGCCTGGCAGGCGGCGGGGGACGACCTCGCCGCCGCCCAGGAACTCGCGCGCGAGGACTCGGCGTTCGCGGACGAGGTCCCCGGGCTCGAGGAGCAGCTGTCGGAACGCCAGGAGCGTCTCCGCCGGCTGCTGATCCCGCGTGACCCCGACGACGGCCGTGACGTGATCATGGAGATCAAGGGCGGGGAAGGCGGCGAGGAATCGGCGCTGTTCGCGGCCGATCTGCTGCGCATGTACTCGCACTACGCCGAGACCAAGGGCTGGAAGGTCGAGCTCCTCGAGCGCACCGAGTCCGACCTGGGTGGCTACAAGGACGTCCAGGTCGCGATCAAGTCGAACACGACCGATCCGTCCCAGGGCGTCTGGGCCCACCTGAAGTACGAGGGCGGTGTGCACCGCGTCCAGCGTGTGCCGCAGACCGAGTCGCAGGGGCGCATCCACACCTCGACCACCGGCGTGCTGGTGTTCCCCGAGGTGGACGAGCCCGAAGAGGTCCAGATCAACCAGAACGACCTCAAGATCGACGTTTACCGGTCCTCCGGCCCGGGCGGACAGTCCGTCAACACGACGGACTCCGCGGTCCGCATCACCCACCTGCCCACGGGCATCACGGTGGCGATGCAGAACGAGAAGTCGCAGCTGCAGAACCGCGAGGCCGGCATGCGGGTGCTCCGCGCACGCATCCTCGCGCGCCAGCAGGAGGAGCTCGACGCGATCGCTTCGGACGCGCGAAAGTCGCAGATCCGCGGGATGGACCGTTCGGAGCGCATCCGCACGTACAACTTCCCGGAGAACCGGATCGCGGACCACCGCACCGGCTACAAGGCGTACGACCTCGACCGTGTGATGAACGGTGCCCTCGAGCCCGTCATCCAGTCCGCCATCCAGGCGGACGAAGAGGCACGTCTGGCCGCCATCGGCGACCAGGACGCGTAACCGCACACCCAGCCTGGAGGCCCGGATCACCGCCGACACGCCCCTCACGTACGCCGCGGATCGCCTGCTCGAGCAGGCGACCGCGGCGCTCGTCGCCGTCGGCGTCCCCACGCCCCGGGTCGACGCCGAGCTGCTGCTCGCGTGGGCGACCGACACCTCGCGCGGTGCCGTCCAGGCCCGTGCGCTCATCGGTGGCGGCATCGCGCCGGAGCACGTCGAGCGCTTCCGGCACGCCGTCGCCCGCCGGGCCACCCGTGAGCCGCTCCAGCACATCACCGGGCATGCGTACTTCCGCGCGCTCACCCTGGCCGTCGGACCGGGCGTGTTCGTACCCCGTCCGGAGACCGAGGGCGTCGTGCAGTTCGGCATCGACGCGCTGCGGGCGACCGCGTTCCCCGAGCCGATCGCCGTGGACCTGGGCTCCGGCAGCGGTGCGATCGCGATCGCGATGGACACCGAGGTGCCGAACGCCGTGGTCTACGCCGTCGAGCGGTCAGCAGAGGCCCTGCCCTGGACCCGGCGCAACGTCGACGCCCATGGCGGGACGGTCCGACTCGTCGAGGGCGACCTCGCCGACGCACTGCCGGAACTCGACGGCACGGTGTCCGTCGTCGTGTCGAACCCGCCGTACGTGCCGGACGACGCGATCCCGATCGACCCCGAGGTCCGCGACCACGACCCGGCGATGGCGCTCTACGGCGGGCCGGACGGCCTCGACGCCGTCCGGGCACTCGCCGAGACCGCCTGGCGGTTGCTGGTGCCCGGGGGAGTCCTGGTCGTCGAGCACGCCGAGCCGCAGGGCACCGGCGTCCGGCAGGTCCTGGCGCGCCGGGGGTTCCGCAGCCCGGAGACGCACGTCGACCTGACGGGGCGCGACCGCACGACCACCGCGACGCGCTGAGCGTGGGGGCGGGCCTCCCGTCGCTCGCCTGCGCGTGCGTGTGCCGGGTGGATCCGCGCGTACCTGGTGGGATCGGGCGTACCGGGTGGATCCGGGCGTACCTGGTGGGATCGGGCGTACCGGGCTGTTCGGGATGACCAGGTATGCCCGTTCTTGCTTTCCAGGGCGACCGCGATGGGAAGGAGCGGGCCTGGCGGGCGTGGGGCGGGCCTCCCGTCGCTCGGCCGCGCGTGCGTGTGCCGGGTGGATCCGGGCGTACCGGGCGGGATCGGGCGTACCGGGCTGTTCGGGATGACCAGGTGTGCCCGTTCTTGCTTTCCAGCGCGACCGCGATGGGAAGGAGCGGGCGTGGCGGGCTACGCGACGGGCCTCCCGTCGCTCGGCCGTGCGTGCGTGTGCCGGGGGGATCCGGGCGTACCGGGCTGTTCGGAATGACCAGGTGTGCCCGTTCTTGCTTTCCAGCGCGACCGCGCTGGGAAGGAACGGGCGTGGCGGGCGCGGGGCGGGCCTCCCGTCGCTCGCCCGCGCGTGCATGTGCCGGGTGGATCCGGGCGTACCTGGTGGGATCGGGCGTACCGGGTCGTACGGGATGACCAGGTGTGCCCGTTCTTGCTTTCCAGCGCGACCGCGATGGGAAGGAACGGGCGTGGCGGGCTACGCGACGGGGGAGGCCTCGCGCTGCTGTGCCGCGACGAAGGCGCGGACGTGCTCGCGCAGGTCGGTGTCGTGCTCGACCAGGACCGCGTGGATGCCGACGCTCCGGGCACCCGCGACGTTCTCGGGCATGTCGTCGGCGAAGAACGTGCGCTCCGCGGGGACCCCGTGGTGCGCGACCGCACGCTGGAAGACCTCGGGCTCGGGCTTCCGGGCACCGAAGTTGCTCGACGTGTCCAGGTGCTCGCCGAAGACCTCGGGCAGGGACGGTGCCCACTCGTGGATCCAGCGGCCGGCGAGCGGACCGTTGTTCGTGAGCAGCCCGACACGCCCGTGCTCGCTCGCGATCCGGACCGCCTCGATGCGTTCCGGCAGCTCGGTCATGGCCGCGCCGCGGATCCGGGCCCATTCGGCCTCGGGGACGTCGCACTCCATCGCACGCTCGAACGCGGCCAGGTACTCGTCGCCGTCGGCGAACCCACCGGCCTCGGCACGCATCTCGTGGCCGCAGTCCCACCAGCGGCGACGGAGCTCCTGGAACTCGTGTCCGGTGAACTCGGAGAGTGCGGCCATGCGCACCTGCCAGTCGTACCGGACCAGGACGTCGTCCATGTCGAAGAGGAACAGGAGCGGGGGTGCGGGCGTCTCGTTCACGATGTCCACCATTCTGTCGCACTATCATCGTCGAGTCATGGCATCCCGATACGACTGCACCGACTCCGACGGGCTCCTGACCGGGATGCGGCTCGCACGTGCCGCCCTCGGACGCGGAGAGCTCGTCGTGGTCCCCACCGACACCGTCTACGGCCTCGCCGCGGACGCCTTCAGCGCGACGGCCGTGCAGCGGCTGCTCGACGCGAAGGGCCGCACGCGGCAGTCGCCGCCGCCCGTGCTCATCCCCGGTCCGCCCACGCTCGACGCCCTCGCCAGCGAGGTCCCGCAGCCGGTGCGCGACCTGGTGGCCGAGTTCTGGCCGGGCGGGCTGACCGTCATCCTGCACGCACAGCCGTCGCTCGACTGGGACCTCGGCGAGACGCGTGGCACGGTCGCGCTGCGGATGCCGGACTCGCGGATCGCCCTCGAGCTGTTGCAGGAGGTCGGGCCCCTTGCGGTCTCGTCCGCGAACTCCACGGGCGACCCGGCCGCGATGGACGTCGACGACGCCGAGCGCATGCTCGGTGACAGCGTCGCGATCTACCTGGACGGCGGACCCGTCGAGGTGCACGACGGCTTCGAGGCCAGCACCGGGTCGACCATCGTCGACGCCACCGGGCTGTCGGACGGCGGCAAGCTCCGCATCGTCCGGCACGGGGTGATCCCCGACGAGGAGATCATCCGGGTCGTCGGAGCCGACCTCGTCACATGAAGTACTACCTGCTCGCCGGGGCCATCGCCGCGGTCGTGAGCTTCGTGATGAGCCTGATCGTCTGGAAGCTCGGGCTGAAGTACAAGTGGTACCCGCAGGTCCGCGAGCGGGACGTGCACCGCACCCCGACGCCGCGGCTCGGCGGCATCGCGATGTACATCGGCGTCATCGTCTCGCTGCTCGCGGCCTGGTTCCTGTTCCCGTCGATAGCGGGGACCGACTACTTCCGGCTCGTGTTCTCCGAACCCGGCCGCGTGCTCGCGGTGCTCGGGGGAGCGACCATCATCGTGGTCCTCGGCGTCGCGGACGACATCTGGGACCTCGACTGGATGACGAAGCTCGCCGGGCAGATCATCGCGGCGGGCATCCTCGCCTGGCAGGGCGTCGCGATCGTCTCGCTGCCCATCGGCAACACGCTGGGCGTCGGCTCGTCGTACATGAGCCTGATCTTCACCGTGCTGGCGGTGGTGCTCGTGATGAACGCGGTGAACTTCATCGACGGGCTCGACGGCCTGGTGGCCGGCGTCGCGATCATCGCCGGCGGGGTCTTCTTCCTCTACACGTTCTTCATCAACCGCGTGGTCGTGCAGACCGAGTTCTTCTTCAACCTGCCGTCGCTGCTCACCGCGGTGCTCGTCGGGGCCTGCTTCGGCTTCCTCATCCTGAACTGGCACCCCGCCAAGCTCTTCATGGGTGACGCCGGCGCGCTGCTCGTCGGGTTCCTGATGGCCACGAGCGCGGTGTCGGTCACGGGCAACATCGACCCGGCGGCGGTGCAGACACGCCAGGCGCTGCTGCCGGCGTTCATCCCGATCCTGCTGCCGTTCGCGATCCTGATCGTGCCGATCCTGGACTTCGGTCTCGCGGTCACCCGACGGCTCAGCGCGGGCAAGTCGCCGTTCTCGGCCGACCGGAAGCACCTGCACCACCGCCTGCTCGACATGGGGCACTCGCACTTCCACGCGGTGCTGATCTTCTACGCGTGGACCGCGACCGTCGCCTTCGGGTGCCTGCTGTTCCTCTTCGTGGACTGGTACTGGGTCGTCGTCTTCGTGTCCGTCGGCTTCACCGTCTGCGCCGTCGCGACGTTCGCGCCGCTCGGCCGGAAACGCACCGAGATCGCCGCCCAGACCGCCAACCGTTCCGCCGCCGTGGTGGACGCCAGCCTCGACCCGCTCGACCGGGCCGCCAACGACCGCACGATCCCTGGAGACATCACGTGACCGCACCGAACGCGCTCGACCACGTCCGGCCGGTGTTCCGCCGCATCATCACCTGGGGAGCGGTCCTCGCCGTCGCCCTCGCGGTGGTCGGCGGGCTCATCGGGTTCCTCGTCGCGGACGGCCCCGGACTGGTCGGGGGACTGCTCGGCGCGGTGCTGAGCGTCGTGTTCCTCGGGCTCACCGCGGTCAGTGTCCTCGTCGCGCTGCGCGTCTCGAAGGGCCAGATGATCTCCGGTGCCTTCTTCGGCATCGTGATGGGGACCTGGCTGCTCAAGTTCATCGTCTTCATCGTGCTGCTGGTCCTGCTCAAGGACCGCGACTGGGTCGACTTCCCGGTGCTGGCGATCGTGATCATCGCGGGGGTCGTCGGCTCCCTGGTGATCGACGTCGTCGCCGTCGCGAAGGCCCGCATCCCGATCGGCGTCCGGCTGCCAGGAGACGGCCTCGACGACTCCGCGGACCCTGGGAACCCGGCCCCCCGCATCTGAGAAGCCGGGAAGCCTCTCGCACCTGATAGGCTTCTCGGAGTCCGCTACCGGAGCCTTTCGCTCGGGGCGGGCGAGCCTCCACAACGTCCACCATCGCGTGCCATGATGTGCGCGCGCCGACACAGGAGACAGCGCTGCTATCCCACGCTCTTCCCCTGTCCCTCTCCGCTGCGGTTGACACCGTCGCGGCGGGGAGCAGCAAGGCCGCCGAGTTCCATGGTCCGTCGATCAACGAGTTCTTCCCGGATGCGATCTTCTTCGCCGGGACGCCGTTCGAGATCGATCGGGTCGTCCTCATCCGCTTCTTCGCCGTCGCCGTGCTCCTGGTGTTCGCGTTCGTGGGTACCCGTGCACTGAAGCTCGTGCCGAACCGCGGTCAGGCGTTCATCGAGTACGCGTTCGACGTCGTCCGTCGCAACACCTTCGACAACCTCGGAGAGAAGGACGGCAAGCGTTTCCTGCCGCTCCTGGCGACGATCTTCTTCGGCGTGCTGTTCATGAACCTGACCGGTCTGATCCCGGGCATGAACCTCGCCGGCACCAGCCGCATCGCGATGCCGATGATCCTGGCGATCGTCGCGTACCTCGCCTTCATCTACGCCGGTCTCCGCAAGCACCCGGGCACGTTCCTCAAGAACTCGCTCTTCCCGCCCGGGGTTCCGTGGCCGCTGTACATCATCGTGACGCCGATCGAGCTCGTCTCCACCTTCGTGCTCCGTCCCGTCACCCTGACGCTGCGACTCCTGATGAACATGGTCGTGGGGCACCTGCTCCTCGTGCTGTTCTTCTCGGCCACGCAGTTCTTCTTCTTCGACGCTTCGCTCGGCTTCAAGGCCTTCGGCGTCGGGACCATCGCGTTCGGCATCGCGTTCAGCTTCTTCGAGGTCCTCGTCGCGCTGCTGCAGGCCTACGTCTTCATGCTCCTCACCGCCGTCTACATCCAGCTGGCGCTGGCCGACGAGCACTGATTCCTCACTGACCCCCTACGGGACCGGCGACCGTCGGACCCGCACCTCGAAAGGAAAACACGTGGACGCAACGACCGTTCTCGCGGAGATCAACGGCAACATCGCGACGGTTGGCTACGGCCTCGCAGCGATCGGCCCGGCCATCGGTGTCGGCATCGTCGTCGGTAAGACGATCGAGTCCGTCGCTCGCCAGCCCGAGCTCCAGGGCCGCCTGACGACCCTCATGTACATCGGTATCGCCTTCACCGAGGCCCTGGCCTTCATCGGTATCGCCACGTACTTCATCTTCACCAACTAAGGTTCCTCGATGCAGAACGCACTCATCATCGCGGCGGAGGAAGCGCACAATCCGCTGATCCCGCCGGTGTACGACATCGTGTGGTCGGCGCTCGCCTTCGTCATCATCTTCCTGGTGATGTGGCGTGTCGTCACGCCGCGCATCACGAAGATGCTCGATGAGCGCACCGAGGCCATCGAGGGTGGCATCAAGAAGGCCGAGGCCGCCCAGGAGCAGGCTGCCGCTGCGCTCGACGAGTACAACAAGCAGCTCGCCGATGCACGCGCCGAGGCATCGCGCATCCGTGAGCAGGCCCGCGCCGACGCCACGGCGATCGGCAACGAGGTCCGCGAGCAGGCGGCCGCCGATGCAGCACGCATCACGGCCAACGCCCAGGCGCAGATCGAGGCCGAGCGCCAGAGCGCCGTCCAGGCACTCCGGTCCGAAGTGGGCACCCTCGCGCTGGACCTCGCGTCCGGTGTGATCGGTGAGTCCCTCAAGGACGACGCCAAGTCGACCGCAGTGGTCGACCGCTTCCTCGCCGACCTCGAGGCCTCGCAGGCCACGAAGACGGGGGAGCACTGAGCATGCGCAGCGCTACCAGAGAAGCACTCGCGTCCACCAGGGCGGTGCTGTCGGACCTCGGTCCGAGCGCCGGCCTGGCCGCGGGTGCCGAGATCCTCGCCTCCGGGCGTGCGATCGCCGGTGCGCCGCAGCTGCTCGGGCTGCTGTCCGACCCCACGGCCGACGCGGCCGGCAAGAAGGTCCTCATCGACCGTGTCTTCGCCGGACAGTCGGACGCGACGCGTGCGGTCCTGACCGCGGTGGCCGGCTCGCGCTGGTCCTCGCAGCAGGACCTGCTCGCGGGCATCGAGGACGCGGGCATCCGCGCCGTCGCTGCCACCGCGGGTCCGGACTCGTCGATCGAGTCGGAGCTGTTCGCCTTCGAGACCGCCGTCCGCTCGGACGCCGGCCTCGAGCTGGCGCTCGGCACCAAGCTCGGCAGCCCCGAGCAGAAGGGCGCGCTCGTCGAGCGGCTCCTCGGTGCCAAGGCATCGGAGCAGACGATCACGATCGTGTCGGCTCTGGTGCAGCAGCCCCGCGGCCGCCGCATCGGTGAGATCGTCCGCGACGCCTCGCGCATCGTGGCCGAGCAGGCCGGCAAGCTCGTCGCGACCGTCGTCACGGCGACGCCACTGACCCCCGCCCAGTCGGCCCGCGTCACGCGCGGTCTGTCCGAGCGGTACGGCAAGGACATCAGCATCAACCAGGTCGTCGACCCCACGGTCGTCGGCGGGGTCCGGGTGCAGATCGGCGGCGACGTCATCGACGGCACCGTGTCCACGCGACTCTCGGAGCTCCGGCTCCAGCTCGCCGGCTAGGCGTACGGTCGAAGCCGCTCCTCCCCAAGTCCACAACGGGAACTGCCGAGTCCGGCAGCGTCACCCTCTCGGAGCCGAAGGGCCCCGGAAAACCACAAGGAAAATCCCATGGCAGACATCACCATCAGCCCCGATGAGATCCGTGATGCCCTGAAGGACTTCGTCTCGAACTACGAGCCGACGAAGGCCTCCACGGCCGAGGTCGGGCACGTCACCGACGCCGGTGACGGCATCGCCCACGTCGAGGGTCTCCCCGGCGTCATGGCGAACGAGCTCATCCGCTTCCAGGACGGCACGCTCGGCCTGGCGCAGAACCTCGACGAAGACGAGATCGGCGCCATCGTGCTCGGCGAGTTCGGCGGCATCGAGGAGGGCATGGAGGTCACCCGCACGGGTGAGGTCCTCTCCGCCCCCGTCGGCGACGCCTTCCTCGGTCGCGTCGTCGACCCGCTCGGCGCCCCGATCGACGGTCTCGGCGAGATCGCCGCAGAGGGCCGTCGTGCCCTCGAGCTCCAGGCCCCCGGCGTCATGGCCCGCAAGTCGGTCCACCAGCCCCTGCAGACCGGCATCAAGGCCATCGACGCGATGATCCCCGTCGGCCGTGGTCAGCGTCAGCTGATCATCGGCGACCGCCAGACCGGCAAGACGGCCATCGCGATCGACACGATCATCAACCAGAAGGCCAACTGGGAGTCCGGCGACGAGGAGAAGCAGGTCCGCTGCATCTACGTCGCCATCGGCCAGAAGGGCTCCACGATCGCCTCCGTCAAGGGTGCGCTCGAGGACGCCGGTGCGATGGAGTACACGACCATCGTCGCCGCCCCGGCTTCCGACCCGGCCGGCTTCAAGTACCTCGCCCCGTACACCGGTTCGGCCATCGGCCAGCACTGGATGTACCAGGGCAAGCACGTCCTCATCATCTTCGATGACCTGTCGAAGCAGGCCGAGGCCTACCGTGCGGTGTCGCTCCTCCTCCGTCGTCCGCCGGGCCGCGAGGCCTACCCGGGTGACGTCTTCTACCTGCACTCCCGTCTGCTGGAGCGTTGCGCGAAGCTGTCCGACGAGCTCGGCGCCGGTTCGATGACGGGCCTCCCGATCATCGAGACCAAGGCGAACGACGTCTCGGCGTACATCCCGACCAACGTCATCTCCATCACCGACGGCCAGATCTTCCTGCAGTCGGACCTCTTCAACGCGAACCAGCGTCCGGCCGTCGACGTGGGCATCTCGGTGTCCCGCGTCGGTGGTGACGCCCAGGTGAAGTCGATCAAGAAGGTCTCCGGCACGCTGAAGCTCGAGCTGGCGCAGTACCGCTCGCTCGAGGCGTTCGCGATGTTCGCGTCCGACCTCGACCAGGCGTCGCGTCGTCAGCTGGAGCGCGGTGCGCGTCTGACCGAGCTCCTCAAGCAGCCGCAGTACTCGCCGTACCCGGTCGAGGAGCAGGTCGTCTCGATCTGGGCGGGCACGAACGGCAAGCTCGACACCGTCCCGGTGCCGGACGTGCTCCGCTTCGAGTCCGAACTGCTCGACCACCTGCGTCGCAACTCCGACGTCCTCACGACCCTGCGCGAGACGAACCAGCTCAGCGACGAGACCGTCGCCGAGATGGACAAGCAGATCGACGAGTTCACGAAGAGCTTCCAGACGAGCGACGGCAAGACCCTCGGCTCCGAGCAGTTCGACGCGGCTGACGCCGAGGACGTCGACCAGGAGCAGATCGTCAAGGGTCGTCGCTAGATGGCAGCGCAGGTCCGGGTCTACCGCCAGCGGATCAAGTCGGCGAAGACCACGAAGAAGGTCACCCGCGCCATGGAGCTGATCTCGGCGTCGCGGATCCAGAAGGCGCAGGCCCGCATGGCTGCGTCCGGTCCGTACTCGCGGGCCGTCACGCGTGCGGTGTCGGCCGTGGCGACGTTCTCGAACGTCGACCACGTGCTGACCACCGAGCCGGAGTCGTCGACCCGTGCAGCCGTCGTGCTCTTCACCTCGGACCGCGGCCTGAACGGCGCGTTCAGCACGAACGTCCTCAAGCAGGGCGAGGAGCTCGCCTCCCTGCTCCGCAGCGAGGGCAAGGACGTCGTCTACTACCTGGTCGGCCGCAAGTCCGTCGGGTACTTCGCGTTCCGTGAGCGTCCGTCCGAGCAGCAGTGGATCGGCAACACCGACCAGCCGGAGTTCTCGACGGCCAAGGAGATCGGCGACGCCGTCGTGGCGAAGTTCCTCCAGGACACCGCTGACGGCGGCGTGGACGAGATCCACATCGTGTTCAACCGGTTCATCAGCCTGGCGACCCAGGAGCCGCAGGTCGTTCGCCTGCTGCCCCTCGAGGTCGTCGAGGGCATCGACGAGCCCGAGGGCAACGAGCCCCTGCCGCTCTACGAGTTCGAGCCGGACGCCGATGCGGTGCTCGACTCGCTGCTCCCGGTCTACATCGAGAGCCGCATCTTCAACGCCATGCTGCAGTCGGCTGCTTCCGAGCACGCCGCGCGTCAGAAGGCGATGAAGGCGGCCAGCGACAACGCCGACTCGCTGATCCGTGACTTCACCCGACTCGCGAACAACGCGCGTCAGGCGGAGATCACCCAGCAGATCTCCGAGATCGTCGGCGGCGCCGACGCCCTCTCGTCGAAGAAGAAGTAGTCCGCGTCGTTCGCGGACAGATACCCACCCTCAGGAAGGCACCAGCCATGACCGACACCGCAACCACCGCGGTCGAGACGTCGTCGGCGCCCGGTGTCGGCCGGATCGCCCGTGTCACGGGCCCCGTCGTCGACATCGAGTTCCCCCACGACGCAATCCCGGAGATGTACAACCTCCTGTTCACGACCATCACCATCGGTGACTCGTCGCAGGAGATCGGCCTCGAGGTCGCGCAGCACCTCGGCGACGACCTCGTCCGTGCCATCTCCCTGAAGCCGACCGACGGCCTGGTCCGTGGCCAGGAGGTCCGTGACTCGGGCGCTCCGATCTCGGTCCCCGTCGGCGACGTCACCAAGGGCAAGGTCTTCGACGTCCTCGGCAACGTGCTCAACACGGACGAGAAGCTCGAGATCACCGAGCGCTGGCCGATCCACCGCAAGGCCCCGGCCTTCGACCAGCTCGAGTCCAAGACCTCGATGTTCGAGACCGGCATCAAGTCCATCGACCTGCTCACCCCGTACGTGCAGGGTGGCAAGATCGGCCTCTTCGGTGGTGCGGGCGTCGGCAAGACCGTCCTCATCCAGGAGATGATCCAGCGCGTCGCGCAGGACCACGGCGGTGTGTCGGTGTTCGCCGGTGTCGGTGAGCGCACCCGTGAGGGCAACGACCTCATCGGTGAGATGGAAGAGGCGGGTGTCTTCGACAAGACGGCCCTCGTGTTCGGCCAGATGGACGAGCCGCCGGGAACGCGTCTCCGCGTGGCCCTGTCGGCGCTGACGATGGCGGAGTACTTCCGCGATGTCCAGAAGCAGGACGTGCTCCTCTTCATCGACAACATCTTCCGCTTCACGCAGGCCGGCTCCGAGGTCTCGACGCTGCTCGGCCGCATGCCGTCCGCTGTGGGCTACCAGCCCAACCTCGCCGACGAGATGGGTGTGCTCCAGGAGCGCATCACCTCGACGCGTGGTCACTCGATCACCTCGCTGCAGGCGATCTACGTGCCGGCTGACGACTACACCGACCCGGCTCCGGCCACCACGTTCGCGCACCTCGACGCGACGACCGAGCTCTCCCGTGAGATCGCGTCGCAGGGTCTGTACCCCGCGATCGACCCGCTGGCGTCGACGTCGCGCATCATGGACCCGCGCTACCTGGGTGCCGACCACTACGAGACGGCCACGCGCGTCAAGCAGATCCTCCAGAAGAACAAGGAACTGCAGGAGATCATCGCCATCCTCGGTGTCGACGAGCTCTCCGAAGAGGACAAGATCACGGTCGAGCGCGCTCGTCGTATCCAGCAGTTCCTCTCGCAGAACACCTACATGGCGAAGAAGTTCACGGGCGTCGAGGGCTCCACGGTGCCGCTCAAGGACACCATCGAGTCCTTCCGCGCCATCGCCGACGGTGAGTTCGACCACGTTGCGACCCAGGCGTTCTTCAACGTCGGTGGCATCAACGACGTGGAAGAGAAGTGGGCTCAGATCCAGAAGGAGAACCGCTGACATGGCGGGTCTCAGCGTGAGCGTCGTCTCGGCCGACCGTGAGGTCTGGTCGGGCGACACCACCATGGTCGTCGCACGGACGACAGAGGGCCAGATCGGCATCCTCGCCGGACACGAGCCGATGCTCGCGATCCTGGCGCAGGGTCAGGTCCGCATCACGCGGGCCGATGGGTCGACCGTCGCGGTCGACGCCGAGGACGGCTTCCTGTCGGTCGAGCACGACACGGTGACGATCGTCGCGCGGCAGGCCGCGCTGGCGTCCTGACCGGACTGACCGTCCTGCTCCCGCCTTCGGAGACGAAGCGGGAGGGCGGGGACACGAGCCGCACGCTCGATCTGCGTGCACTCTCGTTCCCGGAACTGGCCGATGAGCGGGCCGCGGTGATCACCGCGGCCCGCTTCGTCAGTTCCGAGGAGTCCTCGGCCAGGACGGCGCTGAAGCTCGGTCCGAAGTCGATCGCCGAGCGGCTCCGGAACCTCGAGCTCGACACCTCGGGCACGATGCCCGCGATCGAGCGGTACACGGGGGTCCTCTACGACCCCTTGGGCGCGCAGGACGCGGACGCGGCGACCCGTGCGTGGTGGGCGGAGCACGTGATCGTGCAGTCCGCGATGTTCGGCCCGATCGGTGCCGGTGACCCGATCCCGGCCTACCGGCTGTCGCACGACTCGCGGCTCGGGTCGATCCGACTGGCAGCGCACTGGCCCGCGGTGTCGACCCGTTCCCTGCTGACCCGTGCGGACGGCCTGGTGCTCGACCTTCGATCCGAGGGGTACCGGCAGCTCGGTCCCGTGTCCGGAGCGGTGGCACCACGGGTGGTGAGCGTCGACGGCTCCGGTCGTCGTCGTGCACTGAACCACTGGAACAAGACCGCGAAGGGCCGCCTGGTGGCGTTGCTCGCCCGCACCGGTGCGAGCATCGGCAGCATGGACGACCTGGTCGGCTGGGCGGCCGCGAACGGCGTGGCCGTCGAACGCAACGAGGGCGGCTGGGACCTGGTCGCCGAGAGCCTGGAGCCCGTCGCCGCCTGAGCGGCTTCCGCCGACTCGTCCTCCACAGGCGTGGGCGGGGCCGCTCCGGTCCACAGATGGCCGGGGCGCCCCTGCCTGGAGGCCCGCAGCACGCTTCGATGGCGTGCATGATCCCCCTCACGGCACAGTCCGGCCCCGGCTCCGCAGTCCGTTTCCCTCGCGAGATCGCCGCGGCGGTCACCCTCCCAGCCGCAGCGGCCGCGCTCGTCGCGCCCGGGCGCGCGGACCTGTCGAAGGCCGCTGCGACGGCCGTGGTGACGGCGTGCGGCGCACTCGCGCCCCGCATGGCCCTGGTGCCGTTCATCGCGGCGCAGGGCACTCCGGACCCCCGGTCGATCCGGGTGTTCGACCCCTTCGCCGACCCGACCCCGCCGGCGCTCCACGGTTTCGGCCCGGCTCCCGACCGGGGCCGCGTGCGGCTCGCCGGTGACCGGTGCGCCGACGCGTGGCGGGTGTGGCGAGCGCAGGACGGCCCGTTCGACGGATCGTCGGGTGCCGCCGGTGCCCTGTCGCTCGGAGCCTGGTGTGCGTGGGCGCTCGGGTCGTGGGCCCGGGCGGAGACGCGTGCCCGGTACGCCCTCGAGACCCGTGCTGACGATCCGCTCGCGGGGCTCGTCCTGCGCTCGGTCGTCGCGGGCAGCGGCCCGTCGTGGGAGCGTCGATGACGTGGGGTCGACCGGATCGTCTACGGTGGGGGAGACCACACTGGGAGGGCTCCGGTTGCGCGACGACGACATCGAGGACACCGTCATCCGGCGACCCCGACGATCGGCGGCGGGCGACCGGACGGCGGACGCCGTCGACGACACCGTCATCCGCGGCTCAGGTCCCGTCGTCCCCGGCGCCGGTCCGGACTCCGACCCCGGATCCGACGACGGGGTCCTCGGCGACACGGTCATCCGGCCCGCGCTCGGCGCACCCGGCCAGCCACCGACAGCGGGGGACGACGTCGATCCGGAGGACACCGTCGTCCGGGTGCCGGCGCGACCCGGCGCCGGAGCGAACCCGTTCGTGGGTGCTGCCCCGGGCCTCCCGGCCGTCCCGTCGGTACCCGCCGCACCCGCGACACGCGTGCCCTCGATCCGCATCGACGGCCGCACCTTCCGGCTCGACCACCCGGTGGTCATCGGCCGCCGGCCGTCGCTGCCCCGGGTCACCCGTGGTCCGCAGCCCGAACTCGTGACCGTGCGGTCCGCGTCCGGGCAGGTGTCGTCGTCCCACGTCCGGATCCACGCCGAGGGCGAAGCCGTCGTCGTGCAGGACCTCCGGTCGACGAACGGCACCGTCGTCCGCCCGGCCGGTGCGCCCGCCTACCGCATGGCGTCGGGTGCGTCGATCGTCGCGCTGACGGGTACGGTAGTCGAGATCGGTGACGGCAACGCCATCGAGGTCCTCTCGCCGTACCTCCGGGTCGCACCGACGGCAGAGGGGCTGCCTCCGGTTCCCCCGTGGCCCTCCGATCAGACAGCACACGGCACGCCCCGACCCACCAGAGAGCGATCCTGACACGTGACCGAACTCGGCCGAGCAGCCACTGCGCACGCCATCGACGTCCCCGGTGCCGACGGCGCCACCCTGACGCTCTCGTGGGGAGCCGCGACCGACGTCGGTCGACGGCGTGACCACAACGAGGACAGCTACATCGTGGGGGCGCCGTTCTTCGTCGTCGCCGACGGCATGGGCGGACACCTCGCGGGCGACCGCGCCAGCGACGCGGTCGTGCGTCGGCTCGAACAGGTGACGGCCGAGCCGTTCACCACGCGCCAGGGCATCCAGCGCGCACTGCTCCTCGCGACCGCCGACATCGAGCGTGCAGCCGGCGGCAACGCCATCGGCGCGGGCACCACCGTCACCGGGATCGCGCTCGTGGCGTCGCTCGGGCAGCCCGCGGCGCTCGTGTTCAACGTCGGTGACTCCCGCACCTACCGCATCGAGGACGGCGTGCTCCGCCGCGTCACCGTCGACCACTCGGTGGTGCAGGAGATGGTGGACGCCGGCCTGCTGCGCGCCGAGGACGCCGAGCAGCACCCGGACAGCAACGTCATCACGCGTGCGGTCGGCTTCGGCGAACCGCCGGCGCCGGACTGGTGGACCCTGCCCCTGCGGGCCGGCGATCGCTACATCGTGTGCTCCGACGGGCTGACCAAGGAGCTCGGCGACGCCGGGATCGCGCGCATCGCGGCACGTGAGCCAGGCGCGCAGGACCTGGCGGAACGCCTGGTGGGCGACGCCGTCGTGGCCGGCGGTCGTGACAACGTCACCGTGGTGGTGCTGCAGGTCGATGCCGCACCGGACGACGGCGACCTCGAGGACACGCTGCCGCGGCACTAGCTGGCCCCCGAACTGGGGGAACACGTCGAGCTGTGGGGGATCGACGTGCGGAATGTCCGTCACCCACGCTTCGTACAATGACATGGCCACGTCGAGAGAGCTGGCCGCTCGGCCGGGGGAGGAGAGGACCATGGCGAGACGCCTGCCGTCCACCCCGCCCGTGATCGGCGGTTTCAGCCCCGTCCACGTCCTCGGGTCCGGTGGCTTCGCCGACGTCTTTCTCTACGAGCAGGACATGCCCCGACGACAGGTCGCGGTGAAGGTGCTGCTGGACGAGGTCGTCGACGACCGCGTCCGGCAGATGTTCCAGGCCGAGGCCAACCTGATGGCCCGGCTCAGCACCCACCCGTCGATCCTCACCGTCTTCCAGGCCAGCGTCGCGGCTGACGGCCGTCCCTACCTGGTCATGGAGCTCTGCTCCTCGTCCCTCAGCGAGCGGTACCGTCGCGAACCGATCCCCGTGTCCGAGGTGCTGTCGATCGGCATCCGCATCGGGTCGGCGCTCGAGACCGCACACCGTGAGGGCGTGCTGCACCGCGACATCAAGCCGTCGAACATCCTGCTGACGGCCTACGGCAACCCCGTGCTCTCCGACTTCGGCATCGCCGCGACGATCGGGGGCACCGACCCGGACGAGCCGATCGGCATGTCGATCCCGTGGTCTGCGCCCGAGGTCCTGATCGACGAGTCGCGCGGCACGATCCAGTCCGAGGTGTACTCCCTCGCGGCGACGGTGTACTCGCTCCTCGCCGGGCGCAGCCCGTTCGAGGTCCGCGGCGGCAAGAACGGCGCGAACGACCTGATGCACCGGATCGACAAGGGCGGCGTGAAGCCCACCGGTCGCACCGACGTGCCGCCCTCGCTGGAGCGCCTGCTCGCCTCGGCGCTGTCCCGCAAGCCGCAGGGACGCCCCGCGACGGTGATCGAACTCGTGCGCGGGTTCCAGCAGGTCGAGGCCGAACTCGGCATCCCGCAGACGACCGCCGACGTCGCGGTCGAGGCCTGGGCGATCTCGACGCCGACCCCGCACGGTGACCGCACCGTGATCCGTGAGCTGCAGCCACCCACCCGGGTCGGCGGGCGTCGTCGCACCCGCCGCGCGGTGCAGGGCGGGGTCGTGGCCGGCGGTTCGCACAGCGTCGGCACCGTGCACCGCACCGGGTCCGTGACCCGTTCGCGGCGCCGGACCCGTTCGACCCTGGTGTGGGCGACGTCCCTCGCCGTCGTCGTGGTCGCCGCCCTCGCGATCGCCACGGTCGTCGTCGTCGGTCGGCTCGGCGCCGGGGCCATCCCGGTCGTGGCCGAGGTCCGTGCCGAGCCGTCGCCGCAGTTCGTGTCCTTCAGCTGGACCGACCCCGGGCTGCGCAGCGGCGACACGTACGTCATCTCGTCCAACGGGTCCTCGAGCCAGCAGACCGGCACGACGTTCGTCGTCTCCGGTGAACGCGGCGACGAGGAGTGCATCGCCGTCGCGGTGAACCGCGACGGCAGGACAGGTGCCGCGAGCGCGCAGAAGTGCGCGACGATCGGGAGCGCCGGGTGATCCGCGCCCTCCTCGCGAAGCACCGCTCCGCTGCCGTGACCACGGGTGCCTCGGTGCTCGTCGCCGCCGTCGTCGCGACCACGGCGATCGTCTCCACCGGGTACCACACCCAACGCGTCGACCTCGGCGACGGCACCGTCTGGGTCCCCTCGGCCGAGTACGGCGCGGTCGGCCGGGCGAACACCGGCATCCTGCAGCTCAACACCGCGGTCGAGACGGCCAGCGACGACCTGTCGGTGCTGCAGCGCGGCTCCACCGTCTACAGCGTCGACGAGACCAAGGGCACGGTCGCCCGGGTCGACGTCGCCGACGCCACCGTGGGTGATGCGATCACGCTGCCGGCGGGGACGCCGCAGGTATTCTTCGCGGGCGACACCGCGGTCATCGGCAACGCGGACACGGGCGAACTCTGGGCGACCCCCACGAGCGACCTCGGCGAGTTCGACGCGTCGGCCAAGGCCGACCTGACCCTGGGCGCCGACACCGTCTTCGACGCCTCCGACGGCCACGTCGCGGTCTACTCCGCGAAGACCGGGACGGCGTCGCTGGTCGACGTCGGCGCGACACTCACCGTCTCCGAACGGTGGAAGGTCGACATGGGCCGGGGCGACGACTTCCAGGTCGCCACGTTCGACGGGCACCTCGCCGTGCTCGACCGCACGAGCGGTGCCCTGTCGGTCGACGGCCGCACGGTCGAGCTCGGCGACCGGGTGGGGGCGTCGCCTGCCCTCCAGCGGTCCTCCGACAGCACGGCCGAGGTCACGGTCGCGGGCACGGCGGGCCTGGTCCGCGTCAGCGCCTCCGGCACCGTGGACGCCACCGCGCTCCAGGTGTCCGGGCGACCCGCGCGGCCCTACGTCGACGGGTCCTGCACGTACGCGGCGTGGGCGGGCGGACAGGCGATCGACACGTGTGACGGCAGCGCGTTGCAGCGCCTGGCGAGCACCGGCGGCGCGAGCGAACTGCAGATCCTGCACAACGGCGACACCGTCGTCGCCAACGACCCGACGAGCGGCCGTTCCTGGGCGATCGACCGGAGTGGCCAGCTCATCGACAACTGGGCCGACCTGATCAAGCAGGACGACGAGCAGCAGCAGGAGCAGGTCTCCGACGACGACCCCGAGGTCGACAAGGACCAGAAGCCGCCGGTGGCGGTGGACGACGAACTGGGCGCTCGTCCGGGACGCACCACGAGCCTCCCGGTCCTGCTGAACGACTACGACCCGAACGGTGACCCGATCATCGTGAGCGAGGTCGGCACCATCTCGAAGGCCGCCGGCCGCGTCGCGATCGTCGGCGACGGCCAACGCCTGCAGGTCACGCTGTCGTCGCGCGCCTCCGGGACCGTGACGTTCCCGTACACGATCACCGACGGCAACGGCGGATCGGACACAGCGACCGTCCGGATCAGCGTGCGCCCCGACAGTCAGAACGAGGCGCCGCGGCAGGTCCGTGACACCTCGGCTGACGTCGTCCAGAACGGGCACGTCGTCTCGGACGTCCTCGGCGACTGGGTCGACCCGGACGGCGACCCGGTGTACCTGGAGTCGGCGACCGCGTCGAACGGCGACCGGGTGTCCACCACACCGGACGGCCTGCTCGACTTCCGGAACGACAGCGGCCGGACCGGTGAGCGGTCGGTGCAGCTGGTCGTGAGCGACGGACGCGCCGACGGCCGGGGTGCCGTGACGGTGCGCGTGGCCAAGCAGGGCACCGTCCCGCTGCGTGCCGATCCGTTCCCCGTGTCCGGGTACGCCGGGAAGGCCTTCACGGTCGAGCCGCTCGACCACGTCCGTGGTGGCAACGGCACCGTGACGCTGACGAGCGTGTCGTCGGCGTCCGGGCTCACCGTCACCCCGAGCTACGACGCCGGGACCTTCCGGGTGCAGGGGGAGCGGGCGGGCGACCACCAGCTCGAGTACACGGTGACCGACGGCGTGAAGACGTCGAGCGGGATCGTCCGCGTGACCGTCCTCGCGCCACCGGACGCCTCGACGGCGCCGATCACCACGCCGAAGACGGTGTTCGTCAACACGCTGTCCACCAAGGACACGGACGTGACCGCCACCGACATCGACCCGGCGGGCGGTGTGCTGCTCGTGACGGCGCTCGACGGACCCGCGCGGGGCAGCGGCGTGCAGGCGAGCATCCTCGACCAGCACACGGTCCGTGTGACGCTCACGGCGCCGCTCGACGGTCCGGTGTCGTTCGGGTACACGGAGACGAACGGGTTGGCGTCGTCCCCGGGCACGATCACCGTCGTCGAGATCCCGAAGCCCGACCGCATCCAGCCCCCGGTCGCCCAGCCGGACACCGCGACCGTGCGCGTCGGCGACGTCGCGAACATCGACGTGCTCGGCAACGACACCCAGCCCGAGGGCGAACCGTTGACGCTCCAGCCCGAGCTGGTGCAGAACGTGCCGGGCGACGGCGGCCTGCTGTTCGTCTCCGGTGACCACCTGCGCTACCTCGCCCCGAAGACGCCGGGCAACTACACCGCCGTCTACCGGGTCGCCGGCCCGGACGGCCAGTACGCCGATGCCGCCGTGTCGATCTCGGTGCGCGAGCGTGACGCCGCGACCAACAACCCACCCGTCCCGCAGACCGTCACCGCGCGCGTGGTCGCCGGGTCGTCGGTGCGGATCAGCGTGCCGTTGAACGGGATCGACCCGGACGGCGACTCCGTCCAGCTCGTCGGCGTGGGCTCCAACCCCGACAAGGGATCGGTCGCCGACGTGGCCTCTGACGCCCTCAGCTACGAGGCCGGCGACTACTCGGCAGGTACCGACGAGTTCACCTACACGGTCGTGGACGCCCTCGGTGCCCGTGCGACCGGCACCGTGCGGGTGGGCATCGCACCCCGCGCCGAGCAGGCCTCGAACCCCGTGGCCGAGGCCGACCACGTCACGATCCGTCCCGGTGGGTCGGTGACGGTGCGTGTCCTGCAGAACGACTCCGACCCCGAGGGTGGGCAGCTGACCGTCGCGCAGGCCGAGCCGACGGCCGAGGACGTCTCCGCGAAGATCCTCCGGAAGCAGCAGATCCGCGTCACGCCGCCGAAGTCGGCGAAGCGTGGTGACTTCGCGGTGCTCTACACCGTCGCGAACAGCAGCGGGGGATCGAGCACGGCGTTCCTCACGGTGACCGTCGACCCGGACGCCCAGCCCCTCCGGCCCGAGGTCGACGACACGACCCTCGACCTGCAGGACATCCTGCGCCGGCAGAGCGTGACCGTCGACGTGCTCGACAACGTCTTCTTCGCCGAGGGCACCGCGGCCGACCTCCGGGTCGGGGTCGTCCCCGGCTACGGCGACACGGCGACGCCCACCGACGATGGCCGCATCACCGTCCGGTTGACCGACGATTCGCAGGTGATCCCGTTCTCGGTCGCCCGGCTCGACCACCCGGACATCGTCTCCTACGGCTTCATCAACGTGCCGGGCTTCGACGACGCCCTGCCCCAGATCAACCGCAGCGCCGGCGCGGTCACGGTGAAGAGCGAGGCCACGGTTCGCATCCCGCTGCAGGACTTCGTCGTGACGGCGAACGGCCAGACCGCGAAGATCACCGACCGCGGCACGGTCAAGGCCACCCACGCGAACGGGCAGACCCTGGTGGTCGACTCGTCGACGCTGCAGTTCACGTCGTCGAAGCTCTACTACGGCAAGGCGTCGATCTCGTTCGAGGTCACCGACGGGTCGTCGGCGAACGGCGGCAAGGGCCGCGTCGCCACCCTCGTGCTCCCGATCACGGTCACGCCCCGGTCGAACCAGCCGCCGGCGTTCGCGGGCTCCTCGATCGAGATGCAGCCGGGCGAGACGCGGAAGATCGACCTGACGAAGCTCACCGACTACCCGTACCCGAAGGACCTGCCGGAGCTCCGGTACTCCGTGGTGAGCAAGCCGACCAGCGGTGCCACCGCGACGATCTCGGGCCAGCAGCTGACCATCGCAGTGCCGGACACCGCGAAGAAGAACACGACGGCGTCGATCGGCATAGGCGTGCAGGACGACGCCAACACCGGACGTGCCGGCACCGTGACCGTCGGCGTGGTGGCGTCCACCCGCCCGCTCGTGCAACCCGGCGCCGACAGGTCGATCACCAAGCGTGGCGCGACCACGACCATCGACGTCCTGACGAACGACCAGCCGACCAATCCGTTCCCCGGTGAGCGGCTGCGCGTCGTGAACATCCGCGGGCTCTCCGGCGGGCTGCCGAGCGGTGTCTCGGTGACGCCGAGTGCCGATCGCTCCCGCCTGCAGGTCCGGGTCTCCGACACCGCGAAGCCCGTCGACGCCCACCTGCAGTACCAGGTCGCGGACGCCACGAACGACCCGGACCGGTACGTGTGGGGCGACGTGACCGTCTCCGTGCAGGACGTCCCCGACGCCCCGGGCACACCGACCCGCACCGGCTCGTACGACGGCGGTCAGGCCACCCTGACCTGGTCGACGCCGCAGGGGAACAACTCGCCGATCACCGGGTACCGCGTGACGGGCACGAACGGCGTCTCGAAGAACTGCGGCACCGCGACCGTCTGCACGCTGACCGGGCTCGACCCGAAGGCGTCCTACCGGTTCCACGTCATCGCCACCAACGCGATCGGCGACTCGAAGCCGTCGGGCAGCTCCGCTCCGATCAGTGCGGACTTCGTGCCGGCGCCGCCGAAGGGCATCACCGTCACGCCGAACGGGTCGACGCCGAACCAGCTCGACGTCAAGTGGAGCGCCGTCGCCACTCCGAACCGGGGCAGCTCGGTCGACAACTACGTCGTGACGATCGAGGGTCCGGGGTTGTCCGACACCCGCAACACCGGCACTGCGACGAACACCTCGTTCGCCGGTGCCCAGAGCGCGGCGCAGTACACGGTGACCGTGTCGGCGCGGAACAGCGCTGATCGCAACGGCACGGTGGTGCAGTGGAACTCGGCGTCGGCGACGGGCTCGGCGATCGGTCGACCCGGAACCCCCTCCCTGAGCGCGACGGGGAACCGTCAGGGCTCGACCACTGCTGTCTCGTTGAACGCGACCGAGTCGAACTGGGCCGGTGGAGCACCGGGATGGACGATCGCGAAGTACGCCGCCAACACTCCGATCCCGGCCGGGTGTTCGACCGACGGCGCGGAGAGGACCTGGTCGAGCAGCAGCGCCAGCGACACGATCACGAGCCAGTACCGCTACGTCGCGTACGCCGACAACGGCCTGTTCTGCGCGCCCTCCCAGCCCGCCGGCGTCGAGGGCTACCAGACGCCGGACGCGCCCACCGGCAGCGTCAGCATCGGAACCGACGTCCGGAACCCACAGAACCACGTCGTCGACATCGCTGCGAGCGGGACGACCCGTTACCTGTACTACTCGGTGAACGACGGTCCCCGGGTTCGGTTCAACGGCAGCGCTTCGCTCGGTGCCGGCGCCGGGAACGGGATCGAGTCGAGGGTGGTCTTCACCGCGTGTGCGACCGATGGTGACTACTGCGCATCGAGCAGCGAGTCGAAGGGCACTGCGTACACCACCCGCGCCTCGGTGGTGAGCGCCGTGGTCGGCCAGGGGCCGGTCGTGAACCCACCCGACAACAGCAACAACGCGGCTCTGGTCCCCACGTACAAGGTGGAGTACTGCACCGACGGGCTTCTGGGAAGCTACAACTGCACCGAGGACAAGCCCGACGGTGCGGGGAAGTACGCGCTGAGCGACAACGTGCCGGTCGGGTTCGATGCGATCCGTGTCACCGCAACCGTCAACGGCACGCCCGACCCGAGCCCGGACACGTTCGTCATCACCCCCGCCGCCGGCAAGTGACCATCCAGAAGGACGAGGACCATCCCGCATGAGCATGACCCCGGAGCAGGCCACCTGGTTCGCCGACGTCGCAGGCCGCATCGTGACCAACGTCGAGCAGGTGCTCCTCGGGAAGACGTTCGTGATCCGTCTCGCGGTCACGGCGATGCTCAGCGAGGGGCACCTGCTCCTCGAGGACGTCCCCGGCACGGGCAAGACGAGCCTCGCCCGAGCGATGGCGCAGAGCGTGCAGGGCTCCACGAACCGCATCCAGTTCACCCCCGACCTGCTGCCGGGCGACATCACCGGCATCAGCGTCTACGACCAGCGGACGCAGGAGTTCGACTTCCACCGCGGGCCGGTCTTCGCGAACATCGTGCTCGCCGACGAGATCAACCGTGCGAGCCCGAAGACCCAGTCCGCGCTGCTCGAGGCGATGGAGGAGTCCGCGATCACGGTCGACGGCGTCAACCACCGTCTCGCTGCGCCGTTCATGGTCATCGCGACCCAGAACCCGATCGAGCAGGCCGGCACCTACCGCCTGCCCGAGGCGCAGCTCGACCGCTTCCTCATGAAGACGTCCATCGGCTACCCCGACCACGCCGCGACGGTGAAGATCCTCGAGACCTCGTCGGCTCCGTCGGCGTCAGTCCCGCTGGCGAGCGTCGTGCCCGCCGCGACCATCACCGAGATGGCCGCCCTGGCGCGCACCGTGCACGTCGACGCCGTGATCGCCGACTACGTCGCCCGCCTGGTGGACGCGACCCGCTCCGCGAGCGAGGTCCGACTCGGCGTCAGCGTCCGCGGGGCGATGGGTCTGATCCGTGCTTCCCGTGTCCTCGCGGCGCTGAGTGGTCGCCACTACGTCACACCGGACGACGTGAAGGCGCTGGCCGTCCCGGTCCTCGCGCACCGCCTGGTGCTCGACGCCGAGGCCGAGTTCGACGGCGTCAGCGCACCGAGCGTCATCGCGCAGCTCCTGGTGGAGACCCCGCCGCCCGCCGACCGAGTCACGACGTGACGGACCGCCGGCCCGTCTCCACGCGCTCACGCCGTCCGTCCTCGACGCGGTCGCGTCGTGGCACAGCGGCGTACGAGCGCACGGGGACGGTCACCGGCATGACCAACGTCCGGACGAGGATCGTCGGTGACCGCGAGGGCGTCGCAGCGGATGCGGTCATCGGGATCGTCCGGCTCTGGGCAACGGCCTGGAGGCTCGTCCTGCGTCTCTGGGGCGAGGTCTCGTCCGTCGTCACCGGGCTCGGGTGGACGGTCGCCGCGCTGACGCTCGTCGCGTTCGTGGCCGGCTACCGGTTCGGCCTGCGGGAGGTCGTCGTCGTCGGGTTCGCCGGCGCCGTGCTCGCGGTGGTCGCTGCGGTGGCGTTGATCGGCCGGTCGCGGCTGGAGATCCGGATGCGGCTGCCGCAGCACCGTGTGGCGGTCGGCGACGACGCTGGCGTGGTCATCACGGCCGAGAACCCCACGCGCCTGCCGTCGGTGCCGACCACCGTCGAGGTGCCGGTCGGATCAGGCCTGGTCGACGTCGCGATCCCGGCCATCGGGCCGCACGGCACCTTCGAGCGCCAGGTCCCCGTCCCGACGCTCCGCCGCGGGGTGCTCGACGTCGGGCCCGTGACGGGGGTCCGCGCAGACCCGGTGGGACTCGTCCGCCGTGAGCTCGTCTGGACCGCCCGCGAGCAGGTCATCGTGCACCCGCGCACCATCGCGATCCCGTCGACGAGCACAGGCCTGGTGCGTGACCTCGAGGGGCAGGCGACGACCGACCTGTCGCCCGCGGACATCGCTTTCCACGCCATCCGCGAGTACATGCCCGGCGACGACCCGCGCACCATCCACTGGAAGTCGACCGCGAAGTCCGGCGCGCTCATGGTCCGGCAGTTCGAGGACACCCGTCGCTCGCACCTCGTCGTCGCGCTCGGCATCGCGCGCGGTGAGTTCGCCGACGACGAGGAGTTCGAGCTCGCGGTGAGCGCGGCCGCTTCCCTCGGCGCGCGGGCGATCCGCGACGGCCGTGAGGTCTCGGTCGTGGTGTCCCAGCGCACTCCGGAGTTCGCGAAGCGTGCGGTGTACGCCGTCCGGATGCTCCCCACCGTCACGCCGACGCGCCTGCTCGACGACTTCGCCTCGGTCGGCCTCGCCGACGCGTGCCTGCCGATCGCCGAGGTCTCCCGGATCGTCGGCAGCGACACCGACGGCATCTCCGTCGCGTTCCTCGTCGTGGGCTCGACCGTCGGCCTGCCCGCGCTCCGACTCGCCGCCACGCGGTTCCCCGTCGGGGTGGAGGTCGTCGCGGTGATGTGCGAGCCCGAGGCCCAGCCGCGGTTCCTGCGTGTCGCGGGTCTGACCGTGATGACCATCGGTTACCTGGACGACCTCCGGCACGCCCTGCACCGATCGGCGTCGGCAGCATGAGCGCCGCACCCGTGACCACCCCGACCCCTGCGGCGGACCGGGCGAGACGCTCGACCCGGCGATCCGACCGTCGCGATGCCCGTCGGCTCGTCCCGTTCCGCCTCGCCGGCGGCACGCTGGCGGTCTGGCTGTTGCTGGCCGTCGCGAGCACGTCCTGGTGGCCGGTGTACCGGGACGGCGCGATGATCACCGCCGCGGTCACCGCGATCGTCATCGGCACGATCGTCGCGCTCCTCGGCACCCTGCTCAGGCTCCCGACGGCTGTCGTGGCGATCGCGACCGTCGCCGCGTTCACGCTGACCGGCGTCCCCGCCGCCGTGCCGAGCCAGGCGAACGGCCTGCTGCCCACCGGACACGGACTCCTCGACCTCTTCGCCGGCGTCGCCCTCGGCTGGAAGCAGCTGGTGACCATCAGCCTCCCGGTGGGCTCCTACGAAGCGCTCCTCGTGCCCTACTTCGTGACGTTGCTCGTGGCGACGGTGACCGCCGTGAGCGTGGCGACCCGCGCCTCCCGGCAGGAACTCGCGAGCATCCCGGCACTGGTGCTCTTCGCGGTGGGGGTGGTCGTCGGGCCGAGCCGGCTCGACACGTCGATCGTGACGGCGGTCGTCCTGGTCGGTCTCGCCCTCGTCTGGGCGCTGACGGTCCGGCACGCGCGTCGTGCGGTCGCCGTGGCGACCACCATCGGTTCACGGGTGCCGGTCGCACGGTCCATCGTCCGACCCGCGCTCGTGGGCACCGGCACCATCGTGGCCGCGGCGGTCGTCGCGACCGGCCTCGGCCTGGTCGCACCGCCCTCCGGTGACCGCACCGTCGCGCGCACCGACGTCGTGAAGCCGTTCGACCCCCGCGACTACGTCAGTCCGCTCAGCGGGTTCCGCGCCTACGAGGAATCCACTGCCTCGGACGCGATCCAGCTCCGGGTGACCGGCCTGCCCGAGGGTGGGTTCGTCCGCATCGCGACGCTCGACACCTACGACGGCGTGGTCTACCGGGTCGGCGGCGCCGACGGCTCGGCGGGCTCGGGCACCTTCGAACGCGTGCCGACCGCGGTCGACGTCCGTGGCGTCCGGGGCACCACGGTCGACGTCGGTGTGACGGTCGACGGGTACCGCGGTGTGTGGCTGCCGACCGTCGGCGCCCTGGAGCGCGTGGAGTTCACCGGGCAGGACGCGGACGACGAGCGCGGCGCCTTCTTCTACAACGGATCGACCGGCACCGGCGCCGTGGTCGGCGGAGTGGGGGACGGCACGTCCTACGACCTGACGGCGGTGCTGCCCGACCAGCCGACGGAACGGCAGCTGGCCACCGCGCGGCCAGGGAGCGCCGCGGTTCCCACCGCACGGAACGTCCCCGACGCCGTGCGCGACACCGTGGAGTCGACGACAGAGGACGTGTCGGCACCCGGCGCGAAGCTCCTCGCCGCGGTGCAGGCTCTGCAGCGGAAGGGGTACGTCAGTCACGGTGTCGGTGACGACCGGATGAGTCGGTCCGGCCACGGCGCCGACCGCGTCCAGGAGCTCCTCACCGCGCCCCTGATGATCGGTGACCAGGAACAGTACGCCGCGGCGGCCGCGCTGATGGCCGACCAGCTCGGGTTCCCCGCGCGGGTCGTGATGGGCTTCACGGCCGGGGGTGACTCGGGCAGCGACGGCACCGCAGCGCGTGGCGGGACGACGACCTTCCGTGGGTCCGACGTCACGGCACGCATCGAGGTGGACACCGCGCAGTGGGGGTGGGTGATGCTCAACCCGAACCCCGAGGTGCGTGAGATCCCGGACGAGCAGCAGCAGACCCCGCAGCCGGTGACCCGACCGGAGACGGTCGTGCCGCCGCCCCCGGTGGACCAGCAGGACCAGGACCAGCAGACGCCGCCCGAGAGCGACCGGAACACGCCGCCGGTGCAGCCGCTCTGGCTCCGGATCCTGCTCGCCGTGCTGCCCTGGGCCCTCGGGACCCTCGGCGTGGTCGCACTCGTCCTGTTGCCGTTCGCCGTGATCGTGCTGCTGAAGCGACTGCGACGGCGACGACGACGGAACGCCACCACGCACCGGGGTCGCATCGTCGGTGCCTGGGACGAGTACCGCGACGCGCTGCTCGACCGCGGGCACGACGTGCGGCGTTCCGCCACCCGACGTGAAGCCGTGGTCGGTGCACCGGGTGACGGCGGCACCGGACTCGCGGCACTGGCCGACCGAGCGGTGTTCGGTCCGAGCGACGCCGACCAGACGACCGCCGATCGCATGTGGGCGGCGACGGACGACGCGGTCGCTTCGCTCCGGACCGGGCGGACCCGGCGGGAACGGTTCCGCACCGCCGTGTCACTCCGGTCGCTGCGGGGAACCGGGCGTCGTCCGACGCCACGGTCCCGTCGTGTGACCGACGGCCAGACTGCGTCGGGGCACGGCGACTACGATGTCCAGAGGCCGGACGAGCGTCGTGGACGGCCGAGTGAGGACAGAGGCACCACGTGATCAGATGCGAACACTGCGGATCGATGCTCCCGGACGGAGCGATCTTCTGCGGTGAATGCGGACGCGCGGTCACCGCCGCGGCGAGCCGTCGCCCGGTCGCGCCGACCCCCGTCGAACAGGCACCGCCGCCACCGTTGCAGCAGCCCGACGCCCATGGCCGACGGTCCGACCCGGCCTCCGACGCCTGGTTGCCCGAAGCCACGCTCGATCCCGCCACCCGCGCCTGGCTCACCGGTGCCGACCGCCGTGGAACCGAACCGCCGGCACCCGTGCCGGTGCAGCGTCCCGACGACTTCGCACCGCGCCAGGCGCCCTCCCACGTTCACGGCGCCGGATCCGGACTCGGGGACTGGTCGGGTGCGCCGGGCCAGTCGGATCCGGAGCCGGCTCTCGACCCCGACGCCTACCCGTCCGAGCCCCTCGACGCCGACGATCCCGAGCGCACCCGCATCGCCCCGGCTCCCGGTCGCCCAGCGACGCCCGCGACCCCGGTGCGTGATGCCGCGTCGCCCGCTCCTGAGCAGACGGCGCAGCAGCCCGTCGCACCTCCGCACACCGCGGAGCCCGCTCTGCCCGTGTGGGCGCCGCCAGCCGCCACCGCACCCCCAGCGGCACCCGCCGGTCCGTCCTGGTGGGTGGGCCGCGGTACCCCGGCTGCCGAGACGCCGTCCGAGCCGGTCGTTCCGCCGGTGCCAGGAGCAGCTGCCGAACCGGCGGCCGAGCAGGGCGCCGGGGCTCCTGCGTCGGAACCACAGGGCGCACAGGGCGAACAGGATGCCCAGGCCGGCTCCGAGCCGGAGCGCGACGAGGTGATCGTGGCGGCGTCGGAGACGAGTGCCGCGGACGACCGCCCCGCCGTCGTGTCGCCCCCGCAGCCCGGGGACACCGCCGTGGTCGAGCCGCTCATCGATCGACGGCCGCCGCGTCCGGCCCCGCTCGTCACCCCCGGCATGCACGAGACGACCATCTGCCACGTCTGTGGCAACCGGCTCGAGCCCGACGACATCTTCTGCGGCGAGTGCGGAGCCGTCCGCCCGGCGGTCACCGCGGCCTTCACCGGCCCCGTCGTGCCCTTGCCGATGACCCGACCCGACTGGGCAGCAGAGGGATCCGACGGCACCCAGGGGTCTGACGGCGCCCAGGGGTCTGACGGCACCGAGACGTCCGGAACGACCGACGATGCGGACGAGCCGGCCGGTGGATCGTCTGAGCCCACGGGCTCGGACGAGTCCGACGAGAGCGGCTCCGACGAGAACAGCTCCGACGAGATCACTGCACGCGACGAGCAGGGCGACGAGCCGAACGACGAGGTCCGGGTGGACGACGAGTCGCTCCGTGCCGGGGTCGAGCAGTCCGGTGCGGGCCGTCGCCCCCGAGGGGCGCACGCTGCCCCGGTGGGCGAGCCCGAGGCGTCCGCCGTGCCGCGCACCCCACTCCCGCCGGTGCTCGGTTCCGCGACCGTCCCGTCCTCCGCGCCGTCCGCCACCACCACCGGTGCGCCCTTGGCTGCACCGCTGCCCCCGATCCCCGGAGCGACCGGACCCGCGCTGCCGTTCCCGGCGGCGAGCCGGTCGGAGTCGAACGCCGGAGCCGATGCGCTCGACGACGACGACGACGCCGACGCCGCCGACGACGACGACGTCGACGAGACCCGCATCGTCGCGAAGACCCCGACCCGGGCGCCGTTCGTCCTGCACTTCAGCACGGGTGAACGGCTCGGGGTGCACGGCACCGGCCTGCTCGGACGCCTGCCGCGACCGCAGCCGGGGGAGCGGTACGACGACCTGCTGACCGTGCACGACCCGGGCAAGTCCGTGTCGAAGACCCACCTCGAGCTCGGCCGCGACGGCGACGACCTGTGGGTCTCCGACCGGTTCTCCGGCAACGGCACGGTGGTCCGGCACATCGATGGATCGATCCGCCGCTGCGAGCCCGGTCGGCGGTACCGCGTCGAGCGTGGCGCCCGCGTCGACATCGGTGAGCAGTTCTTCCTCGTGCAGTAGGCGACTTCTCCACAGATCCGTCGCGGACCAGCGCTGGGCCCTTCGTACCTGGTGCGATGGGGACATGACCCGCTTCACCGCCCGCTGTGTGATCGTGGGGGCCGCGGTCGCGCTCGTCGTGGCCGGCGTCCTCGCGCCGATCGGTGGCGCGGGGCAGACCGTCCTGCTCGGGGCGGGTGCGTGCTGCGCCCTGGTCGACGTGGTGCTGCACCAGTCGGCGCCGCCGGATCCCGGAACCCGTCCGGCCCAGGTCGTTGCGCCGCACGGGCCGGACCAACCCGCCGCGGCCGATCCGCTCGGCGCGCCGGAGCAGCCGATGGGACCGACCCCCGAGGACGGTGACGGCCTGCCGGCACTCGTCCTCGGGCACGGGCCGGGCGGTGACCTGCTCCGCGTCGACGCCGGGTCCCACGTGGTGGTCGTCGGTGCCGGAGCACTCGCCGTCGCGGTGTTCCGCGGGCTCGCCGAGCAGCTCCGAGCCGCTGCCGTCCACGCCGACGACGATCTGCGATGGGCCGTCGCGCCAGGAGTCCTCGACGCAGCGGGCTCCGGCAGCGACGATCCGGCCCCGACCACCCCGAGCACGCCGTCAGCGGAGACCCTTCCGTCGGGGACCTCGATCGCGGTGTGGATGGGCGCCGACGGCCGACCGCTCGGCACGGTGGTGCTCGTCCCCGGACTCGGAGCAGCGCCCCGACACCGGGACGTCACCGTCGAGGTCTCGCGGTACGGCTGCTCCGTCCGTCGACTCGACGGCCACGGGGTCGTCCGCGTGTCCCCGGCGCTGCCGGTCCTCGCCCCCGACCCCGTCAGTGCGGACCGATGACCAGCGCGGTCCGGGTATCAGCGCCGACCGAGGAACAGCACTCGCGACGGATCAGCGCAGCCCGGCGCCGGCGCGCACCGCACCGACGGGGACGCCACCACCGAGCACCCGCTCACCGGTCGCCTCGAGCACCTCGGCCACACCGTCGGACGCCACGAGGCCGTTCCGCTCGAGCAGGGCCAGTGCTGCCAGGGTGCCGGCCCGCTGCGAGCCGTCGAGCACCTTCACCGCCACCGCGGCGCCGCCGGGCAACCCCATGACCATGACGCCCTCGGCACCGAGCTTCGCCAGCACCTGCAGCCGCTCGATGGTGACCGTGTTCGCGCGCCCGACTCCATCGATCGCCCACGGGTGCGCCAGGACCGCGTCGGTCAGCGCGGCGGAGTCGTCGTCGGCCCGTGCCACGACGCCGGCGAACCCGCGTGCCAGCCCCGTCAGGGTCAGCGGGAACACGGGGGCGCCGCAGCCGTCCGTGCCGACCAGGTCGACGGTCTCGTGCGTGTACTCCTCGACCACGGAACGCACCCGCTGCTGCAACGGGTGCTCGATGTCGAGGTAGGTGGCCTCGTCCCACCCGTTCACCCGGCAGGCCGCGAGCATGCCGGCGTGCTTGCCGGAGCAGTTCATCGCCAGTCGGCGGGGTCCGTCCATCGTGCGGGCGGTGCCGCGGTCGAACGGCATGTCGGGCGGGCAGCCGAGGTCGGCCTCGATGTGGTCGAAGGACTCGAGCATGTGCAGGGCGAGCGCCTGGTGCGCCGCGGTACCGGCGTGGCTCGCCGTGGTGAGGACGAGCTCCTCGTCCGAGAACAGCGCACCGGCACGTCGGACCGCCAGGGCCTGGAACGGCTTCATGGTGGAACGCGGGTAGATGCTCGCCGTCACGTCGCCCACGGAGTCGATCACCGTGCCGGTCGCGTCGACGACGACGCCGGCGCCGATGTGTCGGCTCTCGTCGAACCCTGAGCGTTCGAGCACCGCCAGCTCGACCGAACCGTCGGCGGTGAGAGGATGGCGATCACTGCGGACTTCGGGGCTCACCGTCATGCCGCCATGCTAGCCAAGGCGAAGGGGCGCACCCGTGCACGACCACTCCTACGAGGTCTCCGTCAGCTGGACCGGCGACCGCGGGACCGGCACGTCCGGGTACCGCGACTACGGCCGCGAACACGTGGTCTCGGCGACGGGCAAACCCGACGTCCCCGGCTCCGCCGACCCGACGTTCCGCGGGGACCGTGACCGCTGGAACCCCGAGGAGATGGTGCTCGCGGCGCTCGCCCAGTGCCACATGCTCAGCTACCTGCACGTCGCGGTCACGAAGGGCTTCACCGTCGTGGACTACCAGGACACCGCGACCGCGTCGCTCCGCCTGAACCGTGACGGTTCGGGTGAACTGACCGAGGCGACCCTGCACCCGGTCGTCACGATCCTCGAGGCCGACCGCGTCGAGGACGCCGAAGCCGCACACGTCACCGCCAACCAGCTCTGCTTCATCGCGCGGTCCGTGGCGTTCCCGGTGCACCACGAGCCGCAGCTGGTCGTCCGACCTGCGTCATTGGCAGGGGACTCTTCGACTGGTGGGGCAGACTAGGTCCTCGTGAAGCGTCTCCGCCTGCTCCCGATCGCCATCGTCCCCGCCGTCGTGCTGGGACTCGCCGCCTGCTCCGGCTCCGGCTCGGACGGGTCCTCGGCCTCGCCGACCCCGTCGGCCAGTGCCACGGCCTCGGCGATCACCTCCTGCCCCGACCCGGGGAAGTCCTCCGACGCCGTCGAGGCGACCGGGTCGTTCGGTGGCACGAAGGCCCCGACGGTGAAGTTCGCCTCGGGCCTGTCCGCGAAGACGCCGCAGGCCACCCGGCTCGTGAAGGGGAAGGGCGCGGCGCTCGACGAGGGCGACTACGCGCAGGTGTCCTACAGCGTGTACGAGACGTCGGACGCCAAGAAGCTCGGCACCGTCGGCTTCGACGAGGGCAACCCGCAGGTCCTGTCCGTCGGCGGGTCGGGCTTCGGCGCGCTCCTCGCCTGCTCGAAGGTGGGCGACCGGATTGCCGCGGTCGGACAGTCCTCCGCACTCGGTTTCAACACCGGCGGCGAGATCGTCGTGGTCGCGGACGTCGTCGCGCAGACGCCGACCAAGGCGACCGGCACCCCGCGGGACCAGGACCCGGCCCTGCCCACGGTCGAGGACAAGGCCTCGGGTGAGCCGGAGATCACGGTCCCCGACGGCGTGAAGGCGCCCACGAAGACCACGGTCGAGGTGCTGAAGCAGGGCGACGGCACCGAGATCGCCGACGGCGACACCGCACTCGTGCAGTACAAGGGCGTCGTCTACGACACCGGCAAGGAGTTCGACTCCTCGTGGTCGAAGGGCGTCCCCACCACCTTCACCGTGTCGGAGAGCGCACTCATCAAGGGCTTCGTCACCGGGCTCGTCGGGCAGAAGGTCGGCTCACAGGTCCTGATCGTCGCCACGCCGGAGGACGCCTACGGCGCCAACCCGCAGGAGGGCTCGGGCATCCCGAAGAACGCCACGCTCGTCTTCGTGGTCGACATCCTCGCCAAGGGCTGACCGTGACGGACGGCCGCCCCGGCAGCACCGGTCCGGATCGCAGACGCATCGTCGTCCTCGGCAGCACCGGCTCGATCGGCACCCAGGCGCTCGACGTCGTCGCCCGCAACCCCGACCGGTTCGAGGTCGTCGGCCTCACCGCCGGCAGCAACCGCGATCTCGTCGCCGAGCAGGCCGCCCGCTTCGGCGTGCGCGACACCGCGTTCGGAGCGGCCGACTCGGAGCGGCTCGTCCGGAGCGTCGAGGCCGACGTCGTGCTCAACGGCATCACCGGTTCGGTCGGGCTCGGTCCGACGCTGGCCGCACTCGAGAGCGGTGCCACACTCGCCCTCGCGAACAAGGAGAGCCTGATCGTCGGCGGCTCCCTCGTGCAGCAGGCCGCGGCGCCCGGTCAGATCGTGCCCGTCGACAGCGAGCACTCCGCGATCGCGCAAGCGCTCCGCGCCGGCGTCGACACCGAGGTGCAGCGGCTCGTCCTCACCGCGAGCGGGGGCCCGTTCCGCGGGCGCACCCGCGAGCAGCTCCGCGACGTCACCCCTGCCCAGGCGCTGGCGCACCCCACCTGGGACATGGGGCTCGTCGTCACGACGAACTCCGCCACCCTGGTGAACAAGGGGCTCGAGGTCATCGAGGCCCACCTGCTCTTCGACGTGCCGTACGACCGCATCGACGTCACCGTGCACGCGCAGTCGATCGTGCACTCGATGGTCGAGTTCGTCGACGGTTCCACCATCGCCCAGGCGTCGCCGCCGGACATGCGCCTGCCGATCGCGCTCGGCCTGGCCTGGCCGGACCGGGTGCCGGGTGTCGGCGTGCCGCTCGACTGGACGACCGCGAGCACGTGGACGTTCGAGCCCCTCGACCAGGAGGCCTTCGGCGCCGTCGCCCTGGCGAAGCGGGTGGGCGAGCTGGGCGGGACGTTCCCGGCCGTGTTCAACGCCGCGAACGAGCAGGCCGTCGCCGCGTTCCACGCCGGCGCGATCGGTTTCCTGGACATCGTCGACACGGTCGAGCGCATCGTCGAGGAGCACACCGCGGGGGAGCCGTCACTCGACGGCGTGCTCGCGGCGGAGCAGTGGGCGCGCACCGCTGCGGACCGCGCGCTGACCCGCTGACGCGAGTCGCGCCTCCCGTCCGACGCGGAGGCGGCAGACCGCGGACGGCGACGGACGGGAGGCCCTGATCACCTCTCAGACGGCGCTCGGCTCCGTCATGGAATCAGTCCCGTACTCTTTCCCGGTGACCGTCGAATCCGTCCTGCTCTTCGTCCTCGGCGTGGTCGTCTTCATCATCGGCCTGCTGGTCTCGATCGGACTCCACGAGCTGGGGCACCTGTCCTTCGCGAAGCTCTTCAACGTCAAGGTGACGCAGTACTCACTGGGCTTCGGCAAGGCGATGTGGTCGTTCAAGCGGGGTGAGACCGAGTACGGGATCCGTCCGATCCTGCTCGGTGGGTACATCTCGATGGTCGGCATGCTCAAGCCGCGCGCCTCGGGCCGGGCGAACGCCATCACGAACACCGGCATGTACGGCGCGTTCGTGCAGGACGCCCGCCAGGCCAGCGCCGAGCAGATCGCGGACTCCGGTGGCGACGACTCCCGCGCCTTCTACCGCCTGACGCCGTGGAAGCGGATCATCGTGATGGTCGCTGGCCCGGCCATGAACCTGGTGATCGGCATCGTGCTGTTCGGTGTCCTGCTGTGCGGGTTCGGGGCGCCGACCACGACCTTCACGTCGAGCGTCGGGTGCGTGCTGCCGAACAGCCGGACGACCGAGTGCTCGCCCGGCGACGCCGTGTCGCCGGCGAAGCAGGCGGGCATCGAGTCCGGCGACGTCGTGCTCTCGGTGAACGGCGAGCAGGACCCCACGATCACCCGCGTCTCCGAGGTCTTCCAGGAGTCCGCCGGTGAGCAGGTCACCGTGGTGGTCGAGCGCGACGGCGCCCGCAAGACCCTCGAGATCACCCCGACGACCGCCACCCGCGACGTCTACGACGCCGAGGGCAAGGTCGTCGAGAACGACGACGGCACCACGAAGACCCAGCGCGTCGGCGTGGTCGGCGTGAGCATCGGGCAGTCCCTGGTGCGGCAGTCCCCGGCCGAGGTGCTGCCCGCGACCGGCGCCCAGATCGCGGCGTCGGCGCACCTGATCATCGACCTGCCGCAGCGCCTGGTCGCGGTGTGGAACGCCGCGTTCGGTGCCCAGGAGCGGTCGCAGGACAGCCCCGTGTCGGTGGTGGGCGTGGGCCGTGCGATCGGCGAGGTCTCGTCGATGAGCGGTGTCCCCGTGGTCGACAAGGCGTACACGATCCTCGGGCTGCTGGCCTCGCTCAACATCGGCCTGTTCGTGCTGAACATGGTGCCGCTGCTGCCCCTCGACGGCGGACACATCGCGGGTGCGCTCTGGGAAGCGATCAAGCGACGCTCGTTCAAGCTCGTCGGCAAGGCGGACCCGGGGCCCATCGACCTGGCGAAGACGATGCCGCTGACGATGGTGGTCGTGGTGCTGCTGGCGGGCATGAGCGCCCTGCTCATCTACGCCGACATCGTTCGACCGGTGAACCTCTTCGGGTAGGGCTGCCGAGCCACTACGCTCAGCGCATGAGCACAGCCGCCACGAACCCGCCCGAGGTTCGCGCCGTCGAACGCCAGGGGCTCGACGTCATCGCCGAGTCCGACCGGAAGGGCACCCCGAGGGGGTTGTTCTGGCCGTGGTTCGCCGCCAACATCTCCGTCCTCGGCCTGAGCTACGGCTCCTTCGTCCTCGGCTTCGGCATCTCGCTGGCCCAGGCGACGATCGTCTCGGTCATCGGGGTGGTGTTCTCGTTCCTGCTGTGCGGCGTCGTCGCGATCGCCGGCAAACGCGGGTCCGCGCCGACGATGGTGCTGAGCCGCGCGGCCTTCGGGGTCCGTGGCAACCGCGTGCCGTCGTTCCTCAGCTGGGTCCTCACCGTCGGGTGGGAGACGTCGCTCGCCGCGCTGGCGGTCCTGGCGACCTCGACGGTGTTCACCGAGCTCGGCTGGGACGGCGGGGTGCTGACGAAGATCGTCGCGCTCGTCGTGGTCGCCGCACTGATCGTCGGAGCCGGCATCGCCGGGTTCGACGTCATCATGCGCCTGCAGACCGTGATCACCGTCGTCACCGCCGTGTTGACGGTTGTCTACATCGTGCTCGCCGCGCCGACGATCGACTTCGCAGCGCTCGGTGCCCTCCCGTCCGGCAGCGGGCAGAACGTCATCGGGGCGCTCGTCCTCGTGATGACCGGGTTCGGACTCGGCTGGGTGAACGCCGCCGCTGACTACTCGCGGTACCTGCCACGGAACGCCTCGACGGGCGGTGTCGTCGGCTGGACGACGTTCGGCGGTGCCCTCGCACCGGCAGTCCTCGTGGTGATCGGCGTGATGCTGGCGGGGTCGTCACCGGACCTGAACGACGCGATCGGAGCCGACCCGATCGGCGCGCTCACGACGGTGCTCCCCGTCTGGTTCCTCATCCCGTTCGCGATCGTGGCGATCCTCGGGCTCGTCGGGGGAGCCGTCCTCGACATCTACTCGTCGGGCCTCGCACTGCTGAGCGTCGGTGTGAAGATCTCGCGTCCGGCCGCCGCGGGTGTCGACGGCGTGATCATGGTCGCCGGTGCCGTCTACGTCGCCTTCTTCGCGCAGGACTTCATCTCGCCGTTCCAGGCCTTCCTCGTGACCCTCGGCGTCCCGATCGCCGCGTGGGCCGGGATCTTCGTCGCCGACGTCCTGCTCCGTCGACGCGCCTACGCCGAGGCCGAGCTCGACGACCGCCGCGGGCGCTACGGCGATGTCCGATGGCTGCCGATCGCGCTCGTCGTGCTCGGTACCGTGCTCGGGTGGGGCCTCGTGACGAACACCTACGGCGTCCCCGCCTGGCTCAACTGGCAGGGCTACCTGCTCGGCCCGTTCGGCCTCGGTGGCCGCGAGGGGCCGTGGGCGTACGCGAACCTCGGCGTCCTCGTCGCCCTGGTCGTCGGGTTCCTCGGCACGCTGCTGTTCGCGCGCGGGTCGATCCGCCGTCAGGAAGCACTCGGCACCCCGGATGGCCTGCGATGAGCGCTGCGATCCGCGACGACGCCTGGCTCGTCGTCATCGACATGCAGCAGGTCTTCACCGGCGAGAACCCGTGGGCCGCACCGCGGTACGACCACGCCGGCGCCGGCGTCGAGCGGCTCCTGCCGCGGTTCACGGGCCGCACGGTGTTCACCCGCTTCGTGGCACCGGCGCAGCCCGAGGGCGCGTGGGTGCCGTACTACCGCGACTGGCCCTTCGCACTGGTCCCGGACGCCGACCCGCTGTACGCGCTCACCGAGCCGTTCGCGTCGGCCGCCGCGGACCGGAACGACCCCGTCGTGACGGAGCCGACCTTCGGCAAGTGGGGGACGAGCCTCCAGGCCGTCGTCGGCGACCACCCGCACCTGGTGCTGACGGGGGTCTCGACCGACTGCTGCGTGCTGTCGACCGCGCTGGCGGCGGCCGACGCCGGTGCGACGGTGACCGTCGTGGCCGACGCGTGCGCCGGCGGGACCGACGAGGACCACGACCGTGCGCTCGCGGTGATGCGGCTCTACGCCCCGCTCATCACCGTCGTGGACTCGGTCGGGGACCTCTGAACGGACCCACGGGGACCGGACCCGGCACGGTCAGACCGAGCGCGTAGAGTGCTCACGTGCCCGCAGTCAACCTCGGTATGCCCAAGTCCCCCGAAACCCTCGCTCCGCGTCGCAGGTCGCGGCAGATCCGGGTCGGCAAGGTGCTCGTGGGCGGCGACGCCCCGGTGTCCGTGCAGTCGATGACCACGACGCAGACCACGAACATCAACGCGACGCTGCAGCAGATCGCCGAGCTCACGGCCTCGGGCTGCGACATCGTCCGGGTCGCCGTGCCCACCCAGGACGACGCCGACGCGCTGGCGATCATCGCGAAGAAGTCGCAGATCCCCGTGATCGCCGACATCCACTTCCAGCCGAAGTACGTCTTCCAGGCGATCGACGCCGGCTGTGCCGCCGTCCGCGTCAACCCGGGCAACATCCGCAAGTTCGACGACCAGGTCGGCGCGATCGCCAAGGCCGCCAAGGCCGCCGGCGTCTCGCTCCGCATCGGCGTGAACGCGGGGTCGCTCGAGCCGAGCCTGCTGCAGAAGTACGGCAAGGCCACCCCCGAGGCGCTCGTCGAGTCCGCCGTGTGGGAAGCCTCGCTGTTCGAGGAGCACGACTTCCACGACTTCAAGATCTCGGTCAAGCACAACGACCCGATCGTCATGGTCAAGGCCTACCGCCAGCTCGCCGCCGCCGGCGACTGGCCGCTGCATCTCGGCGTGACCGAGGCCGGCCCGGAGTTCCAGGGCACCATCAAGAGCGCCACCGCGTTCGGCATCCTGCTGGCCGAGGGCATCGGCGACACCATCCGCGTGTCGCTCTCCGCCCCGCCCGCGCAAGAGGTCAAGGTCGGCCTGCAGATCCTGCAGTCGCTCAACCTGCGGGAGCGCAAGCTCGAGATCGTCTCCTGCCCGAGCTGCGGTCGCGCGCAGGTCGACGTGTACCAGCTCGCGAACGACGTCACCAAGGGGCTCGAGGGCATGACCGTCCCGCTCCGAGTCGCCGTCATGGGCTGCGTCGTGAACGGCCCGGGCGAGGCACGCGAGGCCGACCTGGGCGTCGCCTCGGGCAACGGCAAGGGGCAGATCTTCGTCAAGGGCCAGGTCGTCAAGACCGTGCCCGAGGCCGAGATCGTCCAGACCCTGATCGACGAGGCGAACCGCATCGCGGACGAGATGGGTCCGGCCGCCGCCACGGGCACGCCCCAGGTCGTCACGACCGTCTAGCGCCGGTTCTCGCGCGGTGGGCGCCCGACGCGTCGTTCTCGCGCGTGGCGCGCGACGCGTCGTTCTCGCGCGTGGTGCGAGGGGCCGCACGCACCGGGCAGGCACCGCCACTAGGCTTGCCCCGTGGTCACACGGCTTTCGCATCTGTTCCTCCGTACGCTCCGCGACGACCCCTCCGACGCCGAGGTGACGAGCCACAAGCTGCTCGTCCGCGCCGGGTACGTCCGTCGCCAGTCCCCGGGGATCTTCGCCTGGCTGCCGCTCGGACTCCGCGTGCGCGCCAAGATCGAGGCGATCATCCGCGACGAGATGGTCGCCGCCGGTGCGCAGGAGGTCCTGCTGCCGGCGCTGCTGCCGCGCGAGCCGTACGAGGCGACGAACCGCTGGACCGAGTACGGCGACGGCATGTTCCGCCTGCAGGACCGCAAGGGCTCCGACTACCTGCTCGCGCCCACGCACGAGGAGATGTTCGCGCTCCTGGTGAAGGACCTGTACTCGTCCTACAAGGACCTGCCGGTGACGCTGTTCCAGATCCAGGACAAGTACCGCGACGAGGCCCGGCCCCGCGCCGGACTCCTGCGCGGCCGCGAGTTCACCATGAAGGACGCGTACTCGTTCGACCTCACCGACGAGGGCCTCGAGCGCAGCTACCAGGTCATGCGCGACGCGTACGAGAAGATCTTCGCCCGCCTCGGCCTCGACTACGTCATCGTCAAGGCCGACGCCGGCGCGATGGGCGGCTCCAAGTCCGAGGAGTTCCTGCACCCGATCGGCGTCGGCGAGGACACCTTCGTCCGCAGCGCCGGCGGCTACGCGGCCAACGTCGAGGCCTACGTCACCCCCGTCCCCGAGTCGCTGCCGATCGAGGGCCAGCCCGAGCCCGTGCTGCTGCCGGCATCGGACACCCCGACGATCGACACGCTCGTCGCCCACGCGAACCAGGTCGCGCCGCGCGATGGTGCTCCGTGGACCGCGGCCGACACGCTGAAGAACGTCGTCCTCGCGCTCACCCACCTCGACGGCACGCGCGAGGTCGTGGTCGTCGGCCTGCCCGGTGACCGCGACGTCGACCTGAAGCGCGCCGAGGTGTCGTTCGCCCCGGCCGAGGTCGAGGCCGCCGGCGACGACGACTTCAAGAAGCACCGGGGCCTGGTGAAGGGCTACATCGGCCCGCAGGTCCTCGGAGCCGACAGCGCCACCGGCATCCGCTACTTCGTCGACCCCCGTGTGGTCGACGGCACGAGCTGGATCACCGGCGCCAACGAGCGCGGCGTGCACGTCTCCGGCCTCGTCGCCGGCCGCGACTTCGTGGCCGACGGTGTCGTCGAGGTCTCCGACGTCCGCGCCGGTGACCCGTCCCCGGACGGCTCCGGCCCGCTCGAGACCGCTCGCGGCATGGAGATCGGGCACGTGTTCCAGCTCGGTCGGAAGTACGCCGAGGCGCTCGGTCTCAAGGTGCAGGACGAGAACGGCAAGCTCGCCACGGTCACGATGGGCTCGTACGGCATCGGCGTGACCCGCATCCTCGCGATCCTGGCCGAGTCCCACAACGACGAGAAGGGCCTGGTCTGGCCGAAGAACGTCGCGCCGTTCGACGTGCACATCGTCGCCACCGGACGTGACCAGGTCGCCTACGACCTGGCGGCCTCCGTCGTCGCCGAGCTCGAGGGCGAGCGGTTCGACGTGCTGTACGACGACCGCCCGAAGGTGTCGCCCGGCGTGAAGCTCCGCGATGCCGAGCTGCTCGGCATGCCGATCGTCGTCGTCGCCGGCCGCGGCGCCGCCGAGGGCGTCGTCGAGCTGTGGGACCGCGCGACCGGCGACCGCCGCGACGTGCCGGTGGCCGACCTGCTCGACGCGGTCCGGGCGATCTAGACGCGACCCCTGACGGACAGGAGGCCCGTGGCGACGCCGCCACGGGCCTCCTGTCCGTCTCCTGGTTCTGGGGTAGGCTTGTGGCCGACTTCTGCGCAGTTCCACCCCGCAGGAGCGACTCATCTGAATACGGAGGCACCTCGGTGAAGATCGATCTCGCAGTCCTGCGACTCATGGAGCGCGAGCGGGAGATCCCGTTCGACGAGCTCGTCCAGATCATCGAATCTGCCATCCTGACCGCCTACCAGAAGCACGCCGACGAGAACGGCGAGCCGGCCCACGCGCAGTCGCGTGTGGAGCTCGACCGCAAGTCCGGCGAGGTCAGCGTCTACGTCCCCGAGCTCGACGACGAGGGCACCGTCATCGGTGAAGCCGTCGACCAGCCGAGTGACTTCGGACGCATCGCGGCCTTCGCGGCGAAGCAGGTCATCAACCAGCGCCTGCGCGACATCGGCGACGACAAGATCCTCGGCGAGTTCCGCGGCAAGGAAGGCGACATCGTCGCGGGCGTGGTCCAGCAGGGCCCGAACCCGAAGATGGTGCACGTCGACCTCGGGACGATCGAGGCGATCCTGCCGCCCGAGGAGCAGGTGCCGGGGGAGTCCTACACGCACGGCTCCCGCATCCGCGTCTACGTGACGAGCGTGGCCCGTGGCAACAAGGGCCCGCAGATCATCGTCTCGCGCACGCACCCGGGCCTCGTCCGGAAGCTCTTCGCGCTCGAGGTCCCGGAGATCGCGTCCGGTGTCGTCGAGATCACCTCGCTCGCCCGCGAGGCCGGGCACCGCACGAAGATCGCCGTCAAGGCGAACGAGCCCGGTGTGAACGCGAAGGGTGCCTGCATCGGCGAGCTCGGCGCACGTGTCCGCGCCGTCACGAACGAGCTCGGTGCCGAGAAGATCGACATCGTCGACTACTCGTCCGACCTGGCGTCGTTCGTCGCGAGCGCCCTGTCGCCGGCCAAGGTGACGAGTGCGTTCGTGCTCGACGCCTCGACGAAGGCCGTCCGCGCGCTCGTGCCGGACTACCAGCTGTCGCTCGCGATCGGCAAGGAAGGGCAGAACGCCCGCCTCGCCGCGAAGCTCACCGGTGCCCGCATCGACATCCAGCCGGACTCCATCCTGGACGGCGAGGACTAGGACGATTTCGCTCCCGGCGCGCCCTGCGAGGGCGCGCCGGATCGCGCACGTCCGAGGCAAGGAGTAGAGTGGTTCCCGTCAGAACGTGCATCGGCAGTCGTCGTCGCGCTTCCCGATCCTCCCTCCTCCGAGTCGTCGCCCTGAGCGACGGCCGTGTCGTGGCGGATCCGAAGGCAGTCATGCCGGGGCGGGGAGCGTGGCTCACACCGACCGTCGATGCCTACGATCTGGCCGTCAAGCGCAGGGCTTTCCGCCGTGCGCTCCGGTTGGATCGCGATCCCGACACGTCCGCGGTGCTCGACCACATCGTCGGTCTCCCACAGGAACCGGCCGAGCGCCCGGACATGACAGAACAGGCTGAACGGCTTATGGACAACTGATGAGCGGCTCGAAATGAGACCCGTCATCCATTGAGTCCTGCCCCTTCACGGGGTGGGACCCGTGAAGGAGAACAGTGGCTAAACCACGCGTACACGAGATCGCAAGCGAACTCGGCGTCGACAGCAAGACCGCACTCGAGAAGCTCAAGGAGCTCGGCGAGTTCGTCCGGGGTGCCAGCTCGAGCATCGAGCCCCCCGTGGCACGGAAGCTCCGTGCCGCCCTCCAGGCAGACGGCGCCCCCGCGGCGAAGCCCGCCGCCTCGGCCTCCGCGCCGAGCGCACCCGCCAAGGCAAGCGCGCCGAAGTCGAGTGCACCGAAGCCCGGCGGCCCCCGTCCGGGCCCGGCTCGTCCGGCACCGGCTCCCGAGCCCGAGGCCCCGGCAGCACCCGCTGCCGACGTGCCCGCACCGGCCGCACCGAAGTCCGTCGCCCAGCGACAGGCCGAGGCCGAGGCCGCGCAGAAGGCCCGCGCCGAGAAGCAGGCCGCTGAGAAGCAGGCCGCCGAGGCAGGCGGGTCGACCGACGCAGCGCCGAAGTCCGACGCCGTGAAGCCGGGCACCAGCCCGAAGGCTCCCGCGGCCGCCGGTCCGAAGCCGGGTGGCCCCAAGCCCGGTGCACGTCCGGGCAACAACCCGTACTCGTCGAACCAGGGCATGGGCTCGCGCCCGCCGCGCCCCGGCAACAACCCGTACTCGTCCAACCAGGGCATGGGCCAGCGCCCGGCCGCCGGCGCAGCCGGTGGCGGTGGCATCCCGCGTCCGCAGCCCCCGCGTCCGGGCACGCCCCGTCCGGGTGCTCCGCGTCCCGGTGGTCCCGGTCAGGGCAACCGTCCCAACGGCTTCGGGCAGCGCCCGGGCCAGGGTGGTGGCCGTGGCGGCCCCGGTGCCCGTCCGGGTGCCGGCGGCGGTGCCGGTGGCGGCTTCCCGCGTCCGGCCTTCAGCGGCCCGCGTCCCGCCGGTGGCGGTGGCCGTGGTCGTGGCCCCGGTGGTGGTACCGCCGGTGCGTTCGGTCGCGGTGGCGGCAAGAGCCGTGCCCGCAAGTCGAAGCGGACGAAGCGCGCCGAGTATGAGATGCGTCAGGCACCGTCGCTCGGCGGTGTGCAGGTCCCTCGCGGCGACGGCAACACGGTCGTCCGACTCCGTCGTGGTGCGAGCATCTCGGACTTCGCGGACAAGATCGACGCCATGCCCGGCAACCTCGTGACGGTGCTGTTCCACCTCGGTGAGATGGCGACCGCGACCGAGTCGCTGGACGAGGCCACGTTCGAGGTCCTCGGTGACGAGCTGGGCTACAAGATCCAGATCGTCTCGCCCGAGGACGAGGACAAGGAGCTCCTCGAGGGCTTCGACATCGACCTCGACGCAGAACTCGAGGACGAAGACGACGACGTGCTGCAGCAGCGGCCGCCGGTGGTCACCGTCATGGGTCACGTCGACCACGGCAAGACCCGCCTCCTCGACGCGATCCGCAACTCGAAGGTCGTCGAGGGCGAGGCCGGTGGCATCACCCAGCACATCGGTGCGTACCAGATCGTCGCCCAGCACGAGGGCATCGACCGCCCGATCACCTTCATCGACACCCCGGGTCACGAGGCCTTCACGGCCATGCGTGCCCGCGGTGCGCAGGTGACGGACATCGCGATCCTCGTGGTCGCGGCGGACGACGGCATCATGCCCCAGACCATCGAGGCGTTGAACCACGCGCAGTCGGCCGGTGTGCCGATCGTCGTCGCGGTCAACAAGATCGACAAGGAAGGCGCGAACCCCGCCAAGGTCCGCCAGCAGCTCACCGAGTACAACCTGGTGGCCGAGGAGTACGGCGGCGACGTCATGTTCGTCGACGTGTCGGCGCGGCAGAACATCGGCATCCAGGAGCTCCTGGACGCCGTGCTGCTCACCGCGGACGCCGGTCTCGACCTGCGTGCGAACCCCGACAAGGACGCCCGTGGTGTCGCGATCGAGGCCCGGCTCGACAAGGGTCGCGGTGCAGTCGCCACGGTCCTCATCCAGTCCGGCACGCTCCACGTCGGTGACGCCATCGTGGCGGGCACGGCCTACGGCCGAGTCCGTGCGATGACGGACGAGAACGGGGTCGCGGTCAAGGCCGCGACGCCGAGCCGCCCGGTCCAGGTGCAGGGTCTGTCCTCGGTGCCCCGCGCCGGTGACACCTTCCTCGTCACCGAAGAGGACCGCACGGCTCGTCAGATCGCCGAGAAGCGAGAAGCCGCCGAGCGCAACGCCCTGCTGGCGAAGTCGCGCAAGCGCATCTCGCTCGAGGACTTCACCCGTGCTCTCGAAGAGGGCAAGGTCGAGTCGCTCAACCTCATCATCAAGGGTGACGTCTCCGGTGCCGTCGAGGCACTCGAGCAGTCGCTCCTGGACATCGAGGTCGACGACAGCGTCCAGCTCCGCATCCTGCACCGCGGTGTCGGTGCGATCACGGAGTCGGACATCGACCTCGCCACGATCGACAACGCCATCGTCATCGGCTTCAACGTCCGTCCGGACGTCAAGGCCCGTGAGCGTGCGGCGCGTGAAGGCATCGACGTGCGCTTCTACTCGGTCATCTACAACGCACTCGACGACATCGAGCAGTCCCTCAAGGGCATGCTCAAGCCCGAGTACGAAGAGGTCCAGTCGGGCGTCGCCGAGATCCGCGAGGTGTTCCGTTCCTCGAAGTTCGGCAACATCGCGGGTGTCATCGTCCGCTCCGGCACGATCACGCGCAACGCCAAGGCGCGCGTCATCCGCGAGGGTGTGGTGATCGCCGATGGCCTGGCCATCGAGTCGCTGCGTCGCTTCAAGGACGACGTGACCGAGGTCCGCACGGACTTCGAAGCCGGTATCGGTCTGGGCAAGTTCAACGACATCCAGATCGGCGACGAGGTCGAGACGACCGAACTCGTCGAGAAGCCGCGCGACTGATCGCGTGACTCCTCTGGGCCCCGGCCTCCCCGTGCGGGAGGCCGGGGCCCGACCCCTTTCCCACGCAGGACCACCGGCGGGAAGCGTCCCGCCACTGCCTCAGGAGGCACCAATGGCCGATCCGCAGCGCGCACGCAAGATGGCGGACCGCATCAAGGAAGTCGTCGCACGTCGACTCGACAAGGGTCTGCGGGACCCGCGACTCGGGTTCGTCACGATCACCGACGTCCGTGTGACCGGTGACCTGCAGCACGCGTCGATCTTCTACACCGTGTACGGCACCGACGAGGAGCGTGCGGACTCGGCCGCGGCGCTCAAGGCCGCGACCGGCATGCTCCGGTCCGAGGTCGGCAAGAACATCACCGCCCGGCTCACGCCGTCGCTCGAGTTCATCGCCGACGCCCTGCCCGAGACCTCGGCACACATGGAGGACCTGCTCGTGCAGGCCCAGGTGCGTGACGAGCAGGTGCGGGCAGCCTCGGTGGGCGCGACGTACGCCGGCGACGCCGACCCGTACAAGCGCGACGAGGACGACGAAGCCGACGACGCTGCCGAGACCGACGGCTCCACCGAGCCGCGTTCCTAGGTCCCGGGCAGCTGGTAGCCGCTCGCGTCGTCGCCGACGGCCAGTCCGTCACGCAGGAGCGACGCGAGCGCCCGGTCGCGCTGGTCGGCGTCCGGCCACACCGGTTCGATCTCGGACCGGGTGACCGGCACGTCGCTGGCGCGCAGCTCGGCCATGATCAGGCCGCGCACCTGGCGGTCACTGCCGGCGAACTTCGCCTGCCGCGGAACTCGCGGCCCGTCGTGCTCCGGGTACCCGGCCGCACGCCACACGCAGCGGTCCGCGATCGGGCACGCGTCGCACGCGGGGGAGCGGGACACGCACACGAGCGCGCCGAGCTCCATCACGGCGGCGTTCGTGGCGGCTGCGTCGTCGCGGTCCGCCGGCAGCACGGACTCCATCAGCGGGAGGTCCTGCTTCGCCTTCGCCGGGCCGGGTTCGCCCTGGCCGAGGACGGCACGTGCGAGCACGCGGCGCACGTTGACGTCCACGACCGGGTGCCGGTCGCCGTACGCGAAGACCGCGACGGCCCGCGCGGTGTAGTCGCCGATGCCCGGCAGCGCGAGCAGGGCGTCGACGTCGCGCGGCACGACGTTGCCGTGGTGGGTCGCGATGGCGGTCGCCGCCGCGTGCAGCGCGAGCGCGCGTCTCGGATAGCCGAGCCGGTCCCAGGCACGCACCGCCTCGGACGGCGGCGAGTCCGCGAGGTGGCGAGGCGTCGGCCACCGGGTGAGCCACGCCTCCAGACGGGGGATCACGCGCGCGACCTGCGTCTGCTGCAGCATGATCTCGCTGACGAGCGTCCCCCACGCGGGGAAGCCGGGGCGCCGCCACGGCAGGTCCCGCGCCTGCTGCCGGAACCACGCGATCAGCGGGGTCGCGATGTCGGGCCGTTCCGGCGTGGCCGGCTCCTGCACGCCGCGTCGCGCGGTCGGTTCGTCCACATCCGGTCTGGAGGCCCGACTCGCGTTCACCTCGACAGCCTACGGTGGACGCATGGCACGCTGGGCACCAGAAGAGACCGACACGATGGCTGCGATCGCTGCAGAGGCGATCGCGCAGGTCGGCACGAACCGCACCGTCATCGGCGTCGACGGGCAGGACGGCACCGACCTCGAACGGGTCGCGGCCGCGCTCGTCACCGGTTTCGAGCAGCACGGGGTCTCCGCGATGGCGGCAGCCGCGCCGTCCGCCGACCAGGACACGCTCCGGTCCGACCTGGTGACGCCGTTCCGCACGACCGGAGCCGGTGACGGTGTCCTGGTCGTGCACGGACGGGGCGTCCTGGCCCCGGGGGTGCGCACCCTGTGGCGCTGGTCGCTGTGGGTGGAGCAGGAGTCCGGCCGGCTCGAGCGCCGTGCCGACGTGAAGATCGCGGCCTCCGCCGTGCTCGACGTCACCGATCCCGAGCACCCCCGTCGCGAGTGGAACGACGCCTGCTGACCGGCGCTGGTAATCTCGCCTGGTGCTCGAAACCGCGCCGGACGGCATCCTCCTCGTCGACAAACCGCAGGGGATCTCCAGCCACCGGGTGGTCTCCATCGCCCGTCGGCGCCTCGGCCTGAAGAAGGTCGGCCACGCCGGGACCCTCGACCCCATGGCCACCGGGCTGCTGCTGCTCGGCATCGGGCCGTCCACCCGGTTGCTGACGCACCTGGTGGGCCTGGACAAGACCTACACGGCGACCATCCGGCTCGGTGTCTCGACGGACTCGGACGACGCCGACGGCACGCCGACCACTGCCGTCGGTGTGATCGCTGCCGACGTCTCGGACGACGCCGTCGAGACCGCCGTCGCAGCACAGCGGGGTGTGATCGACCAGGTCCCGTCCACGGTCAGCGCGATCAAGGTCGACGGGCGCCGTGCCTACGACCTGGCGCGCAAGGGCGAGGCGGTGGAGCTCAAGTCGCGCACGGTGACCGTCTCGCAGTTCGACGTGACGACGCGGAACGAGCGGACCGTCGCCGTCGACGGCACCGACGTCGCCGTGGTGGACCTCGACGTCGTCGTGACCTGCTCGTCGGGCACCTACGTCCGCGCGCTCGCGCGTGACGTCGGCGCTGCCCTCGGCACCGGAGCGCACCTCGTCGCGCTCCGGCGGACCCGCGTCGGACCGTTCGACGTGCAGGACGCGATCGACCTCGAGGACGACACCGTCGACGTCCGCGCCGCGCTCGCACGTCCGGCGGACATCGCCCGGCGGCTCTTCTCGTCCGTGACCCTCGACGCAGCCTCGGCGAAGGACCTCAGCGACGGCAAGCGCGTCGCGGCCGAGCACCCCGACTCGGACGGTCCGGTGGCAGCGGTCACCGCGTCCGACGACCGGCTGGTCGGCCTCGTCTCCGTCCGCCGTGGACTGCTCCGGGTCATCACGAACTTCCCGACGCCCGGTGCGTCGTCCTCCTCGCAGACCGGAGCCCGCGCGTGATCGAGTGGTACATGTGGGTGCAGCTGGTGCTCGCCGTGGTGGTGGGGCTCTTCGCGGTCGTCGTGGGGTTCATCGGCTGGAAGCCGAACGACTACACCGTCGGCGCCCTCGTGCTCATCGAACTGCTGCTCCTGGTGCAGGGCGTCATCTCGATCGTGCTGCCCGCGACGGGCAGTCCGCCCGACGGCAACGCGCTCGAGTTCGGGGTGTACGCCGTGTCGGTGCTGCTCGTCCCACCGGCCGCGGTCGTGTGGGCACTGGTCGACCGCACGAAGTGGAGCACCGTGGTGCTCGGCGCCGGGGCCTTCACCGTCGCGGTGATGGTCTACCGGATGTACCAGATCTGGTTCGCGCTGAACTGACGCCAGAGGTCATGCGCGGAGCCGCGCGTCGGTAGAATCGGTGCAATGGCGACCAGATCCTCACTCGCGACCGGCATCGGCCGCGTCCTCATCGCCGTGTACGGCATCCTCGCGCTGGCGGCGACCGGACGCAGCGTCGTGCAGATCATCGAGAAGTTCTCGTTCGCACCGTTCGCCTACACGCTCAGTGCCATCGCTGCCGTCGTCTACATCGTCGCGATGATCGCCCTCATCGTGCCCGGCCGGTTCTGGTACCGGGTCGCCTGCGTCACGATCGTGTTCGAGATGACCGGCGTGCTCGTCATCGGCACCCTGTCGCTGTTCGACCGCCAGTTGTTCCCCGACGACACCATCTGGTCGTACTACGGGATGGGCTACGCCTTCGCGCCGCTCGTGCTGCCGATCGCCGGGCTCTGGTGGCTCCGCAAGCACCACCGCACCGCGGTCACCGAGTCGTCGGCACCGGTTGCGTCCTCGTCCACCGCCCCGGCGAGCGAGTAGGAGCAGCCGTGCAGTTCTACGAGGACACCGCCGACGTGGCGGACGGGTTCGGGCCGAGTGCGGTCACCATCGGCAAGTTCGACGGCGTGCACGTCGGGCACCGTGCCGTCATCGCACACCTCGAGCGTGCCGCTCGCGAGCACGACCTCGTGGCCACCGTGGTCACGTTCGACCGCCACCCGCTCAACGTCATCGACCCGCCGCACGTCCCGCCGGCCCTGACGAGCACCGCGCAGCGCCGCGAACTGCTCGAGGATGCCGGGGTGGACGCCACCCTGCTGCTCCGGTTCGACCAGGAACTGCAGTCGAAGTCGCCCGAGGCGTTCGTGTCCGAGATCCTCGTCGACACCCTGCACGCCCGGCTCGTCTTCGTCGGCAGCGACTTCCGTTTCGGCGCGAAGGGCGCCGGCGACGTCGCGCTGCTGCGTGCCATGGGGGAGCAGCACGGGTTCACGGTCGAGCTCATCGACGACGTGGACCTGATCGACGACGTCCGACCCGACGGTGAGCGCCGGGTGTCCTCCACCTGGATCCGGGAGCTCCTGGGTCAGGGCCGTGTGGCCGAGGCCGCACGACTCCTCGGGCGGGAACACGCCGTGCGGAGCGTCGTGGTGCACGGCAACCAGCGCGGCCGGGCGATGGGGTACCCCACCGCGAACCTCGACCCGGCGTGCGAGGGCTTCGTCCCCGCCGACGGCGTCTACGCCGCCCGGGTGCTGCACGACGGCACCGTCTACCCGGCAGCGGTGTCGGTCGGCAACAACCCGACGTTCGAGGGCGTGCCGGCGAAGCAGATCGAGGCGCACCTGCTCGACGTCGACATCGACCTGTACGGCGATCGCATCTCGGTGCTCTTCGTGTCGTACGTGCGCGGCATGGTGAAGTTCTCGTCGATGGACGAGCTCGCCGCGCAGATGCGGCAGGACGACCTCGACATCCGGCTGCTGCTCGGACTGCCCGCGCCGGTCTGACCTGCTGAGCACGCTGGATCGGCCAGCACGCTGGTCCGGCTCGCCCGCTGGTTCCCCCGGCACGAACGACGCCCCCGTGACCGATCGGTCACGGGGGCGTCGTTCGTGGTGCGGAGGCTCAGCCGCCCAGGGCGTCGAGCCAGATCTTGCGGGCGTCGAGGGCTTCCTGCGCGTCCTTGATCTTCCGGGCGTCGCCGGTGGCCTGCGCCGCGGCGAGCTCGGACTGGAGCTTGCCGATCGCGTCTTCCAGCTGGCTCGCGAGGCCGTTCTGACGGGCCTTGCGCTCCGGGTTCGATTCCTTCCAGTGCGCGTCCTCGAGCCCACGCACGTGGTCCTCGACGGCACGCAGGCGGTCCTCGACCCGACGGACGTCACCGCGGGGGACCTTGCCGATCTCGTCCCACCGGCGCTGGATCCCGGTGAGGGTCTTGCGCGCGGCCACCCGGTCGGTCGCCTGCAGGAGCGGCTCGGCCTCGGTCAGCAGGGCCTGCTTCGCCTCGAGGTTGGCGGAGAACTCTTCGTTCTCAGCTGCGCTCTCGGCGTGGCGCTGCTCGAACAGCACGTCTCCGGCGGCCTTGAAGCGCGCCCAGAGTGCGTCGTCGTGGCGCTTGCCTGCACGCCCGGCGTTCTTCCAGTCGTCGAGGAGCTGGCGGTAGTCCGGGATCGCGTCGGAACCGCGGGGCGCGAGGGCCTCGGCCTGCGCCACGAGCTCCTGCTTGCGGGTCCGGGCGTCACGGTGCTGTGCGTCCAGCTCGGAGTAGAAGGCACGACGGTGCTGGTCAACGGTGGACCGCGCTGCGCGGAACCGCTTCCAGAGGTCGTTGGCCTCGTTCTTGGGGATGCGCGGGCCGTCGTGCTGGTGCTGCTGCCAGCGCGCGAACACGTCGTCGAGCTGCGCCGTGATCTGCTTCCACTGCGCGCGCGCCGGATCCACCGCGGCGAGTGCCTCGGCTTCCTCGACCAGGGCGGTGCGGTGCGCCAGGGCGTCCTGCAGCGCCTGCTGCGCCTGTTCCGCCTGCTCCTTGGTGAGCGAGCCGAGCTGCTCGGTGAGCGCGCCCACGCGGGTCTCGAGCGACTTGATGTCACCCACCACCCGCGCGTCGGCGACCAGAGCGGTCAGGTGCTCCACCGTCCGGGCGACGTCGTTCGCCGACGCACCGCGCTGGACGCGCTGCTCGGCGATCTTCACCTGCCCCTCGAGGTCGGCGTACTTCCGCGCGAAGTAGGCGAGGGCTTCTTCGGGGGTGGCGTCCGGGTACTCACCGACAGCACGTTCGGTCTCTTCGTACCGGACGTACACGGTCCCGTTCTCGTCGACCCGCCCCCAGGTCGTTGCTTCGTCAGATCCCACAGGTCTCGCCTCGATCGTGGTCGTGCATCGCCGACGTCACCGTCGGCACGGTCAGGTCGTCAGCCTATTGCACGGACGGGCTCCGCCGCCCGACCGGTGCGCCGGGTTGTGGACTACTTCTGCTCCGCGATGGTCGCGTCGGTGATCTTCGTCGCCACCTTCGGCTCGCCGGTGCCGTCGCCGCCGGGCGATGCGATGCCCTTCGCGGCGATCTTCGACTCGAGCTCGGACAGCCCGCTCGTGACCTTGCCGACGACCGTGTAGCCGCCCGTGGAGCCGTCGAGCGTGGTGTCCCCGTAGACGATGAAGAACTGCGTCGACTGCGAGTACGGGGAGTCCGACCGTGCGATGGCGATCGTGCCCTCCTCGTAGACGCCGTCCTCCGGCACGTTCTCGAGCGGGCCGTACTCGAAGCCGGCGTCACCGGTGCCGTCGCCGTTCGCGGAGCCGCACTGCAGGAACTTCAGCCCGTCGCTGTCGGCGAGCCGGTGGCAGGTGGTGCCGTTGTAGAACTGCTCACGGATCAACGAGATCTCGACGCTCGTGGCCTGCGGCGCCTTCGCGCCGTCCAGCTCGATGCCGAGGTCGATGTCCTCGTTGAGCGTGAGGGTGCCGGTCCAGGTCGTGCCCTTCGCGATCGACTTGCTCGGCACGTCGCCGGTGTTGCCGGCCGTGGCGCTGGCCGACGGCGTGGCCGTCGACGACGCGGAGGCGCTCGGGGCCTGGGCGTCCGATCCCCGCGATCCTGCGAAGGCGAGCTGCGACCCGGTGGCGAGGGCCGCGACGAGGACGAGGGCACCGGCGCCGATCAGGTTGTCCCGCACGCGGCGGCGTCGCTGCCGCTCGTGGAGGCCCTGGCGGGCCTGGTAGAGGCGGAGGCGCTCGCGCGCCTCACGGTTGTCACGCGCTGGGTTCTTCGGTGCCACGGTGCTGGTCTGCCCTCTCGTCGCAGTGTGCAACGAGCGTAGCCGAACGGTCGCCGCCACCAGTCGGGAGGCGCGGCCTGCGTCGGTGGACCGGCCTACGATTGCAGGATGGCAGCGGATCGTTCGGGAATGCACGCGCCCACCACGGGTGGTCGCGCCGGTCTCGCGCAGGGTTCCGTCCCACTCGCCGTCCGGATGCGCCCCACCAGCCTCGACGAGGTCGCCGGTCAGCAGCACCTGCTCGGCCGGGGTTCGCCCCTGGTGCAGCTCGCCACCGGCACGCGTGAGAACCCCGGCGGGGTCTCCGTGATCCTGTGGGGACCACCCGGAACCGGCAAGACCACGCTGGCGCAGGCCATCGCACGGCAGTCCGGTCGCGAGTTCGTCGAGCTCTCGGCCGTGACCGCCGGTGTGAAGGACGTGCGCGAGGTCATGGAGAAGGCGCTGACCCACCGTGACCTGTACGGGTCGACCACGGTGCTGTTCCTCGACGAGATCCACCGGTTCAGCAAGGCCCAGCAGGACGCCCTGCTGCCCGGCGTCGAGAACGGGTGGGTCATCCTCATCGCGGCCACCACCGAGAACCCGTCGTTCTCGGTCATCTCGCCGCTGCTGTCCCGTTCGCTGCTCCTGACGCTCAAACCGCTCACCGATCCCGACCTCGGCATGCTCGTCGACCGCGCGGTGGAAGACCCCCGCGGGCTCGGCGGTGCCGTCGTCCTCGGTGACGAAGCCCGCAGCGCGATCATCCGGCTCGCGTCCGGTGACGCCCGACGTGCCCTCACCGCGCTCGAGGCCGCGGCGGCGTCGGCCAGCGCCGCGCAGGACGAGGACGACGATACCGTGCCCGTCGTCGATGCCGACACCGTCGCGGCAGCGGTCGACCGGGCCCTGCTGCGCTACGACCGACAGGGCGACGAGCACTACGACGTCATCAGCGCGTTCATCAAGTCGGTGCGGGGGAGCGACGTCGACGCCGCCCTGCACTACCTCGCCCGGATGATCGAGGCCGGCGAGGACTCCCGGTTCATCGCGAGGCGGATCATCATCTCCGCGTCCGAGGACATCGGCATGGCCGATCCGCAGGCGCTGCCCATCGCCGTCGCGGCGGCCCAGGCCGTCCAGCTCATCGGGATGCCCGAGGGGCGGATCCCGCTGGCCGAGGCGGTCGTCTACCTGGCGACGGCGCCGAAGTCGAACGCCGCCTACAACGGGGTCAACCAGGCGATGGCCGACGTCAAGGCGGGGCGCATGGGCACGGTCCCGATGCACCTGCGCGACGCGCACTACGCCGGGGCGAAGCGCCTCGGGCACGGCAAGGGGTACGTCTACTCCCACGACGCCGAGCACGGGGTCGCCGAGCAGCAGTACCTGCCGGACGCACTCGAGGGCACCGAGTACTACACGCCGACTGCCAACGGGTACGAGCGCGAGGTCGGGCCGCGGCTCGAACGACTCCGGAAGATCACACGCGGCCACTAGCGTCGGTGCTTCTGCGCTCGCCCCGATGCTGCTAGCATTGCCGGGCCTACGTCCTGGTCCTCGAGCACGGCTGCGTCGAGGACAGAGTGCCACTCCGGTGGTACGGGGGCAGAGGTTCGGACTGTAGCCGTCCGATCCCACAGGCTCATCCCTCTGGATCCCGTCGTCGGGGCCACCGGCACTCGCGTGCCCGGCCTCCGGTGAGTATTCAGTTCGAACAGAGAAAAGGACCCTGTGTCTACCAAGTCACGTACCCGCAGCAAGACCCGCCTGTCGCGCGCACTCGGCATCCCGCTGACGCCGAAGGCTGCCCGTTACCTCGAGAAGCGCCCCTACGGGCCCGGTGAGCACGGCCGTACGCGCCGTCGTGCGGACAGCGACTACGCCGTCCGCCTCCGTGAGAAGCAGCGTCTGCGCGCCCAGTACGGCATCCGCGAGAAGCAGCTCCGCATCGTCTTCGAAGAGGCCCGCAAGACGAAGGGCCTGACCGGTGAGAACCTGGTCGAGCTCCTCGAGCAGCGCCTCGACGCCCTCGTGGTCCGTGCCGGCTTCGCCCGCACCACCGCGCAGGCCCGTCAGCTGATCGTGCACCGCCACATCCTCGTCGACGGCAAGCTCGTCGACCGCCCCTCCTTCCGCGTCAAGGAGGGCCAGCTGATCCACGTCAAGGCGAAGTCCGAGTCGATGGAGCCCTTCCAGGTCGCCGCTGCCGGTGGCCACCAGGAAGTCCTCCCGAAGGTCCCGGGCTACCTCGAGGTCGAGATCGAGAAGCTCCAGGCGCGCCTCGTGCGTCGCCCGAAGCGCGCCGAGGTCCCCGTGACCTGTGAAGTGCAGCTCGTCGTCGAGTACTACGCAGCTCGCTGATCCACTGATCACACCCGAACGGCGGGTCGTCCTCTCGAGGGCGACCCGCCGTTCGGCGTTCCGGCGCCGGAACACGCCGTCGTCTCGGCGAGGCGCCTCGGTGTGCGCGAGACGCCGTCGGTTTCGGCGGCGTCGCGCCGACACGACGGCGTCTTGCAGACGGGGACGCGCGGAAGTGCCCGGCGACTAAGCTTGTCCGGGCATGCACCGCCCGGGTGCACAGAGGGAGAGGCACCGTGAAACAGCTGTTCTTCGTCGCCGTCGGCATCGTCATCGGGTTCGCCGTCGCACACCGGGTCGCCCAGACCTCCGGTGGCGCCCGGCTCTTCGCCGAGGTGAACGCCAAGACGAAGGCCTTCACGGGTGCCGTCGCGGACGGCTACCGGTCGCGCGAGGCCGAGCTCCGTACCGACGTCTGAGCGCTCCGACCGAGCAGCCACGACCCTCCTCCACCCACGACCTGAACCCAGGAAGCACCATGCAGACCGCAGAGATCCGCCGCCGTTGGCTCCAGTACTTCGGTGACCGCGGCCACACCGTCGTCCCGTCCGCGTCCCTCGTCTCCGACGACCCGTCGCTCCTCTTCACGGTCGCCGGCATGGTGCCGTTCATCCCGTACCTGACGGGTCTCATCCCGGCGCCGTTCCCGCGGGCGACGAGCGTGCAGAAGTGCATCCGCACGAACGACATCGAAGAGGTCGGCAAGACCCCTCGCCACGGCACCTTCTTCCAGATGAACGGGAACTTCTCGTTCGGCGACTACTTCAAGGAGCAGGCGATCCAGTTCGCCTGGGAGTTCCTGACCAAGCCCGAGACCGACGGTGGGCTCGGCTTCTCACCCGACGACCTCTGGGTCACCGTCTACGAAGAGGACGACGAGGCGATCGGCTTCTGGAAGCAGCACTCCTCGCTGCCCGACGAGCGGATCCAGCGCCTCGGCAAGGACACCAACTACTGGTCGACCGGACAGCCCGGACCGGCGGGTCCCTGCTCGGAGATCTTCTTCGACCGTGGCCCCGAGTACGGCATCGACGGCGGCCCGGCGACGGACGACGACCGGTACGTCGAGATCTGGAACCTCGTCTTCATGCAGTACCAGATCGCCGACGTGCGGTCGAAGTACGACTTCGAGATCACCGGCGAGCTGCCGAACAAGAACATCGACACCGGCATGGGGCTCGAGCGCGTCGCCTTCATCAAGCAGGGCGTCGACAACATGTACGAGATCGACCAGGTGCGCCCGGTGCTCGACCGTGCGGCCGAGATCTCCGGCCGGCCCTACGGTGCCGTGCACGAGGACGACGTGCGGATGCGCGTCATCGCCGACCACGTCCGTTCCTCGCTGATGCTCATCGCCGACGGCGTGAGCCCGTCGAACGAGGGCCGCGGGTACATCCTCCGTCGGCTGCTCCGTCGCACCGTCCGCGCGATGCGCCTGCTCGGTGTCGAGGCCCCCACGTTCCCCGAGCTCTTCCCGGCGTCCCGCGACGCCATGCGCGACGCCTACCCCGAGGTGGCGTCCGACTACGACCGGATCTCCCGCATCGCCTACGCGGAAGAGGAGACCTTCCTCCGCACCCTGGCGCAGGGCACGACCATCCTGGACGTCGCGGTCGAGCGCGCGAAGCAGGACGGCGCCCCGTCGATCGGCGGCGACACGGCGTTCCTGCTGCACGACACGTTCGGGTTCCCCATCGACCTGACGATGGAGATGGCCGAGGAAGCCGGCGTGCACGTCGACCGCACGGCGTTCGAGACCCTGATGTCCGAGCAGCGTGCCCGGGCGAAGGCCGACGCGAAGAGCAAGAAGACCGCGATCGCCGACCTGAGCGTGTACAGCGCGTTCCGGGCGAAGGGCGAGACGACGTTCCTCGGCTACGACGCGCTCGAGGCCGAGACGCGCGTGCTCGGCATCATCGTCGGCGGCGTGAGCGTCGACCGTGCGGTCGCTGGTGACATCGCCGAGGTCATCCTCGGCGAGACCTCCCTGTACGCCGAGTCGGGTGGCCAGGACGCCGACCAGGGCTCGATCGTCGGCAACGGGTTCGACCTCGAGGTCCTCGACGTCCAGCGACCGGTCTCCGGGCTGTGGAGCCACACCGTGCAGGTCCGCTCCGGCGAGGTCGGTGTCGGCGACGCCGCGAGCACCGTCGTCGACGCGGAGTACCGCCGCGGTGCGACCCAGGCGCACTCCGCGACACACCTGGTCAACGCGGCCCTCCGCGACATCCTCGGCCCGGAGGCGCTGCAGGCCGGTTCGTACAACAAGTCCGGTTACATGCGCCTCGACTTCTCGTGGTCCCAGCCGGTCTCGCTCGAGACCCGCTCCGAGATCGAGGAGGTCGTGAACACCGCGATCCGCACCGATCTCGAGGTCTCCACGCGCATCCTGCCCATCGACGAGGCGAAGGCCCTCGGGGCGCAGGCCCTGTTCGGTGAGAAGTACGGCGCCGAGGTCCGCATGGTCGACATCGGCGGCCCGTGGTCCCGCGAGCTCTGCGGTGGCACGCACGTCGCCTCGAGCGCGCAGATCGGGCTCGTCAACCTGGTGGGGGAGTCGAGCGTCGGTTCGACGAACCGCCGCGTCGAGGCACTGGTCGGCCTCGAGGGGTTCCGCGACCTCGCCGTCGAGCGCACGATCGTGTCGCAGCTCTCCAGCGCGCTCAAGGCACCCCGTGCCGACCTGCCGGCCCGCGTCCAGAACCTGATGGAGGACCTCCGGTCCGCCCAGAAGAAGCTCGCCGAGTACGAGTCGGCGAACCTGCAGCAGCGCGTGCCCGCCATCGCCCGCAACGCCACGACCGTCGGCGCCACCACCGTGGTCGCCGAGACGGTCGACGGTCTGCAGTCCGGCGACGACCTGCGCTCGCTCGCCACCGGCGTGCGCGGCCAGCTCGGTGACGGCGCGGCCGTCGTCGTGCTCGGGGCGGTCGTCGGCGGCAAGCCGATCGTGATCGTCGCGACCAACGACGCCGCTCGTGCTGCGGGCGTGCAGGCGGGCCCCCTCGCGAAGGAGGCCGCCGGCGTGCTCGGTGGCGGTGGCGGCGGCAAGCCGGACCTGGCGCAGGGCGGCGGGACCGACGCGGCCGCGCTCCCCGCGGCGCTGCGTGCCGTGACCGCACGGCTCGCGGGCTGACCGTGGGCATCCGGTCTGGGCGGCGGCTCGGCGTGGACGTCGGGCGCGCCCGGATCGGGGTCGCCGTGTGCGACCGCGACGGTCTGCTGGCGACCCCGGTCGAGACCGTCCGTCGTGACGACTCGAAGGACCTCCGGCGGATCCTCGAGCTCGCGGACGAGTACGACGTGCTCGAGGTCGTCGTCGGGCTGCCCCTGTCGATGTCGGGTGGGGACACGGCCTCGACCGAGGACGCCCGCGTCTTCGCCGCCCGGATCGCGGCGCGTCGGCCGGTGCGCCTGGTCGACGAACGACTGTCGACCGTGACGGCCCAGCGGGGGCTGCACCACGCCGGCAAGAACACGAAGAAGTCCCGGGCCGTGATCGACCAAGCCGCCGCTGTTATCATTCTGCAACACGCGCTCGACCACGAGCGCAGTGCCGGTGCCCCTCCGGGCACCACGCTTCCCTGACAGGGCTGCCCGGTACCGCACATGGGTGCTCTCGTCGTCAGCTGCGAGGACGACGGTGCCCAGGTGGAGTTCCCGACCGAGAGACCGAGGACGTTGGCAGACGATCTGGACTGGAACGCGATCATCGCGCCCGGCAACGACGCCGAGCGGCGGAAGGCGACTTCCGACCGCACGACAGGCACCGATGACCGCGACGACGCTGGTCAGGTGACCCCACCCCCGGCGCCTCCGATGTCCCGACGCGAAGCCCGTGCCCTCGAGGCCGAACGAGCCCGTGTCGCAGCGATCGACGAGCCGCCGGTCCCCGAACGGACCACCGATGCGCCGGCAGCCGCACACGACGAACGCGCGGCGTCCCCCGCAGACGCGCCGATCGCCACCCGTCCCGAAGACCTGCACCCCGAGGTCGCCGCACTGCTGACCGGCGAGCTGCCGACGGAGCCCGGGGCGACCGCTGCCGGCGGCGGATCCGGGGCCGACGGGACGGACGACGGTGACGTGACCGGCGGCGGTGGCGCCGCGGGAGGCGGCGGCCGCGGAGGACGAGGCGGGGGAGGACGCGCCTCCAGGCCGCCCCGGGAGCCACGGCCGAAGCGCCGACGCGGACCGCTCATCGCGGGGCTCGTCATCGTCGCGGTCGTGCTCGCCGCCGGCGTCGGGGCGTACACCTTCGCCGCCCCCAAGATCCAGCAGCTCGTCGCGGCGATCAGCGGCGCGCAGGAGCCGGACGACTACACGGGCGACGGCACCTCGAAGGTGACCATCACCATCAAGCAGGGCGACATCGGCGAGAACGTCGCCGCGACGTTGCAGCGCAGCGGCGTCGTCAAGGACTCGAAGGTGTTCTACAAGCTCCTGCTGGCCTCGCCGGACGTGCAGTTCCAGCCCGGTTCGTACGCGCTGAAGAAGCAGATGAGCTCGAAGTCCGCGCTCGCGGCACTGCAGGACACGAAGAACCGCGTGCAGGCGTCGATCATCATCCCGGAGGGCACCGCTCTCGCCGACATCGAGGCCGGGATGGTCTCGAAGGCCGGCCTGACCGCGAAGGAGGTCGACGCGGCCGCGAAGGACCTGTCCGCCTACGACCTGCCGACCGGCGTCACGACGCTCGAGGGCTGGCTGTTCCCCGCGACCTACCCGATCAACCCGGGCTGGACCGCCGAGCAGTACTTCAAGTCGATGGTCGACACGATGAAGGAGCACCTGTCCGCAGCCGGCGTCAAGGAAGCCGACCAGGAGCGCACCATCGTCTTCGCGTCGCTGGTGCAGAAGGAAGCCGGCCTCGCGGCCGACTACCCCAAGGTCGCGCGGGTGTTCCAGAACCGCCTCGACCAGGGCATGCGCCTGCAGTCCGACGCCACCGTCGCCTACGGCACGGGCAACACGCACACCGTGACGACGACCGACGCCGAACGGGCCGACGAGTCGAACGCGTACAACACCTACGTGCACGAGGGGCTGCCGCCGGCACCGATCTCCAACCCCGGGGACATCGCGATCAAGGCCGTGACGAACGAGGCCCCGGGCAAGTGGCTGTACTTCGTGACGGTGAACCTGGAAACCGGCGAGACGGTGTTCTCGAACACCTACGACGAGCACCTCGTCGCGGTGAAGCAGTTCCAGGCGTGGCTCCGGGCGCACCCCGACTACCAGTAGGACGGCGACGTCGCACGGCGGTGCGCTGTGGGAGGATTGCGGCATGCTTCGTTGGTTGACTGCTGGTGAGTCCCACGGACCCGAACTGATCGCCATGCTCGAGGGCCTGCCCGCGGGTGTCCCGGTGTCGTTCGAGTCCATCCGTGCCGATCTGGCGCGCCGCAAGCTCGGCTACGGCCGTGGCTCGCGGATGAAGTTCGAGCAGGACGAGCTGCACGTGTCCGGCGGCGTCCGGCACGGCTACTCGCTCGGCAGCCCCATCGCGATCCGCATCGGCAACACCGAGTGGCCGAAGTGGGTCGAGGTCATGAACCCCGAGCCGATCGAGTCCACCGAGATGTCCCGCGGTCGGAGCGCCCCGCTGACCCGACCGCGTCCGGGTCACGCCGACCTGGTCGGCATGCAGAAGTACGGCTTCGACGAGGCCCGCCCGATCCTGGAGCGTGCGAGCGCCCGCGAGACCGCTGCCCGGGTGGCGCTCGGCGCCGTCGCGAAGTCGTTCCTGGCCGAACTCGGCATCCGCTCGGTGGCGCACACGCTGCAGGTCGGGACCGTCCGGGTCCCGGACGGCACGGACCTGCCGCTGCCCGACGACGTGGACCGCCTCGACGAGGACCAGCTGCGCTGCTTCGACGCCGAGACCTCCGCACGCATGGTCACCGAGGTCGAGGCCGCGAAGAAGGACGGCGACACCCTCGGCGGCGTCGTCGAGGTGCTGTTCTACGGCGTCCCGCCGGGCCTCGGCTCGCACGTGCACTGGGACCGCCGGCTCGATGCCCGCCTCGCCGCGGCGATCATGGGGATCCAGGCCATCAAGGGCGTCGAGGTCGGCGACGGCTTCGCGACCGCCGGGCGCCGGGGCTCCGCCGCCCACGACGAGCTGTACCGCGAGGACGGCGAGATCTACCGCACGAGCGACCGCGCCGGTGGGACCGAGGGCGGGATGTCCACGGGCACCGTGCTGCGGGTCCGCGCCGGCATGAAGCCGATCGCGACCATCCCGCACGCCCTGCACACGGTGGACGTCGTCTCCGGAGAGGACGCCTCGGCGCACCACCAGCGCTCGGACGTCTGCGCCGTGCCCGCGGCGGGTGTCGTCGCCGAGGCGATGGTGGCCCTGGTGCTCGCCGACGCGGTGCTCGAGAAGTTCGGCGGCGACAACGTCGTCGAGACGAAGCGCAACCTCGACGCCTACCTCGCCGCGATCCCGGAGACCCTGCGGACGCGCCGGACCGAGCCGTCGGCGACCTCGACCGACCTGTGAGCACCGACGTCGGACGCGCCGACGCGCCCGTGGTCGTCATCGGCCCGATGGGCGCCGGCAAGTCGAGCGTCGGCAAGCGGGTCGCGAAGGCGCTCGGCGTCCCGTTCACGGACACCGACCGGGTCATCGTGCGCGAGCACGGGCCGATCCCCGGGATCTTCGCCGACCGCGGTGAGCCGGCGTTCCGCGCGCTCGAAGCCGAGGCCGTCCGGGGAGCGCTCGCCATCGGCGGCGTGATCGCCGTGGGCGGGGGAGCCGTCACCCACGCGGACACCCGGCAGGCCCTGAGCGGGGCGCGCATCGTCCTGCTCACCGTGTCGCCCGAGGCCGTCGCCGACCGCATCGCCGGGTCCGACCGGCCGCTGCTGGCGAACGGCGGGATCGACGCCTGGCAGACGATCATGGACGAGCGGGCCGCCACCTACGCCGAGCTCGCGCACGTGGTGGTCGACACGTCTCGCCGGCCGATGTCCCGGGTGGTCGACGAGGTCGTCACGTGGCTGCGCAGCGACGCCGGCACCACCGAGCGCAGCGACGCAAACGCCTCCGAGCGCAACGGCACCACCACCACCGCGCCCGGCAGCACCACCACCGCGCCCGGCAGCACCACCACCGCGCCCGGCAGCGCGACCACCAGCACCGAAGGAGCACCGTGACCGAGTCGACCCTGCCCGCCGGGACCACCGAGATCCGGGTCGGCGGTGACGACGGCTACACGGTGGCCGTCGGCACGGACCTGCTCGGCGCCCTGCCCTCGATCCTGGGCCCGCGCGTCGCCAAGGTCCTCATCGTGCACTCGCCGACGCTCGGTGCCCGGGCGAACGAGCTCCGTGCGCTGCTGGTCGAGGCCGGGCTCGAAGCCCTGATCGCCGAGGTCCCCGACGCCGAGGGCGCCAAGCGCGTCGAGGTCGCGGCGTTCTGCTGGCAGATCATGGGGCAGGCGGACTTCACCCGCACCGACGCGGTCATCGGCCTCGGTGGCGGTGCCGTCACCGACCTGGCCGGCTTCGTCGCCGCGACCTGGCTGCGCGGTGTGCCGTACGTGGCCGTCCCGACCAGCGTGCTCGGCATGGTGGACGCCAGCGTCGGCGGGAAGACGGGCATCAACACGAACGAGGGCAAGAACCTGGTCGGCGCCTTCTCCGCCCCGCGTGCCGTCGTCGTGGACCTCGACCTCGCCCGCACGCTGCCGCGCAACGAGATCCTGACGGGCTTCGCGGAGATCGTGAAGGCCGGGTTCATCGCCGTACCCGAGATCCTGGACATCGTCGAGGCCGACGTCGACCGGGTGACCGACCCGACGACGCCGGAGTTCCGGCGGGTCGTCGAGCTCGCCATCGCGCTCAAGGCCGAGGTCGTCTCGGACGACTTCACCGAGCAGGGCCGACGCGAGATCCTGAACTACGGGCACACCCTCGGGCACGCGATCGAGCACGCCGAGCGGTACCAGTGGCGCCACGGGGCAGCGGTGTCGGTCGGCATGGTGTTCGCCGCCGAGCTCGCCCGACTCACGGGCCACCTGGACGACGCGACGGTCGACCGGCACCGGACGATCCTCGAGTCGCTCGACCTGCCGACCTCGTACGGCGTCGGGCGGTGGCAGGGGCTGCTCGCCACCATGCGTCGCGACAAGAAGGCCCGTGCCGGCATGCTGCGGTTCATCATCCTGGACGGCGTCGGCAAGCCCGTCGTGCTCGAGGGCCCCGAGGACCACCTGCTCTTCACCGCCTACCAGGAGGTCGGCGTCTAGCCACCTCGGTCAGCGCAGGACCCATCGGGTCCTGCGCCACCACCACGTGACACGCATCGAGACGGTGACCACACCGGTGCGCTGGGACTCCCGCCATTCGTCGACGGTGGCGCCGTGGTCCCAGGCGAAGAGGACGTCGTCGTCCTCGTCGATGTCCGGAGCGTCCGGAAGCGGTCGCAGGGTCGACATCAGCCGGGTCCTTCCTGCTCGGTCTGGCCGTCGGGCGGTGTGCGGCCGGACGCCGGACGTCTGCGGAGCGCGCGCCCGGCGAGTCGGCTCTCGAGTTCGCGGAGCACAGTCGTCAGTGCTGTCTCCACGGCACGAGTGTCCGCCGCAGGACCGAGGCCAGCGCCGGGCCCGCGCCGACCTGTGGAAGCCGCGCCGGGCCTCCAGGCTGTGGAGGAGGACGGGGCGACGCGACGGACCGGGCCACCCGCACGCTGCGGACCCAGCGCCGGGGAGCAGACTGGCGGGCGTGCCCACCCCACCCCGACTGAGCGACCTCTCCGGCCCGCGCGATGCCGACACCGGCACCCTGCGCTCCCGTGGTCGACGCTTCACCGAACTCCTCTCGATCGCCCGCCGCCACCACCTGGTGCCGTTCCGTCGTCTCGACTTCTCGCACGACCCGGCCACGTCGGACCTGCGTCGCGACCAGGCCGAGCACCTGCGCCGGGCGCTCGAGGAAGCCGGTGGCGGGTTCGTGAAGATGGGCCAGCTGCTCTCCACCCGCGACGACCTGCTGCCCGAGGAGTGGACCGAGGGACTCGCCCACCTGCAGCGGAACGTCACGGCGGCGCCGGCGGACGAGGTCCGTGCGCTCCTCGAGCAGGAGCTCGGTGCCCCGGTCGACCAGGTCTTCGCGACCTTCGACCAGGTGCCCGTCGCAGCGGCGTCCATCGCGCAGGTGCACCGCGCCCGGCTGCCCGACGGCACCGCGGTCGCCGTCAAGGTGCAGCGGCCGGGGATCGACGCCGCGGTGCGCCGCGACGTCGACATCGCGCTGCGGGTCGTCCGGTTCATGGCCCGGTGGTCGACCGAGGCGCGACAGGTCGGCGTGCAGGACATCGCGGGCCAGTACGCGGACGACCTGATCCGGCAGGTCGACTTCGTCTCGGAGCTCCGGAACCTCACGGCGCTGCGTGCTGCCCAGGCCCGCAGCGCGCGTCCGGACGAGGTCCGGTTCCCGGACCCCTACCCGGACCTGTCCGGCCGGCGTGTGCTCGTGATGGAGTTCCTGGAGGGCGACACGCTCAGCGCGATCCGCGCCGAGCGTTCCGAGCGCGACCTCGACGCGCCGATGCGCGCGATCCTCCGCGCCTTCCTGCGCCAGGTCGTCTTCGACGGCCTGTACCACGCGGACCTGCACCCGGGGAACGTCCTGGTGCTGCCCGACGGGCGGCCCGCGTTGATCGACTTCGGATCGGTCGGGAGGCTCGACCCGGGTCTCCGGGACACGGTCCAGGACCTGTTGGCCGCCTACCTGCAGGACGACACGTCGCGGATCGCCGATGCGGTCCTGCGGATGGCGCCCGTGCGCGATGCGCACGACGAGCCCGACTTCCGTCGGGACATCGCCCGCTTCGTCGCGGACGAGCTCGGCCCGGGTGCGCGCATCGGTGTCGACACCGTGGACGACGCGGTCGAGGTCTTCGGGCGGTACCGGTTGAAGCCGCCGCCGGACTTCGTCGCCGCGGCTCGTGCCCTGGCCATCTTCGAGGGCACGCTCCGCACGCTCGCACCGTCGTTCGACCTGCTCGAGGAGTCCCGCGGACTCGCCCGGGAGCAGATCACCGACCAGCTCCGGCCGGGCAAGCTCCGGGACCTCGCGGCGAAGGAGCTGCTCGGCGTCGTGTCGGCGGCACGACGCCTGCCCCGCCGGGTGGACCGCATCGGCGAGGCGATCGAGACCGGACGGTTCACGGTGAACATCCGGCTCTTCGCGGACAGCCGCGACCGGCAGCTCGTGTCCGGCATGATCCGGCGCATCCTGCTCGTGCTGCTCGGCGCGGGGGCGGGGATCCTGGCGATCGTCTACCTGGCGCTGCCGGCACGACCGACGGCGGCCCTGTCCACCGGGGTCGCGGGCGGATTGCTCGGGGGAGCGGCGGTGGCGCTGCTCGGCTGGGCGGCGATCGACGCCTGGCTCGCCCGACGGCGACGCTGACCGCGGCGCGCACCGCTGCGGTCGCCGGGCGGGCGTCCGCTACACTCGTCCGGGGCCGTCCGCGGCTCGAGGACACTTCACAACACGACCGAACGGGACACCGACGACTCATGGCCAGTACCACAGACATCAAGAACGGCGCCGTTCTCATCATCGACGGCCAGCTGTGGTCGGTCGTCGAGTTCCAGCACGTCAAGCCGGGCAAGGGCGGCGCGTTCGTCCGCACGAAGCTCAAGAACGTCGTCTCCGGCAAGGTCGTCGACCGCACGTTCAACGCCGGCGCGAAGATCGACACCGCGACCGTCGACCGTCGTGACTACCAGTTCCTCTACGAGGACGGCGACTCCTACGTGTTCATGGACACCGACACGTACGACCAGATCCCGGTCTCCGCGACCGTGGTCGGCGACGCCAAGAACTACCTGCTCGAGTCCGCGATGGTCACCATCGCGATGAACGAGGGCAACCCGCTGTACGTCGAGCTCCCGACGTCGATCGTCACCGAGGTCGAGACCGAGCCGGGCCTGCAGGGCGACCGTTCCTCCGGCGGCACCAAGGACGCGACCATCATCGCGACCGGCCACCGCATCCAGGTCCCGCTGTACCTGGAGAGCGGCACCCTGGTGAAGATCGACACGCGCGACGGCAGCTTCCTCGGCCGCGTCAACTCCTAGGCGCTGACCGTATGAGTGCTCGTTCGAAGGCCCGCAAGCGCGCCCTCGACATGCTGTACGTGGCCGAGGTGCGCGAGCTGCCGATCGCGGACGTGCTCGCCACCGAGACGGTCCGGCACCTGGACCAGCCGGAGCGTGCCTCCAGCTGGGACTACGCCCGCCAGATCGTCACCGGTGTCGACGACGCTCGTCACGAGATCGACTCCGTCATCGTCGACCACGCCCAGGGCTGGTCGATCGCCCGGATGCCGGTCCTCGACCGCTGCATCCTGAGGATGGCCGTGTGGGAGCTCCGGTTCAACCCGGAGGTGCCCGACGCCGTCGCCATCGCCGAGGCGGTCGAGCTCGCGCAGTCGCTGTCCACCGAGGACTCGGCGGGCTTCGTCAACGGCGTGCTCGGGGCGGTCGCCGGCGGTCGCGCACCGTCCGGTCGGACGGTCGCAGGAGACCAGGAGTCCCGGTAGGGTTGACCACGTCAGCATCCTTTAATGCCGTCCAGTGAGGCGGGGAAGGGGGTCGACGTGGGAACCAGAACGGTCCTGCAACAGCCCGACATCACGCGTGCCCTGACACGCATCGCGCACGAGATCCTCGAAGCCAACCACGGGGGCTCGGATCTCGTGCTCCTCGGCATCCCGACCCGCGGTGCCGTCCTGGCGGAACGCCTCGGCCGGATCCTGGCAGGCATCGAGCCGGAGTGGTCCTCGGCCGCCGGCGGCATCGGGACGGAGCGTGTCGGCACGCTCGACGTCACCATGCACCGGGACGACCTCGGCCACGGCATCGGTCGCGCGCCGCACCGGACGGTCATCCCCGCCGGCGGCATCGACGGCAAGGTCGTCGTGCTCGTCGACGACGTGCTCTACTCCGGCCGCACCGTCCGCGCCGCGCTCGACGCGCTGCAGGGCATCGGGCGGCCGCGCGCCGTCCGGCTCGCCGTGCTCGTCGACCGCGGCCACCGCGAGCTGCCGATCCGTGCGGACCACGTGGGCAAGAACCTGCCGACCGCGTCCGACGAGCGGGTCACGCTGCACCTGGCCGAGACCGACGGCGACGACACCGTGTTCATCGAGCAGGGGGTGGCGTGATGCGGCACCTGCTCTCGACCGCCGACCTGTCCCGCGACCAGGCCGTCCACATCCTCGACGTCGCCGAGGAGATGGCCGAGGTCAACACGCGCGAGGTCCGGAAGCTCCCGGCCCTGCGCGGCAAGACCGTGGTGAACCTGTTCTTCGAGGACTCCACGCGCACCCGCATCTCCTTCGAGGCCGCCGCGAAGCGCCTGTCCGCCGACGTCCTGAACTTCGCCGCGAAGGGCTCGAGCGTCTCGAAGGGTGAATCCCTGAAGGACACCGTGCAGACCCTCGGCGCGATGGGCATCGACGGCATCGTCATGCGCCACGGAGCATCGGGCGCCCCACGGGTGCTGGCCGACGCCGACTGGATCGACGTGCCGGTGGTCAACGCCGGTGACGGGACCCACGAGCACCCGACGCAGGCTCTGCTCGACGCCTTCACCATGCGCCGCCGCCTGCACGGCGCCGGGTCGCGCGGCCAGGGGCTCGACGGCGTGCGCGTCCTGATCATCGGCGACGTGCTGCACAGCCGGGTCGCCCGGTCGAACGCGTGGCTGCTCCGCACCCTCGGGGCGAGCGTGACGTTCGCCGCGCCGCCGACGCTGCTGCCCGCCACCCCGACCCCGTTCGGCGCCGCGGTGCACCACGACCTCGACACCGCCCTGGCCGAGGACCCGGACGTCGTCATGACGCTCCGCATCCAGCAGGAACGCATGAACGACGCCTTCTTCCCGAACCCGCGCGAGTACACGCGGCACTGGGGCCTGACGGCGGCGCGCTTCGGGCGACTGTCCGAGCGCACGCTGATCATGCACCCCGGTCCGATGAACCGCGGTCTCGAGATCGCCGGCGTCGCCGCCGACGACCCCCGCTCGACCGTCGTCGAGCAGGTCGAGAACGGCGTCTCGGTCCGGATGGCCGTCCTCTACCTCGCCCTGACGGGCAGTGCCGGCAACGGCACCGACGCGAAGGAGTCCGCCGCATGACCGCTCACCTGATCCGTGGCGCGCAGCTGGTCGACGGCTCGCGTGCCGACATCCGAACGGAGGGCGGGCGCATCACCGCGGTCGGGTCCGGTCTCGACACGGCCGGCGCCACCACCGTGGACGCGGACGGCCTCATCGCCCTGCCCGGTCTCGTGGACCTCCACACGCACCTGCGCGAGCCCGGTCACGAGGAGTCCGAGACGGTCCTCACCGGCTCGCGTGCCGCGGCTGCCGGCGGGTTCACCGCCGTCAACGCCATGGCGAACTCGAGCCCCGTCGCGGACACCGCCGGGGTCGTCGAGCAGGTCCAGGCCCTCGGGGACGACGCCGGCTACGTGACGGTCCGCCCGATCGGCGCCGTGTCACAGGGGCTGCAGGGCACCCACCTGTCCGAGATCGGCGCGATGGCGACGTCCCGGGCGAAGGTCCGGGTCTTCTCGGACGACGGCTCCTGCGTGGCCGACCCGCTGCTCATGCGCCGCGCACTCGAGTACATCAAGGGCTTCGGCGGGGTGCTCGCGCAGCACGCCCAGGAGCCCCGGCTGACCATCGGCGCGCAGATGAACGAGGGCCGACTGTCATCGGAACTCGGCCTCGCCGGCTGGCCCGCCGTCGCGGAAGAGGCGATCATCGCCCGCGACGTCCTGCTCGCCGACCACGTCGGAGCACGCCTGCACGTCTGCCACGTCTCGACGGCCGGCAGCGTCGAGGTGATCCGGTGGGCCAAGTCCCGCGGCATCGACGTCACGGCCGAGGTCACGCCGCACCACCTGGTGCTCACCGAGGACCTCATCGCCGGCCACGACGGTGCCCCCGGGTACGACGCCCGCTACAAGGTGAACCCGCCGCTCCGCGCGCGCGAGGACGTCGAGGCACTCCGCGCTGCCCTGGCCGACGGCACCATCGACATCGTCGCGACCGACCACGCACCGCACACCGCCGAGGCGAAGTGCTGCGAGTGGCCCGCCGCCGCGAACGGCATGGTCGGCCTCGAATCCGCGCTGAGCGTGGTGCAGGCCGCGGTGGTCGACGACGGCCGGCTCGACTGGGCCGACGTCGCCCGGGTGCTGTCCGAGGCACCGGCGCGGATCGGCCAGGTCGAGGGGCACGGGCAGCGGATCGCCGAGGGAGCCCCCGCCGAGATCACCCTCTACGACCCGTCAGCCAGTCGCGAGTTCGCGGTCACCGACCTCGCCGGGCAGTCGCAGAACTCGCCGTACCTCGGCATGACGCTGCCGGGCCGGGTCGTCGCCACCTTCCACCAGGGGTACGCGACCGTGCTCGACGGCCGCGTCGTCGACGCGGAGACGACCGCGGCGCACGCCGCGGCGCACGCCGCGGCGCACGCCGCGGCGCTGCGGACGGGGGCGCGCGCATGAGCGGTGACGCCCAGCGCTGGCTCCTCGGCGCGGTGATCCTGCTCGCGGTCGCCGCCCTGTTCGTCGCGATGGCGCGCACCTGGCGGACGCGGACCAAGAAGCAGGCGGAAGCCGTGCCTCCGGTCCGGGTGCCGGCCGACCTGGCACCGGCGGTCGGGTCGTGGGACGGGTTCACCGTCGCGACCACCCGTGCCGACCAGCCGTTGGAACGCATCACCGCAGGCGGCCTCGGGTTCCGCGGCCGCGGTGGGGTGACGGTCCACGCGACCGGCGTGGTGATGCGCCTCGCCGGCACCGACGACCGCTGGATCGCGCGCGACGCGGTCCGCGGCGCCGACCGGTCCACGTGGGCGATCGACCGAGTGGTCGAACCCGGGGGACTGGTCCGTCTGCGATGGACGGCGACCGGCGCCGCAGGTGCGACGGACCTCGACACCTACTTCCGGTTCCCGGAGGGCGACGCAGCCGCGCTGCACGCCCTGCAGGGACTGACCGAGACCGGGCCGCAGGCGACTGCGGCCGATGCTCCGCGAACCGCGGGCGAAGGGAAGAAAGCATGACACGCGAACGGGCCGTCCTGGTCCTCGAAGACGGCACCCGGTACGACGGCTGGGCCTACGGCGCCCGTGGGCGCACGCTCGGTGAGGTGGTCTTCGCGACCGGCATGACCGGCTACCAGGAGACGCTGACCGACCCCTCCTACGCCGGACAGATCGTGGTGCAGACCGCGCCGCACATCGGCAACACGGGCGTGAACGACGAGGACCCCGAGTCCCGTCGCATCTGGGTCGCCGGGTACGTGGTGCGCGACCCCAGCCGCGTGGTGTCGAACCACCGCGCGAACGCCACGCTCGACGACCACCTGGTGCGCGACGGCATCGTCGGCATCGCAGGGCTCGACACCCGCGCACTCACCCGCCGCATCCGTGACGCCGGCGCCATGAAGGGCGGCGTCTTCAGCGGTGCGGACGCCGCACTGCCGGCGTCCGAGCAGGAGCAGCTCGTGCGCGACCAGGCCGGCATGGCCGGGGCGAGCTTCTCGTCGGTCGTGTCCACCCCGGAGACCTACGTCGTCCCCGCCGAGGGCGAGCAGATCGGCACCCTGGCCGTGCTCGACCTCGGCGTGAAGGCCTCGACCACCCGCTACCTCGCCGCCCGCGGCTTCGAGGTGCACGTGGTGCCGCAGGACATCTCCGCCGCCGAACTGTCGGCACTCGACCCGGACGCCCTGTTCTACTCGAACGGCCCCGGCGACCCCGCCGCGTCGGACGCACAGGTGGAACTGCTGCAGGACAGCCTGCGCACCGGCCGGCCGTTCTTCGGCATCTGCTTCGGCAACCAGCTGCTCGGCCGCGCGCTCGGCTTCGGCACCTACAAGCTGCCCTTCGGCCACCGCGGCATCAACCAGCCGGTGCTCGACACGACCACGGGCAAGGTCGAGATCACGAGCCAGAACCACGGCTTCGCGGTCGACGCGCCCCTCGGCGAGGTCCTCGAGTCGCCGGCCGGGTTCGGTCGGGTCGAGGTCTCGCACTACTCGCTGAACGACAACGTGGTCGAGGGCCTCCGCGCGCTCGACGTGCCGGCGTTCAGCGTGCAGTACCACCCCGAGGCCGCCGCCGGACCGCACGACAGCATGTACCTCTTCGACCGGTTCGCGGACATGGTGCGCGAGCGTCGCGACGGGGAGCCGCTCGACGCGGCCACCGCAGACGCCACGACCCCCGCAGCAGACATCACCAAGGAAGCGAACTGATGCCCAAGCGCGCAGACATCAACTCCGTCCTCGTCATCGGTTCCGGCCCGATCGTCATCGGTCAGGCCGCCGAGTTCGACTACTCCGGCACCCAGGCGTGCCGCGTCCTCCGCGCCGAGGGGGTCCGGGTCATCCTGGTCAACCCGAACCCGGCGACGATCATGACCGACCCCGACTTCGCCGACGCGACCTACATCGAGCCGATCACGAACGCGTCGCTCGAGGAGATCATCCGCATCGAGAAGCCGGACGCCGTCCTGCCGACCCTCGGCGGTCAGACGGCCCTGAACGCGGCCATCGCGCTCGACGAGGCCGGCATCCTCACCAAGCACGGTGTCGAGCTCATCGGTGCCAAGGTCGAGGCGATCCAGCGCGGCGAGGACCGCCAGCTCTTCAAGGAGCTCGTCCTCGAGTCCGGCGCCGACGTCGCCCGCAGCCACATCGCGCACACGCTCGAAGAAGCGAAGGAGTTCGCGAAGGACCTCGGGTACCCGCTGGTCGTCCGCCCGTCCTTCACCATGGGCGGCCTGGGCTCGGGGTTCGCCTACAACGAGGCAGAACTCGTCCGCTTCGTCGGCGACGGGCTGCAGTCCAGCCCGACGACCGAGGTCCTGCTCGAGGAGTCCATCCTCGGCTGGAAGGAGTACGAGCTCGAGCTGATGCGCGACAACTACGACAACACCGTCGTCATCTGCTCCATCGAGAACGTCGACCCGGTCGGTGTCCACACCGGTGACTCGATCACGGTCGCCCCCGCGCTGACCCTGACCGACCGCGAGTACCAGAACATGCGGAACATCGGCATCGACATCATCCGTCGCGTCGGTGTCGACACCGGCGGCTGCAACATCCAGTTCGCCGTCGACCCGTCCAACGGCCGCGTCATCGTCATCGAGATGAACCCGCGCGTGTCCCGCTCGTCGGCCCTCGCGTCGAAGGCCACGGGCTTCCCGATCGCCAAGATCGCCGCGAAGCTCGCCATCGGCTACCGGCTCGACGAGATCGAGAACGACATCACGAAGGTCACCCCGGCGAGCTTCGAGCCGACGCTCGACTACGTGGTCGTGAAGACCCCGCGGTTCGCGTTCGAGAAGTTCCCGGCCGCCGACGCCACCCTCACCACGACGATGAAGAGCGTCGGCGAGGCGATGGCCATCGGCCGGAACTACGCCACCGCACTGCAGAAGTCGCTGCGCTCGCTCGAGAAGCGCGGGTCGAGCTTCCACTGGGACACCCCGGCGGCCGAGCTCGACAAGGACGCCCTGCTGACGAAGTCGTCGATCCCGACCGACGGTCGCATCGTGACGGTCCAGCAGGCCCTGGTCGCGGGCGCCACCGCGGACGAGGTCTTCGAGGCCACGAAGATCGACCCCTGGTTCATCGACCAGATCGTGCTCATCAACGAGGTCGCGGACGAGGTCCGGGCCGCCGAGTCCCTCGACGCGGACACCCTGCGGTGGGCGAAGGAGCACGGCTTCAGCGACACCCAGATCGCGAGCCTGCGCAGCTCAGACGCGGCACCGGTCTCCGAGCAGCAGGTCCGTGACGAGCGGCACGCCCAGGGCATCCGGCCCGTCTTCAAGACGGTCGACACCTGCGCCGGTGAGTTCCCGGCCCTGACGCCGTACCACTACTCGTCCTACGACACCGAGACCGAGGTCGTCCCGAGCGACCGCAAGAAGGTCGTCATCCTCGGCTCCGGCCCGAACCGCATCGGGCAGGGCGTCGAGTTCGACTACTCCTGCGTGCACGCGTCCTTCGCGCTGAGCGCCGCCGGGTTCGAGACGATCATGATCAACTGCAACCCCGAGACCGTGTCGACCGACTACGACACCTCGGACCGCCTGTACTTCGAACCGCTGACCGCCGAGGACGTCCTCGAGGTCATCGAGGCCGAGGCGGCGTCCGGCGAGCTCGTCGGCGTCGTCGTGCAGCTCGGTGGCCAGACCGCCCTGGGCCTGGCGAAGCCGCTCGAGGCCGCGGGCATCCCGATCCTCGGCACCAGCCCGACCGCGATCGACTCCGCCGAGGAGCGCGGGCAGTTCTCCGCCATCCTCGACGCAGCCGGTCTGCTCGCACCGCGGAACGGCACGGCCCACGACCTGGCGAGCGCGACCACGGTGGCCGAGGAGATCGGGTACCCCGTCCTCGTCCGCCCGTCGTTCGTGCTCGGCGGCCGCGGCATGGAGATCCTGTACGACTCCCCGTCGCTGGCGGACTACTTCGACCGGATGGCCGACCAGGCGATCATCGGCCCGGAGCTCCCGCTGCTGGTGGACCGGTTCCTGGACGACGCCGTGGAGATCGACGTCGACGCGCTCTTCGACGGCGAGCGGCTCTACATCGGCGGCATCATGGAGCACCTCGAAGAGGCGGGTATCCACTCCGGCGACTCGGCGTGCACCCTGCCCCCGGTCGGCCTCGGCCGCGCGGAGATCCAGGGCGTGGTCGACGCGACCGAGAAGATCGCCCGCGGCATCGGCGTGCAGGGCCTGCTCAACGTGCAGTTCGCCATCGGCGCCGGCGTGCTCTACGTCCTCGAGGCGAACCCGCGCGCCAGCCGCACGGTGCCCTTCGTCTCGAAGGCGCTCGGCATCCCGCTGGCCAAGGCCGCGTCCCGCATCATGACCGGCACCACGGTCGCCGAGCTCGTCGCCGAGGGCATGCTGCCCGAGCGTGACGGTGCGTTCGTGCCCGCGCAGTCGCCGGTCGCCGTGAAGGAGGCCGTGCTGCCCTTCCGTCGCTTCCGCACCCGCGAGGGCCAGGTCGTCGACTCGGTGCTCAGCCCCGAGATGCGCTCCACCGGCGAGGTCATGGGCATCGACCGCGACTTCCCGCGGGCGTTCCTCAAGTCGCAGGACGCCGCGTACGGCGGCCTGCCGACCAGCGGCACGGTCTTCGTGAGCGTCGCCGACACCGACAAGCGCGCGATCGTGCTGCCGGTGCACCGCCTGCAGCAGCTCGGCTTCACGATCATCGCGACCGAGGGCACGGCGGAGATCCTCCGCCGCAACGGCATCGAGGTCGGGATCGTCGGCAAGTACAGCCAGGGCGGCGAGAGCGTCGTCGACCTGCTCGCCACGGGCGAGGTCGACATCGTCATCAACACGCCGTCCGGTGCCGCCGGTCGTGCGGACGGGTACGAGATCCGCGCGGCCACGGTGGCGGCGGACAAGCCGCTGTTCACGACGATCGCGCAGATCGGTGCGGCCGTCGCGGCGATCGAGACGATCGGTTCGCCGCTCAACGTCCGCAGCCTGCAGGACTACGCGCGCGAGCGCGCGACCTGGTGACGGCTGCCAGCGTGGGCACGACCCGGTCGGGAGGCCCGGCCTCCTTCGGCGTCCGCCTCGCGTCCGCCATGGGGGAGCGTTCACCGCTCTGCGTCGGGATCGACCCCCACGCCGCCACCCTGGCGGCGTGGGGGCTCGCCCGCGACGAGCAGGGCCTCACCGCCTTCGGCGCGACCATGGTCGACGCGGCCGCCGGCCGCGCTGCGATCGTGAAGCCGCAGGTGGCCTTCTTCGAGGCGGCGGGGGTGGCGGGCTACCGTGCGCTCGACGCGACGGTCCGCCGGGCACGCGATGCGGGCCTCCTGGTCGTCGCCGACGTGAAGCGGGGCGACATCGGGACCACCGGTGACGACTACGCGCTCGCGTGGCTCGACCGCGACGGGCCGTTCGCGGCCGACGCGATGACGGTGTCGCCGTACCTCGGGTACGGCTCGCTCCGGGGCACGGTCGACGTCGCGCGCCGGAACGGTGCGGGGGTCTTCGTGCTCGCGGCGACGAGCAACCCCGAGGCCCGGGTGCTGCAGACCGCGGTCGTCGCGGAGGGGCCGCGTACCGGCCGGACGGTCGCGGCCGGTATCGTCTTGGACGTGGCAGACGACAACCGGTCCGTGGGCGATCAGGCCCTCGGCGACGTCGGGCTCGTGCTCGGCGCGACCCTTCACCTCGACGACTTCGGCATCGACGCGGACGCGATCGGCTCCGCGCCGGTCCTCGCCCCGGGCTTCGGTGCCCAGGGTGCCCGCATCGAGGACCTCCGTGCGCTGTACGGCGCCCGTGCCGAGCAGGTGCTCGTGAGTGAGTCGCGCGGCCTGCTGACCGACGGTCCGGACGGCGTCGCGGCGCTCGTCACCGCCCGCGCCGACCGCATCCGCGCTGCACTGGCGGCGGCAGCGTGACCGACGACCACGAGGGCCTGCCCGCCCACCGCACCCCGCCAGAGGTCGACCGCGTCGCCGCGGCGAAGGCCGCCGTCGCCGCGCGACGCGCCCGGGCCGCGGTGAAGGCCGCGATCGCGTCGGGGGAACGCTCCGCGCTCGACGTCGCCCGTGCCGCGTGGGACGACTCGCTGGTCGAGACGACCTCGGCGGAACGCTCGCTGCGGGTCCGTGACCTGCTGGTGAGCCTGCCGGGCATCGGCCCCGCGCGTGCGGAGGCGATCATGGGGTCCCTGCGGATCGCGCCGTCGAAGCGCCTCGGTGGCCTGGGGACCCGGCAGCGCGCCGCCCTGGCCGACTGGCTCGCCGCCCGCGGTCGCAAGCGTGGTGCCTCGAAGCTCGTCGTGCTCGCCGGACCCACCGCGGTCGGCAAGGGCACGGTCAGCGCCCACATCCGCGAGCAGTACCCGGACGTCAACCTCAGCGTCTCCGCCACCACCCGGAAGCCGCGCCCCGGCGAGGTCGACGGCGTGCACTACTACTTCGTGGACGACGACGAGTTCGACCGCATGATCCGCGATCGCGAGCTGCTCGAGTGGGCGACCGTCCACAACTCGTACCGCTACGGCACCCCGCGCCCGCCGATCGACCGGGCGCTCGACGCCGGCGAGAAGGTCATGCTCGAGATCGACCTGCAGGGCGCCCGGCAGGTCCGCGACGCCATGCCCGAGGCGGTGCTCGTGTTCCTGCTGCCCCCGACGTGGGAGGAACTGGTGCGCCGGCTCATCGGCCGCGGTACGGAATCCGCGGAGGAACAGGCGCGTCGCCTCGAGACCGCGAAGGTCGAGCTGGCTGCCCAGGACGAGTTCGACGTGCGGATCGTGAACTCCGATGTCGGCACCGCGGCACGTGAGGTCGTAGACTTGTTCTCTGCGCCCTGACGGGTGCACTGACTTCGAGGAGACACCATGGCCAACCCCCAGGGCATCATCGACCCGCCCATCGACGACCTGCTCAGCAAGGTCGAGTCGAAGTACGCGCTCGTCATCTTCGCGTCCAAGCGCGCCCGCCAGATCAACGACTACTACGCCGACCTGCACGAGGGCTCGCTCTTCGACAACGTCGGACCGCTCGTCGACTCGACGATCGACGACAAGCCGCTGTCCGTCGCGCTCCACGAGATCAACGAGGACAAGCTCACCGTCACCAAGCAGCAGCAGCCCACCGACTGATCCCGGTGACTGCAGCTGCTCTCCGCCTCTTCACGTCCGAGTCGGTGACCGAGGGGCACCCCGACAAGATCTGCGACCAGATCTCGGACAGCATCCTCGACGCACTGCTGACGGTCGACCCGAACGCGCGCGTCGCCGTCGAGACGATGGTGACCACCGGGCTCGTGCACGTCGCCGGCGAGGTCACGACCTCCGGTTACGTCGAGATCCCCAAGCTCGTCCGTGACGTCATCACCGGCATCGGCTACAACTCGTCGGACGTCTCGTTCGACGGCGCCACGTGCGGTGTCGAGGTCTCGATCGGTGCGCAGTCGCCGGACATCGCGCAGGGTGTCGACGAGTCGCTCGACTCCCGCACCGGTGCGGTCGACCCGCTCGACCGCCAGGGTGCCGGCGACCAGGGCATCATGTTCGGCTTCGCGACGAACGAGACCCCCGAGTACATGCCGGTCGCGATCTGGCTGGCCCACCGCCTGGCCGAGCGCCTGGCCGCGGTCCGCAAGTCGGGCGAGCTGTCGTTCCTCCGCCCCGACGGCAAGACCCAGGTCACCATCGGGTACGACGGCGTCGTGCCGAAGACCGTCGAGACCGTCGTGCTCTCCACGCAGCACTCGCCGAGCGTCACGCTCGACGAGCTCACCGCGGCGATCACCGAACACGTGATCCGTCCGGTCCTCGACCTGGTCGACCTCGACTCGTCGCACGTCGACGTCATCGTGAACCCGACCGGTCGCTTCGAGATCGGTGGCCCCCAGGGCGACGCCGGGCTCACCGGCCGCAAGGTGATCGTCGACACCTACGGCGGGGCCTCCCGTCACGGTGGCGGCGCGTTCAGCGGCAAGGACCCGTCGAAGGTCGACCGTTCGGCGGCGTACGCGCTGCGCTGGGTCGCCAAGAACGCGGTCGCCGCGGGGCTGGCCGACCGGCTCGAGGTGCAGGTCGCGTACGCGATCGGCCGCGCGAAGCCCGTCGGGCTCTACGTCGAGACCTTCGGCACCGGACACGTCGACGACGCCACGATCGAGGCAGCCATCCGCCAGGTGTTCGACCTGCGTCCGGCCGCGATCATCCGCGACCTCGACCTGCTCCGACCGATCTACGCGCAGACCGCGACCTACGGCCACTTCGGCCGCGAGCTCCCCGGGTTCACGTGGGAGCAGCTCGACCGTGTCGAGGAACTCCGCGCCGCCGCAGGACTCGTCGCCGCGACCGTCTGAAGCACCGCGTGACCACCGTCGCGCGCGTCGTCCTCGACTCGCCGCTCCCGCAGTTGGACCGTCTGTTCGACTACCGGGTGCCGGCCGAGCTCGAGGACGACTGCGTCGCGGGGGTCCGCGTCAAGGTGCCGCTGCGCACCGGGGCACGGATGTCCGACGGCTACGTGGTCGAGATCGTCACCGAAGGTGAGTACCCGGGGGAGCTCAGCCAGATCGAGGCCGTCCTGTCCCCGGTGCCCGTCCTGGCGCCGGAGATCTGGGCCCTCGCGCGCGCCGTCGCCGACCGGGCCGCGGGTGTCGCCTCCGACGTCCTGCGCCTCGCCGTGCCCCCGCGGCAGGTGCGCGCCGAGAAGGCCTGGCTCGCCCGGGACACCGCGTGGTCGCCCCCGCCGGTGAGCGCCCCGCCCGTCACCGGCTACGCCGACGGCGTCCTGGAGGCCGTGGTGACGGAGCACGGACGCGCCGCGGTCGCCGCCGTGCCCCAGCCCGTGGCGGTGGGCGACGCGGGCGAGCCGGTCTGGGTCCCGGGCTGGGCCGCGACGCTCGCCCAGGCGGCCGCGCACACGGTGGCGGCCGAGCAGTCCGCGGTGATCGCCGTGCCGGACTTCCGCGACGTCATCGACCTCGAGCGTGCTCTGCTCGCCGTGCTGCCACCGGAGCGGGTGGTGCGGTTCGACGCCAAGCAGACGAACGGGCAGCGCGCGAAGGCCCTGCTGCAGGCCCGCACGCACCCGGTGGTCGCGATCGGCAACCGCACGGCCGTGTACGCGCCGGCGACCGAGCTCGGGCTGATCGCCATGTGGGACGACGGCGACGCCTCGTTCATCGAGCAGCGGGCGCCCTACGTGCACACGCGCGACGTCGCCCTGGTGCGGGCCGCCCAGTCCGGTGCCGCCCTGCTGTTCGTCTCGCACGCGCGCAGCACCGACGTGCAGCGACTGGTCGAGCTGCACTGGCTGCAGGACGTCGTGCCCCACCGCGTGAAGACCCCGAAGGTCATCCCCACCGTGCAGCAGACCGGGGCCGAGGGGTTCGCCGCACAGGCCCGCATCCCGAGTTCCGCCTGGCGTGCCGCGCGCGAGGCCAGCCAGCACGGTGCCGTCCTGGTGCAGGTCGCGAGCCCGGGCTTCGGCACCGGGCTGGTCTGCGCCGAATGCGGCGAACGCGCGCACTGCCGCGTCTGCGGCGGGCCGCTCGGCAGCCCGCACCGTGGCGCCACGCCGCAGTGCCGGTTCTGCGGCGCGCTGGCCGTCGGGTTCCGCTGCCCGACGTGCGGCAACGGCACCGTCAAGCCGGTCGGCCAGGGGGCGCAACGGACGGCCGACGAACTCGGGCGGGCGTTCCCCGGTACCCGGATCGTCGTCGCCGACGGCTCACGCCCGCTCGACGAGGTCCCCGCCCGGCCCTCCGTCGTCGTCGCCACCCGTGGGGCCGAGCCGTCGGTGCCGGGGGGCTACGCCTGCGTGCTGCTGCTGGACGGTGAGAAGATGCTCGCCCGCGAGGGGCTGCGCGTGCAGGAGGACGTCCTGCGCTTCTGGACGAACGCGGCGGCGAAGTCGGCCCCCGGTGCCGAGGTGTACCTGGTCGGGATCGGCGGTCGGCTGGCCTCGGCGATGGCCCTGTGGCGACTCGACGGGCCCGCGCACGACGAGCTGACCGACCGCCGCGAACTGCACTTCCCGCCGGCGGTCCGGGTCGCGACGATGACCGGCACCGACGAAGCCGTCACCGCTGCGGTCGAAGCGCTCGGCGACGCCGTCGTCGGTCCGGTGCTCGGTCCGGTCCCGGTCGAGGACGACGCCCTGCCGGGCACGGTCCGGGCGATCGTGCGGTTCCCGTACGCGCACGGGGCCGAGGTCGCCGCGACGCTCAAGGCCGAGGTGATCCGGCGCTCGTCGACCAGGCGGGTGCTCAAGGGCGGCAACCGCCGACGCGCCGCTCCGACGCTGCGGGTGCGGTTGGACGACGCCGAACCGTTCTCCGAGGTCTGACCCGGCCGGGCCCGCGTGGGCCCGACCGCGAGCGCCCCGACGCAGAACGACACCGCCGACGTCGTCGGACGTCGGCGGTGTCGTTCAGGGTCTGCCGCCGAGTGGCGACGGGCTGGTGCGGGCCGGTCAGGCGTTGGCGGGCCGGCGACGCTCGCGGGGCAGCACGACGCCGAGGGCGACCATGCCGATGGCGAGGACGAGGTGCAGCCAGTTGTCGGCGTTGTTCAGCGGGACGAAGTTCGCACCCGAGCTGTGACCGGCGGTGAAGAGGCCGTAGATCCACAGCACGAAGTAGACGATCCCGCCGATCACCAGGTACATCCGCGAGCCGGAGGCACGGTTGGCGGCGATCAGTCCGACGACGCCGAACAGCAGGTGCACGATGTTGTGCAGCACGGACACCTGGAAGATGCCGAGCAGCATGCCCATCGACTCGTGTCCGGCCCCGGCCAGGTCGCCGGTCGTGATGCCGGGGATGAACCCGGCGATCCCGACGAGCAGGAACACGATGCCGACCACGAGGGCGGCCTTCTGGACGGACGAACCGGCGTAGCGGTTGGTGGCGGTGGTGACGTCGCTCATGGTGTCTCCTGATCTCAGCGCGGTTGCGCGGGGTTGGTGGGCACGCCGTGGGACGGCGGGTTGATCGTCGGACCGGCGGTGGCCGGCGTGACGTCCGCGGGTGCCGAGGCCCCCGCAGACGTCTCGGGGAGGTGCTCCGGCACGGAACCGGTCGGCTCCGCACCGCCGTCCAGGGCCTCGATCCGGTGACGGATCCGCTCCAGCACCGGCAACCGTGCGCCGTGGGCGTTCTCGTGGTCGAGCAGCACCTCGAGCTGCTCGCGGTCGAGGGCCGTCAGGTGCTCCGTCAGGTTGCCGAGCGGGACGTGGTCGAAGTCCGGGATGGGCAGGTCTCGGTCGGTCATGGTGCTCCTTCCGTCGATGCAGCCACAACGTACGCAGCCCACGCTCTGCTGGTGCACAGGCAGTGCCGAGCACCGCGTGCCCCGGACAGGCGTCGGGGTCGGGTGGGCCGGTCGGCGTGGGAGGATCGAACCCATGCGTCTCGTCGTCGCCGGCAGCCCCGCTGCGGCCGTCCCCACCCTCCGCCGTCTGGCGGCGTCCGACCACGAGATCGTCGCGGTGCTCACGCGGCCGGCCACCCCGCAGGGCCGCAAGCGTGTCCTCACCCCGACCCCGGTGGCCGTCGTCGCCGCCGAGCTCGGACTGCCCGTCATCGAGGCCTCGCGCGTCGACGACGCCGTCACCGTCCGGATCGCGGACCTCGACGTCGACCTCGGCGTCATCGTCGCGTACGGCGCCCTGCTCCGCCGCCCGGCCCTCGACGCCCCGCGGCACGGGTGGATCAACCTGCACTTCTCCGACCTGCCGGCGTACCGCGGTGCGGCTCCCGTGCAGCGTGCGGTGATGGCCGGCGACACCCGGACCGCCGCGACGGTCTTCCAGCTGGTCGAGGCGCTCGACGCCGGCCCCGTCCACGCTGCGCGGCCCTTCGAGATCGACCCCGAGGCGACCTCGGGCGAGGTCCTCGCCGCGATGGCCGAGGTCGGCGCCGACGTCGTGGCGGACGTCGTGGACGCCATCGCCGCCGGCACCGCCGTCGCGACCGAGCAGTCCGGCGAGCCCACGGTCGCCCCGAAGCTCACGATCGACGACGGCCGCATCGACTTCGCCGTGCCCGCCACCGTCGTGCACGCGCGGCTGCGCGGGGTCACGCCCGAGCCCGGCGCGTACGCCCACCTGGGCGAGACCCGCGTGAAGCTGCTCCGCAGCACACTCCGGCCGGGAGGCACGCAGGACCCCGCCCCGTCGCTCGCGCCGGGTGCGCTCGCACTCCACGGCGGTCGGCTGCTGGTCGGGACCGCCGACACCCCGCTCGTGCTGCTCGAGGTGCAGCCGGCGGGCAAGAAGGCGATGGACGCCGCCGCCTGGGCCCGTGGCCTCGGCGAACTGGACGGGAAGGTCCTCGCATGAGCCCCCAGACGAAGCCCCAGGGTGCCCGCCGCGGCCCGCGTCCGGCCAGCGCCCGCCGCGTGGCGTTCGACGTGCTCCGCGCCGTGCAGGTCGACGACGCCTACGCGAACCTGCTGCTGCCGACGCGCATCCGCCGCGCCGGTCTCACCGCTCGCGACGCCGGGTTCGCGACCGAGCTCACGTACGGCTCGATCCGGATGCTCGGCCGCTACGACGTGATCATCGCGCTGGCCTCCGGTCGCCGGGCCGAGAACATCGAGGCGGACGTCCTCGACGTGATGCGCCTCGGTGCGCACCAGCTGCTCGCCATGCGCACGCCGACGCACGCGGCCGTCGACGCCACGGTCGAGCTCGCCCGCGAGGTCGGCGCCCGCCGCGCCACCGGGTTCGTGAACGCCGTGATGCGCAAGATCGCCGCCCGCACCGATCAGGAGTGGGACGCCCTGATCACCGAGGGCCGCGCCGGGGACGCCCTGCTCGCCACCCGCTGGTCGCACCCGGTCTGGGTCGTCTCGGCGCTCCGCGACGCCCTGGCCGCCGAACGCTCGCGCGACGAGCTCGCCGCCCTGCTCGCCGCCGACAACGCAGCACCCCGGGTGCAGCTCGCGGCCCTGCCCGGACTCGCCACCGACGAGGACATCGCCACCGCGACCGCCCGCACCACGCCGGACGACGACACCGACGCCGCGTTCGCCGACGCGACCGGTGCGGACGACGTGCCCGCGGCCCTGGTGCCGGCCGACGACGAACCGGAGGCCGACGGCGCGACCGGCACCGTGCCTCCCGTCCGGGCCGACGAGCCCGTCGTGCAGGCGGATGCCGCGCCGGTGTCGCCCGTCGGCATCCGCGGCATCAGCGGCGACCCGGCGCGCGTGCCGGGCGTCGCCGCCGGACGCCTGCGCGTGCAGGACGAGGGGTCGCAGCTCGCCGCGCTGGCGCTGAGCCGCTCGTCGGACGTGCGTGCGGGGGAGCGGTGGCTCGACATGTGCGCCGGGCCCGGCGGCAAGGCCGCGCTGCTCGCCGCCGAGGCGCAGCAGGGCGGGGCGACCCTGGTCGCCAACGAGCTCGTGCCCGCCCGCGCCGGACTCGTGCGGAACGCCCTCGGTGTGTTCGGTGACCACGTGCGGGTCGTCGAGGGCGACGCCCGTCGGTACGGCCGGGACGGCACCGGGATGACCTTCGACCGCATCCTGCTCGACGCCCCGTGCACCGGGCTCGGCGCGCTGCGTCGCCGGCCGGAGGCACGCTGGCGGAAGCTCCCCGAGGACGTCGAGGAGCTCGCGGCCCTGCAGACCGAACTGCTCGACGCCGCCGTGCGGGTGCTCGCACCGGGCGGGACCCTGGCGTACGTGACGTGCTCGCCGCACCTGGCCGAGACCCGCGGGCAGGTCGACGCCCTGATGGGGCGGCACGGTGACCGGCTCGAGCAGCTCGACACCGCCACGATCGTCCGGGGCGTCGCCGCACGCGACCCCGAGATCGCGGACGGTGCGACCGCGCAGCTGTGGCCGCACCGCGTCGGGACGGACGCGATGTTCATCGCGCTGTTCCGTCGCGTCGACTGAGGCCCCGGCCCACGGCGCGCCGGTAGGCTTGCCCGGTGACGATCCGCATCTCGCCGAGCATCCTGTCCGCCGACTTCGCGAACCTCGAGCGCGAACTCCAGCGCATCGAGACCGCCGACCTGGTGCACGTCGACGTGATGGACAACCACTTCGTCCCGAACCTGACGCTCGGGCTGCCGATCGTGCAGCGGCTGCAGCAGGTGTCGCCGGTGCCGCTCGACGTGCACCTGATGATCACCGACGCCGATCGCAACGCGCCGAAGTACGCCGAGACCGGTGCGTCGAGCGTCACGTTCCACTTCGAGGCAGCCGACGACCCGGTGGCCACCGCCGCCGCGATCCGGTCGAACGGTGCCCGCGCGGCCGTCGCCGTGAAGCCCGGCACCCCGATCACGCAGGTACTGCACCACCTCGACGCCTACGACATGATCCTGCTGATGACGGTCGAGCCCGGGTTCGGCGGACAGTCCTTCATGCCGTCCGTGATGCCGAAGCTCGCCGACGCCCGCGCCGCCGTCGACGCCTCGGGGCTCGACGTCTGGCTCGAGGTGGACGGCGGGATCGCGGTCGACACCGTGCCCGATGCCGTCCGGAGCGGTGCCGACACCCTGGTGGCGGGCTCCGCGGTCTACGGCGGCGAACCCGCCGCGCGCATCGCCGACCTGCGTGACGCCGCCGCTCGGGCGCGCTCGTGACCGGGGGAGCGCCGGAGCGCACCGGCGTCACCGGGGCGACCACTGCCTCCCGTCCGGACGGTGCGTCGGGAGCGTCGGCGGAGACCGGTAGCCTGGACCCCGTGAAGACGTTCGACGACCTGTTCCAGGAGCTCACCGAGAAGGCGCGCACGCGCCCCGAGGGCTCCGGCACCGTCGCCGAACTGGACGCCGGCGTGCACCAGATCGGCAAGAAGATCGTGGAGGAAGCCGCCGAGGTCTGGATGGCGGCCGAGTACGAGGGCGACGAGCGCACCTCGGAGGAGATCTCGCAGCTGATCTACCACCTCCAGGTCCTCATGGTCGCCAAGGGGCTCACCCCGGCGGACGTCTGGCGACATCTGTAGGAAGCGCCGCCCGGCGCACCGACGACCGCCGACGACCCCACAGAAAGCAGACCCACTGATGCTCCGCATCGCCGTGCCCAACAAGGGCTCCCTGTCCGAGACCGCGTCCGACATGCTGCGGGAGGCCGGGTACGCCGGCCGCCGCGACCCGAAGGCGCTGCACCTGCTCGACGAGCGCAACGGCGTCGAGTTCTTCTTCCTCCGCCCGCGGGACATCGCCACGTACGTGGGGTCCGGCGCGCTCGACGTCGGCGTCACCGGCCGCGACCTGCTGCTCGACTCCGGGTCCGAGGCGCACGAGGTCGACGCGCTCGGCTTCGCCGACTCCACCTTCCGGTTCGCCGGCACCCCGGGTCGGTTCGCCTCGCTGCAGGATCTCGACGGCGTGCGCGTGGCCACGAGCTACCCCGGACTGGTCGGTGCGTTCCTCGCCGAGCACGGGGTCAGCTCCACGCTCGTGAAGCTCGACGGCGCGGTCGAGAGCGCCGTCCGGCTCGGGGTCGCCGACGCCGTGGCCGACGTCGTGTCGACGGGCAGCACGCTCCGGCAGGCGGGCCTCGAGATCTTCGGCCCGGTGATCCTCGAGTCGACCGCGGTGCTCGTCTCCACCGACGAGACCATCCCCGGCATCGACGTGCTGCGCCGGCGTCTGCAGGGCGTGCTCGTCGCCCGTGGCTACGTGATGCTCGACTACGACGTCCCCACGGCCCTGCTCGAGCAGGCGACCGCGGTGGCGTCCGGCATCGAGTCGCCCACCGTGTCGCCGCTGCACGACCGCGACTGGGCCGCGGTCCGCGTGATGATCCCGCGCGACGACGCGAACCTCATCATGGACGCGCTCTACGACCTCGGCGCCCGGGCGATCCTCGTCAGCCCGATCCACGCCGCACGCCTGTGACCGCCGGTGGCGTGTCGGTGCGGGTCATCCCGTGCCTCGACGTCAAGGGCGGTCGCGTCGTCAAGGGCGTCAACTTCCTGGACCTCCAGGACGCCGGTGACCCCGTCGAGCTCGCGGCTCGCTACTACGAGCAGGGTGCCGACGAGCTGACCTTCCTGGACGTCGGCGCCACGGTCGAGAACCGCGCGACGATGTACGACACCGTGACCCGGACGGCCGAGCAGGTCTTCATCCCGCTCACCGTCGGCGGTGGGGTGCGCAGTGTCGACGACGTCTCGCGGCTGCAGCAGTGCGGCGCGGACAAGATCGGCGTGAACAGCGCAGCCATCGCACGGCACGAGCTCATCGGCGAGATCGCCGACCGGTTCGGCGCCCAGGCAGTCGTGCTGTCGCTCGACGTCAAGCGGTCCGACCGGATGCCCTCGGGCTTCGTGGTGACCACCCACGGCGGGCGGACCGAGTCCGACCTCGACGCCATCGCGTGGGCACGCGAGGCCGTCGAGCGCGGCGCGGGGGAACTGCTGGTCAACTCCATCGACGCCGACGGCACGAAGAACGGGTTCGACCTCGAACTCGTGACCGCGGTGCGCGCCGTCTCGTCCGTCCCGGTGATCGCCTCGGGAGGCGCGGGTCGCGTCGAGCACTTCGCCCCGGCCGTCGACGCGGGTGCGGATGCAGTCCTCGCCGCCAGCGTCTTCCACCGTGGCGAGATGACCGTGGGGGACGTCAAGGCCGCGCTCCGCGCGACCGGCCACGCCGTCCGCTGATCCGCCGCCGTAGGCTAGGAGTCTCATGACCGACAGCACCAGCACCGACACCGAGGCGGTCCTCGACCGCGCACGCTTCGGTGCGGACGGCCTGCTCCCCGCCATCGTGCAGGAGGAATCGTCGAAGGACGTCCTCATGCTCGGCTACATGGACCGGGAAGCCCTCCGCCGCACCCTCACCGAAGGCCGTGTGACCTTCTGGTCGCGGTCGCGGAACGAGTACTGGCGGAAGGGCGACACGTCGGGACACGCCCAGTACGTCCGGGGCGCTGCGCTGGACTGCGACGACGACACGCTCCTCGTCACGGTGCAGCAGGTCGGGGCGGCGTGCCACACCGGGGCGCACCGGTGCTTCGACGTCGACCCGCTCGCGCCCGTGACCATGTCCGCCCCGGCGGACACGGCCGGGGAGCCGACGCGATGACCACCGCGACGATCTCCGACACCCCGCACACGACCTCCCGACCTGAGTTCGACGGCCTGCTCGGCGACCACCGGGTCCTGCCGGTCGTCCGCGCGCTGTACGGCGACAGCGAGACGCCGGTCGGCGTCTACCGCAAGCTCGCCGACGGCCGCCCCGGGTCCTTCCTGCTCGAGTCCGCCGGCCAGGGCGGCCTGTGGTCGCGCTGGTCGTTCGTCGGCGTCCGGAGCTTCGGCGTCCTGACGCAGGACGGCGACCGCGCGGCCTGGATCGACACCGGCATCGACGCCGAGCGCGCCGTCGGGTCGCTCGAGGGCGCCCCCCTCGAGGTCCTCGCACGGTTGCACGAGCGCTGGGCCACGCCGCGGGTGCCCGGCTCGCCGCCGCTCGTCGGCGGCACCGTGGGCTTCATCGGGTGGGAGGCCGTGCGGCAGCTCGAGCACCTGCCGAACGTGCCGCCAGCCGACTTCGACGTCCCCGGACAGGCGCTGTCGTTCGTCTCCGAACTCGCCGCGCTCGACCACCGCACCGGTCTCGTGCTGCTCGTCGCGAGCGTGCTGAACGACGGCACCGACGACGCGGACACCCTCTGGGCGGACGCGCAGCAGCGCCTCGACCGCATGCAGGGCGACCTGGTGCAACCGAGCGTCGCGACCGTCGCCGAGGCCTTCGAGATCGCCGAGCCGACCCCGACCCACCGCACGAGCCCGGCCGACTACATGGCGGCCGTCGAGCGCTCGAAGGGCTTCATCCGCGACGGCGACGTGTTCCAGGTCGTCATCTCGCAGCGGTTCGACCACGAGGTCACGGCCGACCCGCTCGACGTCTACCGGGTCCTCCGGACGCTGAACCCGAGTCCGTACATGTACTTCCTCGCCCTCGCGGACACCGCCGACGAGCGGTTCTGGATCGTCGGGGCCTCGCCAGAGGCCCTGGTCAAGGTGCAGGGCGACCGCGCGATCACACACCCGATCGCCGGGTCCCGCCCGCGCGGTGCGACCCCGGAAGAGGACGTCCGCCTCGGCGAGGACCTGCTCGGCGACCCGAAGGAGCGCGCCGAGCACCTGATGCTCGTCGACCTCGCCCGCAACGACCTGCAGAAGGTGTGCGAGCCGGGCACCGTCAGCGTCACCGAGTTCATGACCGTCGAGCGGTTCAGCCACATCATGCACCTGGTGTCGAGCGTCGAGGGGCGGGTGCGTCCCGACGCCTCGGCGATCGACGTGTTCCGGGCGACGTTCCCGGCCGGCACGCTCTCGGGTGCGCCGAAGCCGCGTGCGCTCGAGATCATCGACGAGCTCGAGCCGGCGAAGCGCGGTGCGTACGCCGGAGTCGTCGGGTACTTCGACTTCGCCGGTGACGCCGACCTGGCGATCGCGATCCGAACGGCCCTGATCAAGGACGGCGTCGCCCGCGTGCAGGCCGGTGCCGGGCTCGTGGCGGACTCCGACCCGGAGACCGAGCACGTCGAGGCGGTCAACAAGGCCGCCGCGCCGCTGCGTGCCGTCGCCACGGCCAACCGGATGCGCGAGGTCCGCTCGTGAAGCGCTCGCGTCCGATCGTCGTGGTTGCCGGGCTCCTGGTCGCCGGCGTCATCATGCTCGCCTGGACCCAGACCTGGTTCACCGTGCGCCTGCACGCGGGTGCCGCCGTCACCTCGACGGTCTCGGCCGACGGGGCGGCGGTCGTGCCGCAGTACACCGCGCTGGCGATCGCCAGCCTCGCACTCTTCCTGGCGATGACCATCGCCGGCCGGGTGTTGCGCATCGTGCTCGCCGCCGTCGAGATCCTGCTCGGCCTCGGCGTGGTCGTCAGCGGGATCACCGCACTCGGTGACCCGATCGCCGCTGCACGCGGTGCCGTCGGCGAGGTCGCCGGGGTCAGCGACCTCGGCGCCGTCCGCGGTGTCGTGTCGAGCGTCTCCGTGAGCCCGTGGCCCGCCGTCGGGATCGCGGGCGGCGTGCTCGCCGTGCTGCTCGGCGTGGTCGTCATCGTGGTCCAGCGCGCCTGGCCCGGCCCGAGCCGGAAGTACGGTGCCGCTACCGCCGGGGCCGCCGCGGCGGCACGCGCAGCAGCACCCGTCCAGCGCGACGCGGTCGTCGACTGGGACGACCTGAGCGCGGGCGTGGACCCGACCACCGCCGACGGCGCGGGCGCGGGGGCGCCGAGTGACGACACGGTAGGATCGACAGGGCGTCGCTCGACCGACGACGCCGGAGCAGAACGAGGAGCACCGTGAGCAACACTGAGCCCGCAGAACTCGGCGAAGGCCACTCGCCGGCCGCCTGGACCGCCGTCGTGATCATGCTGATCGGATTCGCGGCAGGCACGCTGTTCTTCTGGTTCGACCAGCCGTGGGGCGTCTGGGCCTCCGCTGGCGTCGTCCTCATCGGCCTCATCGCCGGTGGCGTGATGAAGAAGGCCGGCTACGGCGTCGACGGTCCGAAGTTCGTCCCCAAGCACCACGGCGAGTAGGGGTCTCCCGATGCCGAACGTGCTCGAGACCCTCGTCGCGGGCGCGCTCGAGGACGCCGCCGCCCGTCGTGTCGATCGTCCGTACTCGGACGTCGAACGCGACCTCGACCGGGTGGCGTCGCCGCTCGACGCCCTCGCGTTCCTCAGCCCGGGCGATCGGGTGAAGATCATCGCCGAGGTCAAGCGTGCCAGCCCGTCCCGCGGGTCGATGGCCGCGATCGCCGACCCGGCCGCCCTCGCCGCCGACTACGAGCGTGGCGGGGCCTCGACGATCAGCGTCCTGACCGAGGGCCGCAAGTTCCTCGGCAGCCTGGCCGACCTCGAAGCCGTGAAGGCCCGCGTCGGGGTCCCCGTGCTCCGCAAGGACTTCATCGCAGACCCGTACCAGGTGATCGAGGCCCGGGCGTCCGGAGCCGACGTCGTGCTGCTCATCGTGGCGGCGCTCGAACAGGCCCGCCTGGTCGAACTGCACACCCTGGCCGAAGAACTCGGCATGCGCGTGCTGGTCGAGGCGCACTCCGGTGACGAGGTCACGCGTGGCCTCGACGCCGGTGCCCGCATCCTCGGCGTCAACGCCCGTGACCTGACCGACTTCTCGCTCGACCGCGACCTGTTCGGGTCGCTCGCCGACCGCATCCCCGCCGGGGTCGTACGGGTCGCCGAGTCCGCGGTCTCCGGTCCGGCCGACGTCGCCCACTACCGTGCAGCGGGTGCCGACGTCGTGCTGGTCGGTGAAGCGCTCGTGACGGGCGACGACCCCGCCGCGACCCTGGCGTCGTTCGTCGACGCCGCCGACCAGGCCTGACCGGCCCACGGGCCCGCCGAATCGTGGCCCGATCCGCCCACGGTGCCGCCGAAGAGCGGCCTGACCCGCCAACGCATCGAGGCCGCCGACCGCGGCCGCACGTTCCACCCGTCCGACGCGGCCGACCGGCCGCGTCGGACTCGTCCCGGGAGACACATCGTGACCTCACTCCGCGACCTGCACGGCCCCTACTTCGGTGACTTCGGCGGACGCTTCGTCCCCGAGTCCCTCGTCCTCGCGCTCGACGAGCTCGAGGCCGCCTTCCGTCAGGCCTGGGCGGACCCGGCGTTCCGTGCGGAGCTCGACGAGCTGCAGCGTGACTACACCGGGCGCCCCTCGATCATCACCGAGGTGCCGCGGTTCGCGAAGCACGCCGGTGGTGCCCGGGTCATCCTGAAGCGTGAGGACCTGAACCACACCGGCTCCCACAAGATCAACAACGTCCTCGGCCAGGCCCTCGTCGCCCGTCGGCTCGGCAAGACCCGCCTGATCGCCGAGACCGGTGCCGGCCAGCACGGCGTCGCCACCGCGACCGCTGCCGCACTGTTCGGCATGGAGTGCGTCGTCTACATGGGCGCCGTCGACACCGAGCGACAGGCCCTCAACGTCGCCCGGATGCGCCTGCTGGGCGCCGAGGTGATCCCCGTCGAGACCGGTTCGCGCACCCTGAAGGACGCCATCAACGACGCCCTGCGCGACTGGGTCGCCAACGTCGAGTCGACGCACTACCTGCTCGGCACGGTCGCCGGTCCGCACCCGTTCCCCGAGATGGTGCGCGAGTTCCACAAGGTCATCGGCGAGGAAGCGCGGCAGCAGGTCCTCGACCGCGTCGGGCGCCTGCCGGACGCCGTCGCGGCCTGCGTCGGCGGCGGTTCGAACGCGATGGGCATCTTCGAGGCGTTCCTCGACGACGAGTCCGTCGCGCTGCACGGCTTCGAGGCCGGCGGCGACGGCGTCGAGACCGGTCGCCACGCGGCGAGCATCACGCTCGGTCGCGAGGGCGTGCTGCAGGGCGCGAAGTCGTACCTGATGCAGGACGAGGACGGCCAGACGATCGAGAGCCACAGCATCTCCGCCGGACTCGACTACCCGAGCGTCGGACCGGAGCACGCGTACCTGGCGTCGATCGGCCGCGCGAAGTACCAGCCGATCACCGACACCGAGGCGATGGAGGCGTTCCGACTGCTGAGCCAGACCGAGGGCATCATCCCGGCGATCGAGTCGTCCCACGCCCTCGCCGGTGCGATGAAGCTCGGCAAGGAGCTCGGCCCCGAGGGCGTCGTGCTCGTGAACCTGTCCGGCCGGGGTGACAAGGACGTCGCGTCCGCCAGTCGCTACTTCGGCATCCTCGACGAGAACGCGGTGCAGCTGTGACCACGAACCGGACCGTCGCCACGACGATCGACACCGCCAACGCCGAGCGCGCCGGAGCCGTCGTCGGCTACCTGCCCGCCGGGTACCCGAACCTGCAGACCAGCGTCGACGCCGCCGTCGCCCTCGCCGAGAACGGCGTGGACGTCATCGAGTTCGGCCTGCCGTACTCCGACCCGGTGATGGACGGCCCCGTGATCCAGCGGGCGGCCGAGGAGAGCCTGGCGAACGGCTTCCGGGTCGCACAGGTCTTCGATGCCGTGCAGCAGATCACCGAGCGGGCCGACGTGCCGGTGCTCGTCATGACCTACTGGAACCCGGTGCTGCGCTACGGCGTGGACCGTTTCGCGGACGACCTCGTCGCCGCCGGTGCCGCCGGCCTGATCACGCCCGACCTCATCCCCGACGAGGCCTCCGCGTGGACCGAGGCCTCCGAGCGGACCGGGCTCGACCGGGTCTTCCTCGCCGCACCGTCCTCGTCCGACGAGCGCATGCGCCAGGCGGTCCAGGCCAGCCGTGGGTTCGTCTACGCCGTCTCCACGATGGGTGTGACCGGTGCACGGGCCGGGGTCGACGTCGCCGCTCGCACGGTGGTGTCGCGCCTGCGCGACGCCGGGGTCGAGCGCACCTGCGTGGGTCTCGGGATCTCGACGGCCGAGCAGGTCGGCGAGGTGCTCGAGTACGCCGACGGTGCCATCGTCGGGTCCGCGTTCGTCCGCGCGCTGGCCGACCTCGGTGTGCAGGGTGTGGCCGACCGTGCCGCCGACCTCTCCACCGGCGCCCGCCGCCGCTAGTCCAGTTCCTGTCGGGCCCGCGACCCGCGCTACAGTGAGCGAGGCCGACGCCACGTCGACCGCGCCCCGTCAGTTCCGAAAGGCGACAGCACCTCCATGCCCCTCCTGAGCATCCCGAGCCCGAGCACCGCCTGGCAGTACTTCGACCTGACCGCCTGGCTCCGCGACGCGTTCGGCTGGTCGCTGCCCCTCGACTTCCGCATCCACGCGTACGCGATCTGCATCCTGATCGGGATCGTGGCCGCGGTCGTCCTGGCGAACCGCCGACTCAACGCCCGCGGCGTCGAGCGCTGGATCATCATCGACATCGCGATCTGGGCCGTGCCCGCCGGCATCATCGGCGGTCGCCTCTTCCACGTGTTCACCCACGTGTCCGACTACTTCGGCCCCGGCATCGACCCGCTGTCCTTCCTGTACATCTGGGAGGGCGGGCTCGCCATCTTCGGCGCGCTCATCCTCGGGTCGGTCGGCGCGTGGATCGGCTGCCGCCAGGTGGGCCTGCGGTTCACGTCGTTCATCGACGCCGTCGTGCCGGGCGTCCTGCTCGCGCAGGCCTTCGGCCGCCTGGGCAACTACTTCAACCAGGAGCTCTTCGGCATGCCGACGAGCCTGCCCTGGGGCCTCGAGATCGACTCGAGCAACGCCGCGTTCCCGAAGGGCCTGCCCGAGGGCACGCTGTTCCACCCGACGTTCCTGTACGAGATCATCTGGAACGTCCTCGGTGTCGTCGTCATCCTGTTCCTGGCGCGCAAGTTCACGCTGCAGTGGGGCAAGGTCCTCGGTCTGTACCTGATCTGGTACGGCGCAGGACGCTCGGTGCTCGAGTCCATCCGCGTCGACACGAGCGAGACCTTCTTCGGCGTCCGCACCAACGTGTGGGTCGCCCTCGCCGCGGTCGTCATCGGCATCCTGATCTTCGTGGTGCAGAGCCGTCGGCACACCGGCAAGGAGCCGAGCCCGTACCTGCCGGGGCGCGAGCCCCGTCCGAGGTCCGTTGTAGACTCGGACGACACCTTCTCGGAGCACGACGACGACGCAGCAGACGGCGTCACGAGCGACGATCCGGTCACGACCACTCGCTGATCGCGTCGCGGAGACACCCCCTCCCGACCACCACCGGTGACGCGCAGCAGCACCACCAGCAGCACCAGACGGCCCCCGCCACAAGCGGGGCCCAGCAACCTCGCCGGCCGGCAGGGCAACTCACTGACGGCGGGCACGGGCACCAGTCCCGCCCGCTCGGGCGGAACGCACCACCGGGCCACCGCTGTCCCTGTTCCACTTCCTCGTGAGGACGGTTCCCCATGGCGCTCCAGCCAACCCAGCCCTCGGCACCGACGAGCCTCGTGCCGCCGCACCGCCGTTTCTCCGCGATCCCGGACGCCACGGGCATGTACGACCCGGCGAACGAGAAGGACGCATGCGGGCTCGCGATGGTCGCGACCCTGCGCGGCACGCCCGGTCACGACATCGTCGACGCGGCGCTCGGTGCGCTCCGGAACCTCGAGCACCGCGGTGCCGTGGGCTCCGACGCGGGCACCGGTGACGGCGCGGGCATCCTGTGCCAGGTGCCCGACGAGTTCCTGCGGGCCGTCGTGCCCTTCGAGCTGCCGGCAGCGGGGGAGTACGCCGTCGGCACCGCCTACCTGCCCCTGGACGACGACGCGCGCCACGCGGTGAAGGGCGCCGTCGAGCGGCTCGCCCGTGAAGAGGGCCTGAAGGTCCTCGGGTGGCGCGAGGTCCCGGTGCGTCCGGAGGTCCTCGGCACGCTGGCCCGTGCCGCGATGCCGGCCTTCGAACAGCTCTTCGTCGCCTCCATCCGGCACGACGTGCACGGTGCGTCGTGGAGCGGCATCGCGCTGGACCGCCAGGCCTTCCGGCTCCGCAAGCGCGCCGAGCACGACAACGACCTCTACTTCATGTCGCTGTCGAGCCGCACCATGGTCTACAAGGGCATGGTCACGACGCTGCAGCTCGAACCGTTCTACCCGGACCTCAGCGACGAGCGCTTCGCCTCGAAGCTCGCGATCGTGCACTCGCGCTACTCCACCAACACGTTCCCGTCGTGGCCGCTCGCGCAGCCGTTCCGGACGATCGCCCACAACGGCGAGATCAACACGGTGCGCGGCAACCGCAACTGGATGCGCGCCCGCCAGTCGCAGCTCGAGAGCGAACTGCTCGGCGACATGGCCCCGCTGCTGCCCATCGTGAGCCCGGGGGCGAGCGACTCGGCCTCGTTCGACGAGGTCCTCGAGCTGCTGACCCTGACCGGCCGGACCCTGCCGCACGCCGTGTCGATGATGGTTCCCGAGGCGTGGGAGAACCAGGTCGGGATGGACCCGGACCTCCGCGCGTTCTACGAGTACCACTCGATGCTCATGGAGCCGTGGGACGGCCCCGCCGCGATCACCTTCACCGACGGCTCGCTCGTCGGCGCCACCCTCGACCGCAACGGCCTGCGCCCCGGACGCTTCCTGGTCACGGACGACGGCCTCATCGTGATGGGCTCCGAGACCGGGGTCATCGACGTGCCGGCCGCCAAGGTCGTGCGCAAGGGGCGTCTGCGTCCGGGCCGGATGTTCCTGGTGGACACCGAGGCCGGCCGCATCATCGAGGACGACGAGGTCAAGCGCGAGCTCGCCGCCTCGGGTCCGTGGGGCGACTGGCTCGAAGCCGGCCGCATCAACCTCAACGACCTGCCGGAGCGCGAGCACATCGTGCACACCCCGGCCTCGGTCACCCGTCGTCAGCGCGCGTTCGGGTACACCGAAGAAGAGGTCAGGATCCTGCTGCGCCCGATGGCGGCAGCGGGAGCCGAGCCCCTCGGCGCGATGGGCTCGGACACCCCGATCGCCGTGCTGTCGGAGCGTCCGCGCCTGCTCTTCGACTACTTCACGCAGCAGTTCGCGCAGGTGACCAACCCGCCGCTCGACTCGATCCGCGAGCAGGTCATCACCTCGATGGGGATGGGGCTCGGTCCGGAGCGCAACCTGCTCTCCGCCGGTCCCGAGCACGCGAAGCAGATCACGCTCGACTTCCCGGTGATCGACAACGACCAGCTCGCCAAGGTGCAGCACTTCGAGACCGAGTCGGGTCGCCACCTGACCGTCACGATCAAGGGCCTGTACCGCGTCGACGCCGGCAAGAAGGCGATGCAGAAGCGCATCGCTGCCGTGTGCGACGAGGTCGACGCCGCGATCGAGTCCGGCAAGCAGTTCATCGTGCTGTCCGACCGCGACGGCAACTCCGAGCAGGCACCGGTGCCGAGCCTCCTGCTCCTCGCCGCGGTCCACCACCACCTGATCCGCACCGAACAGCGCATGAAGGTCGGGCTCATCGTCGAGGCCGGCGACGTGCGTGAGGTCCACCACGTGGCGACCCTCATCGGGTACGGCGCCTCGGCGATCAACCCGTACCTGGCGATGGAGACCTGCGAGAACCTGGTGCGCGCCGGCATGATCCCCGGGATCACTCCGGAGCAGGCCGTCAAGAACGTCATCAAGGCGCTCGGCAAGGGCGTGCTGAAGATCATGTCGAAGATGGGCATCTCCACGGTGTCCAGCTACGCCGGTGCGCAGGCGTTCGAGGCCGTCGGGCTCAGCCAGGAGTTCGTCGACAAGTACTTCACGGGCACCTCGTCGATCCTGGGCGGCGTCGACATCGACGTCATCGCCAAGGAGAACGCCGAGCGGCACGCCCAGGCGTACCCGCAGGACGGCGCGGTGCTCTCCCACGAGCGACTGCAGATCGGCGGCGAGTACCAGTGGCGCCGTCAGGGCCCGCCGCACCTGTTCAACCCGGACACGGTGTTCCGCCTGCAGCACGCCACGCGTGCTCGCCGGTACGACATCTTCCGCGAGTACTCGAGCGCCGTGGACGACCAGTCCGAGCAGCTCATGACGCTCCGCGGGCTGTTCCGCTTCAAGCAGGGCACGCGGAAGCCCATCGCACTCGACGAGGTCGAGTCGATCGAGTCGATCGTCAAGCGGTTCAACACCGGTGCGATGTCCTACGGGTCCATCTCGAAGGAAGCCCACGAGACGCTCGCCATCGCGATGAACCGACTCGGCGGTCGCTCGAACACGGGCGAGGGCGGCGAGGACGTCGACCGGCTGCTCGACCCCGAGCGCCGCAGCGCGATCAAGCAGGTCGCCTCCGGCCGCTTCGGCGTGACGAGCATGTACCTCACGCACGCCACCGACATCCAGCTCAAGATGGCGCAGGGTGCGAAGCCCGGCGAGGGCGGTCAGCTGCCCCCGGCGAAGGTCTACCCGTGGGTGGCCCGCACCCGGCACGCCACCGCGGGCGTCGGCCTCATCTCGCCGCCGCCGCACCACGACATCTACTCCATCGAGGACCTCAAGCAGCTGATCTTCGACGTCAAGCGCGCCAACCCGGCTGCCCGCGTCCACGTGAAGCTCGTGAGCCAGTCCGGCATCGGTGCGGTCGCGGCCGGCGTGACGAAGGCCCTGGCCGACGTCGTGCTCGTGTCCGGCCACGACGGCGGCACCGGCGCGAGCCCGCTGAACTCGCTCAAGCACGCCGGCACCCCGTGGGAGATCGGCCTGGCCGAGACCCAGCAGACGCTCATGCTGAACGGCATGCGCGACCGCGTGGTCGTGCAGGTGGACGGGCAGATGAAGACCGGGCGCGACGTCGTCGTGGCCGCGTTGCTCGGTGCCGAGGAGTACGGCTTCGCGACCGCCCCGCTCGTGGTCGAGGGCTGCATCCTGATGCGCGTCTGCCACCTGGACACCTGCCCGGTCGGCGTCGCCACGCAGAACCCCGAGCTCCGCAAGCGGTTCTCCGGCAAGCCCGAGTTCGTCGTGAACTTCTTCGAGTTCATCGCGCAAGAGGTCCGCGAGCTCCTCGCCGAGCTCGGCTTCCGCACCCTCGACGAGGCGATCGGGCAGACCGACGTGCTCGACGTCGACCGTGCCGTCGAGCACTGGAAGGCCTCGGGGCTCGACCTCGCGCCGGTGCTCAAGGGACCGCACTTCGACGACGCGGAACCGCGCCGTCACCACCGTGAGCAGGACCACGAGCTGGACCAGCACTTCGACGTGCAGCTCATCCAGCAGACAGCGGACGTGCTCGACCACGGCGGTTCGATCGCGCTCGACCTGCCCATCCGCAACACCGAGCGTGCCGTCGGCACCATGCTCGGCCACCAGGTGACCCTGCGGCACGGCGAACACGGTCTGCCGAACGGTTCGATCGACGTGACGCTGCGCGGTTCCGCCGGGCAGTCGCTCGGCGCGTTCCTGCCGGCGGGCATCACGCTGCGGCTGATCGGCGACAGCAACGACTACGTCGGCAAGGGGCTCTCCGGCGGCCAGATCGTCGTCCGCCCCGACGCCGGTTCGGGCTTCGACCCCGCCGAGAACGTCATCGCCGGCAACGTCATCGGGTACGGCGCCACCCAGGGCAGCATGTTCATCCGCGGCATCGTGGGCGAGCGGTTCCTGGTGCGGAACTCCGGTGCCACGGCCGTCGTCGAGGGCGTGGGGGACCACGCGCTCGAGTACATGACGGGCGGGCTCGCGCTCATCCTCGGCGAGACCGGCCGGAACCTCGGTGCCGGCATGTCCGGTGGCACGGCGTACGTCCGTGGGCTCCGCGAGGAGCACGTGAACACCGACGCCCTGGCGTCCGGCGAACTCCGGCTCGAGGCGCTCGACAGCGCCGACGTCGAGATCGTCACCGACCTGCTCACCCGGCACGCCGACGAGACGGGGTCGACGCTCGCGTCCGACCTGCTGGCGTCCGGAGACCTGAGCGACTTCGTCAAGGTGCTGCCGCGCGACTACGCGGCGGTGCTCGAGACGCGCAGACAGGCCGTCGACGAGGGGCTCGACCCCGACGGTGACATCGTTTGGAACAGGATCATGGAGGTGACCGGTGGCTGACCCCAAGGGATTCCTGAAGGTCCAGGAACGCGAACTCCCGCCCCGGCGACCCGTGCCCGTGCGGCTCATGGACTGGAAAGAGGTCTACGAGCAGCAGGAGTCCGGTGTCCTGAAGCGCCAGGCCGGCCGCTGCATGGACTGCGGCGTGCCGTTCTGCCACCAGGGCTGCCCGCTCGGCAACCTGATCCCGGAGTGGAACGACCTGACGTGGCGCGGTGAGGGCCGGCAGGCGATCGAGCGCCTGCACGAGACGAACAACTTCCCGGAGTTCACGGGTCGGCTCTGCCCCGCGCCGTGCGAGTCGTCGTGCGTACTCGGCATCAACCAGCCCCCGGTGACGATCAAGCAGGTCGAGGTCTCGATCATCGACCAGGCGTTCCAGAACGGCTGGGTCACGCCCCACCCGCCGGAGCGCCTGACGGGCAAGACCGTCGCCGTCGTGGGCTCCGGCCCCGCCGGGCTCGCCGCCGCGCAGCAGCTCACGCGTGCCGGCCACACGGTGGCCGTCTACGAGCGGGACGACCGCATCGGCGGCCTGCTCCGCTACGGCATCCCGGACTTCAAGATGGAGAAGCGCCAGATCGACGCGCGTCTCGCCCAGATGCAGGCCGAGGGCACCCGGTTCCGTGCCGGGGTCGAGATCGGTAGGGACATCACCTGGGACGACCTGAAGTCACGCTACGACGCGGTCGTCGTCGCCACCGGTGCCACGGTGCCGCGCGACCTGCCGATCCCGGGGCGCGACCTCGAGGGCGTGCACTTCGCCATGGACTACCTGGTCCAGCAGAACAAGGCGAACGCGGGCACGACGGTCGACAACCAGATCACGGCCGAGGGCAAGCACGTCGTCGTCATCGGCGGCGGCGACACCGGCGCGGACTGCATCGGCACCGCTCACCGCCAGGGTGCGTTGAGCGTGACGAACCTGGCGATCGGCAAGCAGCCGCCGCTCGAGCGTCCGTCCGACCAGCCGTGGCCGATGTTCCCGACCGTGTTCGAGATCACGAGCGCCCACGAAGAGGGCGGCGAGCGGCACTTCCTCGCCTCCACCGTCGAGTTCCTGTCGAACGACGCCGGCGAGGTCCGTGCGCTGCGGGTCGCCGAGACCGAGTACCTCGACGGCCGACGGGTCCCGAAGGCGGGCAGCGAGCGGGAGATCCCGGCCGACCTCGTCCTCATCGCGATGGGCTTCACCGGCCCCGAGTCGGACACGATCGAGCCGCAGCTCGGTCTGCCGACCACGGTCTCCGGGGCGCTCGACCGCCGTGCCGACTACGCGACCAACGAGGCCGGCGTGTTCGTCGCCGGCGACGCGGGTCGTGGGCAGTCGCTCATCGTGTGGGCGATCGCCGAGGGCCGTGCCGCGGCCGCCCAGGTCGACGAGTACCTCGAGGGCTCCACGATCCTGCCGGCACCGGTCAAGGCGACCGACCGGGCGATCTCCGTCTGATGTCGGCGATCCACCAGATGCTCACGCTCCCGTGAGCGCGAGGCCACCAGCACTCGGTAGGGTGCTGGTGGCCTCGCTTCGTTCCGCGCGGCCCCACAGCGCGGAAACCCAAGCTCCATCCACCACCACGAAGGAATCCATTGAGACGCGCAAAGATCGTTTCGACGCTCGGACCGGCAACGTCGGACTACGAGACCGTCAAGGAGATCATCGAAGCGGGCGTCGACGTCGCCCGCCTCAACCTCAGCCACGGTGACTACAGCGTCCACGAGGCCAACTACGTCAACGTCCGTCGTGCCGCCGAAGAACTCGGCAAGCCCGTCGCGATCCTCGTCGACCTGCAGGGTCCGAAGATCCGTCTGGCTCGGTTCGCCGACGGCCCGCACGACCTGGCGGTCGGTGACATCTTCACCATCACGACCGAGGACGTCCCCGGCTCGAAGGAGATCTGCGGCACGACGTTCAAGGGCCTGCCGCAGGACGTCAAGCCCGGCGACCCCCTGCTCATCGACGACGGCCGTGTCCGCCTCCGTGTCCTCGACACCGACGGCGTGCGGGTCCGCACCGAGGTCGTCGTCCCCGGCACGGTGTCCAACAACAAGGGCATCAACCTGCCCGGTGTCGCCGTCAACGTCCCCGCGCTGAGCGAGAAGGACGAGGCCGACCTGCGCTGGGCGATCCGCCAGGGCGCCGACCTCATCGCGCTGTCGTTCGTGCGCAACGCGAGCGACGTCGTGCGCGCCCACGAGATCATGGACGAAGAGGGCAAGCGCCTGCCGGTCATCGCCAAGGTCGAGAAGCCCCAGGCCGTCGACGCGCTCGAGGAGATCATCGACGCCTTCGACAGCATCATGGTCGCCCGCGGTGACCTCGGCGTCGAGCTCCCGCTCGAGGCCGTCCCGATCGTGCAGAAGCGCGCCGTCGAGCTGTCCCGCCGCATGGCGAAGCCGGTCATCGTCGCGACGCAGATGCTCGAGTCGATGATCTCGTCGCCGATCCCCACCCGCGCCGAGACGTCCGACGTCGCCAACGCCGTCCTCGACGGTGCCGACGCGGTCATGCTGTCCGGTGAGACGAGCGTCGGTGAGTACCCGGTGCAGACCGTCCGCACCATGGCCCGCATCGTCGAGTCCACCGAGGACCACGGTCTCGAGCGCATCGCCCCGCTCGGCACCAAGCCGCGCACCCTCGGCGGAGCGATCACCCTCGCCGCCGTCGAGATCGCCGAGTTCACCGAGGCGTCGTACCTCTGCGTCTTCACGGAGTCCGGCGACTCGGCCCGCCGCATGTCGCGCCTGCGCCACGGTCTGCCGATCATCGCCTTCACCCCGAACGAGGCCACGCGCCGCCGGATGGCCCTCACGTGGGGTGTCCGTTCGTTCCTGGTGGAGCGGAAGACCCACACCGACGAGCTCTTCTCGCAGGTGGACGACGTCCTCCTCGAGAACGGCCTGGCCGCCCCCGGCGACCGCGTCATCGTGACGGCCGGGTCCCCTCCCGGCATCGAGGGCTCGACGAACGACCTGCGCGTGCACCGGGTGGGCGACGCCCACGCCGAGGCCGCGCCGGCGTACGTCCGGGACTGATCCCGAGGCTCCGTCGCCACCAGGGCGCGGACTGGAGGCCCGGTGCGAGCAGCGCCGACCGCTTCCGGTCCGCGCCCTGCCGCGTCTCCACGGCCCTGGTGGTGACCGGACGTCGGCCGCAGGCGGCAGGATGGTCGCTGTGAGCCTCCGATCCGACACCCCGGCGCCGCGCGCCGACGTCCGCCGCTGGCGTCGCTACCTGGCCGACGAACGTGCCGAGGCGGCCGTGTACCGCAACCTCGCTGCCCGCCGTTCCGGCGAGGAGCGCGAGATCCTCGCCGCGCTGGCCGAGGCCGAGGGACGGCACGCCGACCACTGGCTCGACCTGCTCGGCGACGACGTCGGACGGCCGCAGCGGGGGAGCCTGCGCACCCGGGTGCTCGCCGTGCTGGCCAAGCGGTTCGGGTCGGTCTTCGTCCTCGCGCTCATGCAGCGCGCCGAGGACCGCTCGCCGTACGCCGACGACTCGGACGCGACCGCGCGGATGGCCGCCGACGAGCGGATCCACGGCGAGGTCGTGCGCGGGCTCGCGAACCGTGGCCGGATGCGGCTGTCCGGCACGTTCCGGGCGGCGGTGTTCGGCGCGAACGACGGCCTGGTGTCCAACCTGGCGCTCATCATCGGCATCAGCGCTTCGGGGGCCGACCGGCACTTCGTGCTGCTGAGCGGCATCGCCGGCCTGCTGGCCGGTGCGTTGTCGATGGGGGCGGGGGAGTACGTCTCCGTCCGGTCGCAGCGCGAACTGCTCGAGGCGTCCGCGCCCCATCCCGAGGCCGGCAGGGCGGTGTCGGACCTCGACGTCGACGCGAACGAGCTCGCCCTGGTCTACCGGGCGCGCGGGATGTCCGAGGCCGAGGCGACCGAGCACGCTGCGCAGGTGCTGTCCGGCATCGGTGAGCGGCGGCCGGCGACCGGTTCCACCGCGGTCGCCGACGACCACGAGGCGGTCGGCACCGGGCTGAGCGCCGCGGTGTCGAGCTTCTGCTTCTTCGCCTCGGGCGCGATCATCCCGGTGCTGCCGTTCCTGTTCGGCATGCAGGGGTGGCCGGCCATCGCGGTGGCCGGCGGGCTGGTGGGCATCGCCCTGCTCGGCACCGGTGCCGTCGTCGGCGTGCTGAGCGGAGCGTCTCCCGGCAAGCGGGCCTTCCGGCAGCTCGCCATCGGGTTCGGTGCGGCGATCGTCACCTACGCACTCGGGCTGCTCTTCGGCACCGGGTCGGCCTAGCGGCGGACGGCAGGGGCGCCGCGGTCGAGCAGCGGACGGCGGCGCTCGGCGGCTAGCGGCGGACGGCAGCGCGCGGCGGCAGGAGCAGCAGGGCCGCGGCCCCGACGACGATGAGCGCGATGCCGGCGAAGACCATGAAGACGGTCAGCGCGAGTCCGGGCGCGACGAGCACGACGATGCCCCCGATGATGGACAGCACGCCGCTGACGATCGTCGGGACGCGTGACGATCCCGGGTGGCCGACGAAGCCGCCGACGATCGCGGCGACCCCCTCGATCAGGAACCCGACCCCGGCGAGCACGGCGTAGACGACGAGCGGGATCGCCGGGTCGAGCAGCGTCACGAGCCCCGCGACCGCGACCAGACCGCCGACGATGCCGGACGTCCACCGCCACACCGGCCGGGTGCCGTGGCCCCGCACCGCGGCGAAGACGCGCAGTGCCCCGGCCACGACGAGGTACACGCCGAACAGCAGCGCCACGAGCACGAGCGACGGGCGGGGCCAGACGATGGCCACGATGCCCAGTGCGATGGCGACGACCGCGGTGACGACGACGAACACCCGGAACGTCCTGACTGCACGAGAATCCACGAGCGCTCCTCCCTGATCGCCAGCGCTGGTGTCCAGAACGCTACCCGTCCGAGCCCCGGGCCGTGCAACGACCTGCAACCCCCGCGGTCGTACCGTGCGGAGCAGGCGCGCGACCCGTGCGCCCCGACAGCGTCGTCGAAAGGGCACCACCATGACCATCGCACCCTCGCCCACCAGCTACGCCGCACCCGGCGAGCCCGGCTCCCTGGTCGAGTACCGATCCCGGTACGACCACTTCATCGGCGGCGAGTACGTGCCGTCCGCCAGCGGGCAGTACTTCGAGAACCCGACGCCCGTCACGGGCAAGGTGTTCACCGAGGTGGCCCGCGGCGACTCGACGGACGTCGACCGCGCCGTCGCCGCCGCCTGGAAGGCGTTCCCGGCCTGGGGCCGGACGAGCGCGGCCGAGCGCGCTGTCATCCTCAACAAGATCGCGGACCGCATGGAGGAGCACCTCGAGGTGCTCGCCGTCGCCGAGACGTGGGAGAACGGCAAGCCGATCCGCGAGACCCTCGGCGCGGACATCCCGCTCGCGATCGACCACTTCCGGTACTTCGCCGGGGCGATCCGTGCGCAGGAGGGGTCCGCCGGCGAGATCGACCACGACACCGTGGCCTACCACTTCCACGAACCGCTCGGCGTCGTCGGGCAGATCATCCCGTGGAACTTCCCGATCCTGATGGCGGTCTGGAAGCTCGCCCCGGCCCTCGCCGCCGGCAACTGCGTCGTGCTGAAGCCCGCCGAGCAGACCCCGGCGTCCATCCACGTGCTCGTCGAGCTCATCCGCGACCTGCTGCCCGCCGGGGTGCTCAACGTCGTCAACGGCTTCGGCATCGAGGTCGGCGCACCGCTCGCGCAGCACCCGGACATCCGGAAGATCGCCTTCACGGGGGAGACCACCACCGGGCGGCTGATCATGCAGTACGCCTCGCGGAGCCTCATCCCGGTGACGCTCGAGCTCGGCGGCAAGAGCCCGAACGTGTTCTTCCCCGACGTGGCGGCCGAGAAGGACTCCTTCTACGACAAGGCGCTCGAGGGCTTCACGTTCTTCAACCTGAACCAGGGCGAGGTCTGCACGTGTCCGTCCCGGGCACTGGTGGCGGAGGAGATCTACGACGGGTTCGTCGCCGACGGCCTGGAACGCGTCCGTGCCGTCAAGCAGGGGCACCCCCTCGACCTGTCCACGATGATCGGCGCCCAGGCGTCGAACGACCAGCTCGAGAAGATCCTGAGCTACATCGACATCGGCAAGCAGGAGGGTGCGACGCTCCTGACCGGGGGTGAACGCGCGGACCTGGGCGGTGAACTCTCGGGCGGCTACTACGTCACCCCGACGGTGTTCGAGGGCGACAACTCGATGCGGATCTTCCAGGAGGAGATCTTCGGGCCCGTGCTCGCCCTGACGTCCTTCAGCGGCTACGACGACGCGATCGCCACGGCCAACGACACCCTGTACGGGCTCGGCGCCGGGGTGTGGAGCCGTGACGTCACGACCCTGTACCGCGCCGGACGTGACATCCAGGCCGGGCGGGTGTGGTCGAACACCTACCACCAGTACCCGGCGGGTGCGGCCTTCGGCGGCTACAAGCAGTCCGGCATCGGGCGCGAGAACCACAAGATGATGCTCGACCACTACCAGCAGACGAAGAACCTGCTCGTCTCCTACGCCGACGGGCCGATGGGCTTCTTCTGATGCCCGACACGGCACGCGTCGCGGCGACCCCGGCGGCGGGGGAGCTCCTGCGCACCCTCACCACCCGGCACGGCCCGCTGATGTTCCACCAGTCCGGCGGCTGCTGCGACGGCTCGAGCCCGATGTGCTACCCCGTCGGCATGTTCCGGACCGGCCCGGGGGACGTCCTGCTCGGCGCGTTGCAGGTCGACGGGCTGGACCCGGTCGAGGTCTACATGTCGGTGTCGCAGTTCCAGTACTGGAAGTACACGCACCTGACGATCGACGTCGTCGACGGCCGGGGCGGCGGGTTCTCGGTCGAGGTCCCCGAGGGCAAACGGTTCCTCACCCGGTCGCGGATGTTCGACGACGCCGAGCTCGCCGATCTCGGCCTGGTCCCGCGGGTGGCCCGGACGTAGGCTGATGGCGCGCGTCGCGACGGAGCGGCGGGTGGGGTCGATCGGAGGACGCATGCGTGCACCCGGTCGGCTCCGCCCGCTCGTCGCCGCGTCGTGGCAGCGGTCCGCCCGGGTCGACCCCGACGCCGCCCCGGTCCTCGCCCTCGGCGACGAGGAACTCGATGCCGTCCGGCACGACGGCCCCATCGCCACCCTGCTGCCGGTGGTCCGTCGGCTGCTGCTCGACGACTCCCGCTCGGCCGGGTGCGTCGTCGCCGTCGCGGACGCCGCGGGTCGTCTCGTCTGGGTCGACGGTGCCCGCTCCACGCGTCGCGCCGCCGAGGACATGGGCTTCGTCCCCGGAGCCGACTGGTCGGAGGACCGCATCGGCACCAGCGCGCCCGGCACGGCACTGCGCCTGGACCGTCCGGTGCAGATCCGCTCCGATGAGCACTACGCGAACGCCGTCAAGCCCTTCTCGTGCACCGCCGTCCCGGTGCACGACGCGAGCGGCGCCACCGTCGGGGTGCTCGACCTGACGGGCGACGACCGCGCAGTCGAACGGCACACGCTGTCGCTGCTCGCCGCCACGGTCGCCGCAGCCGAGGCCCAGCTCGCCCTGGCCGCGGTCCGCCCACCGGTGCGGACACCCGGCGTGCCGTCGGCCGAGCTGACCGTGCTCGGTACCGACACCGCCGTGCTCCGGATCGCCGACCGCCGGGTCGAGCTGTCCGCCCGGCACTCCGAACTGCTCGTCGTGCTCGCCGCGCACCCCGCCGGCCTCGCGGCGACCGACCTCGCCGCCGCCGTCTACGGAGACCCGGGCTCGGTCGTCACCCTGCGCGCCGAGGTCGTCCGGCTGCGCCGGGTCCTCGCGCAGCACGCCCCGGACGTGACCGTGACGTCGCGGCCGTACCGGGTGACCGGGGTCCGGACCGACGTCGACGGCGTGCTGTCCGCGCTCGAACGCGGGGCGCGCCTCCAGGCCGTCGACCGGTACGCCGGACCGGTCCTGCCGGGCTCCGCCGCACCCGGCGTCGACGCTGTCCGTGACCTGGTGCGGCTGCGGTTCCGCGAGTCGGTCGTCGCCGACGGCGGCGTCGACGCCCTGCTCGCGTGGGCGCGCACCCCGGACGGTGCGACCGACGCGCTCGTGCTCCGCGCGCTGCTCGCGGTGCTGCCGCGGCGGTCGCCGCGACGGGCTGGTCTCGTGGCGGCGATCGAGGCGCTCGAGGGCTCCTGAGACGGTCGACGACGGGCCGGGAGGCGCGGGTCGGGCTGGTAGTGTTGGCCTCCTCGCGAGTGTGGTGGAATCGGCAGACACGGGGCACTCAAAATGCTCTGCCTCACGGCGTGCGGGTTCAAGTCCCGCCACTCGTACCAAGATGCTCACGGCGTGCGGGGCAGCACCGATCCGCGTCCCGCCACTCGTACCAAGATGC